>JBOGIV010000335.1:0-8033 GCA_050747925.1 Vicinamibacterales bacterium
TAATTCGGCTTCACCCTCGCATCCACAGTGATCGCCTGGCGAATCGTGAAATTCAGGAGCGATTGGCCCACCGAGCCGTCGGGATTCTCGGCGAACTGTTGACGCCATTCGGCCTCGGGAAAGGTGACCCTCAGACCGGACCGTTTGGTGAACGCGTTGAACGAGCTGCGGTCGGGCTCCGGTGTCGTCTTGAGCGGGCGCGGCACCGTCGTGGGGTCCGGCAACGGTGGATCGTATGGGGGCGTCGTCGGGTCGCTTGCTCCGTCGAGATAGACGAGCCCGCTGAGGCGGTCGGAATGCTGCGAAGCGAACATCGTCAGAACCTGCCCGGCGCATGAAGTGCCGACCAGTAAAGATTTCTGAGCCTTCAAGGAATCGAGCACTTCGAGCAGATCGTCCACGGACCGATGCACGGCATAGCCGGTAGCCGGTTTGTCGGACGCACCAATCCCGCGTCGAGTAATGCCGTAGACATGGAACTGATTCGTCAGCTTCGGGGCGAACTCGTCGTACGAATGCGCGGAATGGTAACATCCGAGCAGGACGTGCGGCGGGCCTGATCCCTCCCAGTCGAGCTCTTCCAGTCGAATTGACGAATCGACCGTGATCCAGAGAACTTGATGCGGCGACGGATCGCGCCAGGCCGAGTCGGGTTGCGATAGGTCGCGCGCCAGGACCGGCACTCCAAGGACGGCCAAACCGACAACAAACAGCGTTGCACGCATCGGACGATTCTACTCTCTACTCCTCGACCGTCGTCTGCTCAAGAGGCGCTGTTCCTCCTGAGTAGTCGCCAAGTGACGAGTGATCGCCTCCGGCGATCGGACGCGTGAAGCGCGGGAATGCCGAACGCTTCGGCGAGCTTCGTGATGTCGGTTTGGACGCGAGTAAATTCAGAAGAGCGCGATGGATGAAGAGTTTCTTGCGGCCGGCCTGATCGTGTCAGGATGCCGATGCCCGCCAGTCGTGCCACGTACTCGGAGGCAGGCGGTCTGACTGGCCCAACGCCCTTCGCTCAGCGCGCTGGAGGAGGACCGCTGTTGTCGAGATCGGCGGCGATGATCCAGCGGCCGTCGGGGCCGCCTCGTAACGCGAGCACGAAGCGGCCGCCGGTGCCGACCGTCGTCGGATACCGGTAGCCGCCGACGATGTAGCCGACGTTGCCCGACGATGAGTATGCGTACGCCGTCAATTGCAGTGTCCCGCCTGGTTTCGTGAGGCCGCCGGCAATCGCGGCACGTCCGCGCCTGATCGGGCTGCCGCTCTGCACGGCGAAGCCATCCTCCGTGAAGAGTGCCGCCAGCCGCGGCCCATCGCCGTCGCGCCACGCCGCTTCGTAGTCGCGCAGCACACGATCGAACGCGGGCGGGAGCGAGATGACTGAAGGCATCTGCGTGTCTGGAGGCGCCTGCGGCGTCTGCGCGCCGGCCTGTGCTCCAGCGATCACGACAGTCAGCGCCACGACGAATCCGGCCAGGCGTGGGACCATCACGAACCTCCCCGCGGATCTTATCTGGCCGCGTCCGATTCTCGCCAGCTAGTCGCCGGGCTGGTATCTTGCGCTGCCGCCAGAGCCGACGAGGTGTCGATCCGAGACCTTCGTTCGACGAGAGCGCATGCTTCGCGAGCCCGGAAGGAACCGGGAATCCGAGTGCCTCGCACAGCCAGAACGCCGCATCCTGTTGCACATAGAGCACCTGAAGGGCACCAAAAACAATGAGGTACGACGTGCCGTCATCGGAGGAGTTGGCCGCGAGCGACAGATAAGAGCGAAGTCCTTGCGCGGTGTCCTCGATCATGTCCATGGTCCGAGGGTGGCGTGTCACGCTGCATGCGCGGAAGTAGCGCGGTTGATCCGCGAACAGGGCCGCATGGATCCGTGCGTCGTTCACGTAGTCACGCACTCGATGAACCAGATCGAGCAGCCCTTCAACGTTCGTTGTCGACGCCTCCGACATAGCAGGGCCGACTCATTCTACCGGGCGTCATCTGGGGTCGGGTCGTGACCAAGAGCCCCGCCGCCAGGTCAGCTTCACGAGCGCCAGCCCTCACGCCGCCCGCCGCAGCGCCTCCACCTGCCGCAGCCAGCGGTCGAGCTGGTTCCAACTCGCGAAAGTTTGGCTCACCACATTGGTAACGCCGCACTGTAGAGAGAACACGGTGAAGCCTTCCAACAAAAGGGCCGACGAGAAGATCGCGGAGAAGCTCGCGGCGAGTGCCGTTGCGAGTGTCATGGCGCTGGCACAGGCGGCAGGCGGCGGCAGTTCGGCCCTTGGCCTGCACAAACGCGAGCCGCAAGGGCTGATGACGTTGAGCCCGTGGTCCTCTGGCCGCCGGGCCGTTTGTCGGCTTCCTGAGTCGGCGGCCTCGAATGGTCGTGAGAGAGGTCTCGGCGAGGTCGCGGCCGCGTGGTTTCCTGATTCAGTACTCTTGTCCTGCTTTTCTCTGTGCCTCTGCGTCTCTGTGGCCCCGTACGTGATCGTGCCCTTTCAGCGTGACAGTGAAATTGGATCTGCCATCGCGGCCCTTTTCGCGCTCTTCGTAGCTAACGGCCTCCCCAAAAGATCTGTCGCAGCAATCGCCCGAACTCGCGGGCGTTGAACATTCGTCGCCGGCATGCACCTGTCGTGTCGCGATACACGGCTTCGGTGTTGTCCAGCCGCCGCCAGATTTCGTACTCGTCGACGCGTTCGGCGATCCGATACCGCGTTCGCACGTACTCGTCGATCGGCTGTGCGTACTCTCTGAAGCGCTTGCCGTCAACGTCCCAACCGTACCCGTAGATGACGTATTTGGGTCGCCGCTGGTCCAGCGTCGCGATCAAGCAGGGATACTGGTCGGGATCGCCATACAACAGCACGTCGAATCGAGTGGGGTTCGGTCGACCCGTCAGAAAGTAGAATCCCGCGGCCCAGGGCACGACAAAGATCGGATCGCCGGGCGCCGTGTGCGTCGTGATGTATTCCGTCACCCGATCGATCTGCGCCGCGTTCCTGACGCTGGTGCGCACGCCTCCTGCTCGCGCCGCGCGAATGGGCACGTACTCGTTCTGGAAGCCGTACTCCGTGTATTTGTAGCCATTGCGGATCAGCAGGGCGTAGGGCAACAGCAGGAGCACCAGCACGGCCGTCGAGGTCAAAGCGCTGAACCGGTTCCGTGCGATTCGCCAGCACGAGTAGCAGAGATAGCCCAGGAGCACGAAAGCGGGCTGCATCCCAAAGAGAATGTGCGTCACATCGGCGCGTGGCCAGGCCTGCAGGAACGTCAACGCGCCAAAGCTGGTCACCGCCAGCAGCGAATGTCCTTCAAGCGCGGTCAGCGCATTGTCGTCGTTCACTTTTCGCACGAGAAGCACACAGAGCGCTACGAGGGTGAACGGATACACGAGCCACGGCAGATAGAGGACGAACTTCTGCCAGATCTCCCAACCGGCAGGCTGCGCAATGCGTTCCGTCACGAGATCAGGCAGGACTTGACGGAGCGTTTCGAAGCCCGGCTTCGCCACGAGGGGATAGAACGCCGGATAGTCCACGCGCAGCCCCTCCGGGTAGAGTTGAATCGGGTAATAGAACCAGTTCTCGTAGAGGTGCGCAGCGGCACCGAGGTAGATCAGGCACAGCAGCATCGAAAACACCACGAGCGCGACGCCCTTGAGAAAGAAGCGAGTGCCGTACCAACGCTCACGCCACGGGTCCCAGATCTGACCCGTTTCGAACACGCGCGACAGCCAGAGGCACAACAGGAGGCCGGTCGTGGCGTAGATGCCGGTGTTCTGCTTGAAGCAGATTGCCGCCCCGCACGCGATCCCAGCCGCGACCAACCACGAGCGCCGATACGTTCGCGCGTATCGCAGATAGCAAAGGAGCGCACAGAGCGCCAGGAACATCGCTTGCCAGGAGTAGAGGTTGGGCGCGACCAGAAACCAGCCCCAGACAATCGTCAGCAGCGCCGATGCCGCTGCAAACGGCCAGCTCATCAGATGGCGCGCGATGATCAGCGTGACGATCAAGATGCCGAGGCTCAGGGCAAACACCGCCCACCGCAGCACCATCAGGTCGGTCCCGAACAGCTGAAACAGGATGGCCACGGTGTAGAACGACCCCGGCGTCGCCACGGCCAGGAAGTCGCGATAGATGACCTCGCCGTGCAGGATGCGATTGGCCATCGCCACTTGCGATCCCTCATCGAGAAGGTTCGCGCCGCGATGCATGAAGAGCAACAGGTAGCTCGTCGCGGCCCACACGAGCAACACCGAACCAACGAGTTCGAGCCCGAGTCGCACGGGTGACTGTCGCGAGGGGAAAATGGTCATTGCACGGCTCGCCAGCGCACGAATCCGCCCAGGAACAGCAGGAGAAAGGGCACGCACGCCGCCGAGACGACGGCCACCGCCACTCGAGTCCTGACGATGAACATCGCCAGCGCGATGAACACCGGAAACAGCACCGACGTGAAGCGGCCCATACCATCGAGACCGTTCACCAGCGCCATGGCGTAGGTTCCGACGACCCAAAGAACCATTCCCGCACCAATGGTCCGGCGTGCCGCGATCGCGAGTCCGACACCCAGGGGGACGAGCGCGAAGTACCAGATCCCGAGGATCTGACGCGTGAAGTCCCAGCCTCTGAGGCAGTCGCGAATCCCGCCACACGAAAGTAGCGAGCCCTCAGTGTAATAGTCGATGTCGGTCAGCAGCGATGCGATTCCCGTCGCCCTATGCCACGCCTCCTGGCGAGCGTTCAGGAAGGCGATTGGGTCGCCGTAGCGCAGGTAGAAATAGGTGAACACGATCACCGGCGCCATCGCGAGGATCGCCACCGCCGCGGCTTGCCGACGAATCGACTCCAGGTTGGGCTTTGTCCGCCGAACGAATTCCACGACCAGCGCCGCCATCAGCACCGATCCCGTGATTCTCGTCAACGTGGCCATCACCGCCAGAGCCGAGGCGAGAGTCCAACGCTCCGCGTGAACCGATCGAAATGCCCAGACCGACAAACAGAAATAGAGCGCGTCGGCATAAACGGCGGCATTGAAGAAGGAGAACGGGAAGAACGCCATGAGCCAGACGGTGCGTTCCGCCACGTCAGGGCCTGCGATCTCCTCCGTCACGCGAACGACGCCAATCAGACCAAGCAGGAACGCGGTGTGCGAGAGAACGATCCCGCCCAGATAAAAGGCCTTGTCGTACTCGAGAAACGGCTGAAAGGGGAGCGCTACGACCCACGACGCCCAGGCATAGAACGGAAAGAAGTTGGCGCTCGAGTGGCCCTGAGGCACGAAGCGAGCGGCGCGATCGACGATCGCCTCGTACCAAAAGGCGTCCCATCGCACCCATCCATCGATCCAGTTGTTCTCAGGAAAGATCTGCGTCATCCACGGTTCGATCGTGTGGACGGGGAATTGTGTGAGCACAGCGTAGGCCGTGACCACGAGCAGCAGCCGGCTGGTCGCGAAGGCGAGGTACGGCGCGCGAGCGCTATCGGGTGTCGGCATCGAGTCGAAGCCCGCGTGACACGCGGTCGATCTCAACCATCGCGAGCGGGATGACGACAATGGCCAATGGAAGAAAGTGACGCAGCTCGCGAATGTACACGACTACGTACGCCATCGCGAGATACGCGACGCCCACAATCGCCAGCGTCCTCAGGAACCACTCGCTCGTGCGCCTCGACGCGCGGTACGCCAGAACCCAGAACACGTTGAACAGCAGCAAGACCTTGGCGTTCTCGCGCAGCGCCAGGAGTACGTGCTCGCGCTCGGGTCGAAGAAACGGCACGTTGCGGGTGATGGCGCCCCACCATGCCCAATCGCCCAACGGCGCGGGATACATCGTGCGCAAGATGGCCTCGGGAATCACGACGCCGGCAGCACACAGCCACACGGCTCGAGCACTCGCGCGACCTTGCCACCAGGCGAGCGCGGCCAACATCGGAACCAGCACGATGGTTTCCTTCGCCCAGGCCGCTAACAGCGCGGCCATCGCGGCCAGGCCGTAGCGCCCGCGCGACGCGAGGTACACGGCGGCAAACCACCCCAACACCATGAGGAAGTCGTTGGTGTAGTAGATGCTGTAGCCCTGCGACGAGTACGCCGCGGCGGTCAGCGCAAAATACAACGCACCCGCGAGCAGCGTCGCGATCGGCGACGCCCATCGCGCGGTAAATGCCAGCAGGAACAGCGCTGAGCCCGCGAGCGCGCCGGTTTTCACGACGAGGTCGATGGCGTGGGGATCGAGACCTGTCGCCAGTTCACCCGCACGCGCGATCCACGCTCCCGCGACCCGCCACTGATACGGAAACGGGCGACGCCCCTCGAGGGTGTCGCGATAGTCCTCGAGCGAGAGGTCGCGAAATGGGCGCCCGCTGACGTGATCGGTGGTGTGCAGGAACACGTACTGCGTGTAGACCGTCAGCACGGAGAAACAGATCACACCAACCATCAAGAAGACCAGCGCTCGTGCTGAAAGTCCGAGTGTCGGAGAGGCCTGCGCCGACGATGGGGTCACGCGGTCGCTCCCGCGGGCCGTGACTCCGAAGCGGCCGCGATTGGAATGTCGAGCGCGCGGCAGACGGGCAGAGCAGCCATCAGGATCAGGACGGAATAGATCTCGTAGTACGCACGGATCTCGTCAACCACCCCCACGGTGAAGCCCATGACGAGAAGGGCGGGCGCAAGCACCACGAATGCGTGACGAAGAGCCATGGGCTGTGCCTTCCAGCTCCAGAGGCCGACGAGCGCCACACCAATGAGCATCAAGAGACGCTTCGACATCTCGGCGGGATGCAGCAGCACGTATTGATTGTGGCCGAAGAGGTGAATCTCCACGGTGTCGCCCGGATTATCGCGGAAGGCGTACACCACTGCCGTTCGAACCATCGCGAAAACGGCGAGCTGATACACCAAAAGTCCGGCGCCGCGTGCGGTTGAGAGTCCGGTGTTCGAGCGCATGGCGAATACGACGAAGACCACCGTCAACAGGATGCTCGATTCCTTGTTCAGGCACGCGAGGGCGAACGTGAAGGCAAAGGCCATCCACCGCCGCTCGGTCATGAACACCAGGCACCACGTGAACAAACACAGCGTCGTGAAGTCATAGATCTGGCGGCTGAACGGACCAAACGTGAGGGGCAAAAGGGCGACGGCCGCCAGGGCCGTGAGCGAGTGCACCAGCGGCTGCGTCGAGAACACAACGCGGCTGAACGCGCGAACCCCGGCCGCGAATCCGATCAGCGACACGGCCATGATCGAGATGACGAGAACGTAGCTTGGTGCGTAAAAGGGTGACCAGCCTGCAGGTCGTCCGGGCCAATTCTCGAATGCCGCGGTCAGCGCGCTCGAGACGGGTGCTGGCATCGCGACCGAGCCGATGTGGGCAATGCCCGGCACCAGCACGCGATACACGTACGGTCGATGCGCCGTGCCGTGCACCATCTCGACAAGACGCGATCGGTAGTACGCGTCGATCCCTTCTCCAATAAACACGATCCAGCCGGTGACCGCCAGCGACAGCACGAGCGATGGGATCCACGACCTTTCGATGAGCGATCCGATCGCGCGCGCGCCAGTCATGTGTGCGTTTGTTGGTCTGCTGTCTGCCCGCCTCCGCGGCCGACCAGCCTCCGCTAAAGCTATGGCGGAAGGCCGCTACGGCGAGACCTCGCCGAAGCTCGCCTGATCGTTTGAGCGAAGGCGGGCCGTGTGAATCGCCCGCGCCATTATGCCTGCGCTGCCATACCTGTGGAAGACGAGAGCCGAAAGATCTCCGGTATCATCGCGACCGTGAGCGAGAATCGCCCGGCCTCGGCGTCCTCACACCAGCTTCCGCTGGGTGCGCAGGTGGGCGCGTACCACATCACGTCGCTTCTCGGCCGAGGCGGTATGGGCGAGGTGTATCGCGCGCGCGATACCAAACTCGGCCGCGAAGTGGCCATCAAGGTCATCGCTTCAGAGCTCGCGGATCATCCCGATCGACTGGAGCGCTTCACCCGCGAAGCGCAGCTGCTGGCGGCGCTGAACCATCCGCACATCGGTGC
>JBOGIV010000336.1:0-9300 GCA_050747925.1 Vicinamibacterales bacterium
GCCACGCTGATGATCGCCCCCGGCAGGAGCATGTCGAACATCCGGTAGTAACCCTTGCCATAGGTGACCAGCGGCACCGCATCGAGAGGCAGAAGGAACGCGCACGACGCTGTGAAGACGACGGGAAGACCGTAGAGCGCGGGGTTCTGTCCGGTTGACGTGGCCAGAAGCACGATCGGCGGAACCATCGACGCGACGATCGCCGGGTTGATCGGCACGATCAGGTGAATCACGACGATGAACGCGCTGATCGCGGCGAGTATGGCCGCGAGTGGCCAATCGGCCAGACCTCCGAATGACGAGTCAACCAGCCACTTCGCCAGGCCCGAGCTCGCCGACACGGCGCCGAGTGACGTCACACTGCCGATCATCAGCAGCGTGTCCCACGCCGTGCCGCGCTCGGCCTCCTTCCACGACGTGAACAGCCGCATGCCGGGCAGGAACATCACAACGGCGCCGAGGATGGCCACGATCACCACGTCGATTTGCCGGATCCAGGAACTGGCGATCCAGAGCGCCAGCATGGAGGCAAAGATGGCGAGCACCTTCCGCTCGCCGGCGTTGAGCGGCCCCAGCGTGCGAAGCTCGGCGCGGAAGTCGATCCCCTCGATATGGCGTCGCTCGGGCGGATAGCACCAAAGGATCACTTTGGCCGCGAGCGGCACGAGGATCACCACCATCGGGATGCCGATGACCATCCAGTGCACAAAGGGAACGCGTACCTTCCCGTACTGCTCGATGAAGTTCAGGCCCAGAACGTTGACAGAGCTCCCCGCTGGAGTGCCAATGCCGCCGATGAGCGAGGCGATCGGGATGCCGATCATGACGCCTCGAGCGAAGTGCGATGGCCCGGGCGCGAGGCCCATCTTGTCGAATAGTCCAAGCGCCACGGCCATGAACAGCGCCGCGCACGGAACGTCGGAGACCACGGTCGAGATCGACGCCGTGCCGAGCATGAACAGCATCAACGCGCGATGCGTGGATCCGTCGGCCTTCGACAGCAGCCAGCAGGCGAAGCGCCGGTCGAGTCCGGTGTTGGTCAGCGCTTGCGCGATGACGAACATCACCAGCACGAAGAAGAACACCGGGCTCATGAAGCTGGTGAACGCGACGCCCAGCGGCGCCAGGCCCAGGATCGGCTGCAGGACGATGGCGAGGAGTGCCGTGATCGCGATGGGCACCACCTCGGTGACCCACAGGATCAAGGCGACGGCGAACAAGGCGCCGGCACGCTGCCCAAGAGGCGGCAAGCCGGGTGCGGCCGGAAGCAGCAGCAGCGCCGCGCCAGTCGCGACGGCAGCGAGAAGGGAGAGGAAGTGCCGGCGCGGCGCGGACATCGATGCGGGCTTACGCTAGCAGGTTGGCGAAAAGCCTAGCAACCTCTACTATCACGTTCGATATGACCTCTCGCGCTCCGTTGGCGCCGATTGCACGCGCAGAATCCCGCGTGCATCCATCGCCAGACTCACCTGGGTACCGCGCCACGGCACTGCGGCATCCCAAGCAACCGCTTGTCATCATTCCCCAGACGCTCACGGAGTTGACCGGGCCGGTGTTCGGGCACGAATCGATCGGCGCGCTCGACCATGACCTCACGCGCCAGCACGCCGGCGAACCGATCGGACAGCGAATCGTCGTCGAAGGACGCGTGCTGGACGAAGGTGGCCGGCCGGTGCCCTTGGCGCTCGTCGAAGTGTGGCAGGCCAACGCCGCCGGCCGGTACGCGCACAAGGTGGACACCTGGAACGCGCCGCTCGATCCAAACTTTACTGGTGCGGGCCGGACGCTCACCGACAGCGAGGGCCGCTACCGGTTCGTCTCGATTCAGCCGGGCGCGTATCCGTGGGGCAACCACGACAACGCGTGGCGTCCCGCGCACATTCACTTCTCACTGTTCGGCCATGCGTTCCTCACGCGGCTCGTCACGCAGATGTACTTCCCGGGCGATCCGCTCTTGCCACTCGATCCAATTTTCAACTCGGTGCCCGATGCGCGCGCGCGCGACCGGATGATTTCGCGGCTCGACATGTCGCTCACCGAACCGGCATTCGCGATCGGCTATCGATTCGACCTCGTGATCCGCGGTCGCGATCAGACGCCTTTGTGAGACAACGCCCAGTGTCCCGACTCACTCCATTCCAGACGGTCGGCCCGTTCTTGCACCTCGGGCTGCGCAACGGGCTCGGACCGATGACTGCGTCGGGACTGACGACGCCGATCATCGTCGGCGGGCGGCTGCTCGACGGCGCAGGCGCTGGCATTCCGGACGGCGTGCTCGAGTTCTGGGCCGCGGGGTTCGACGGTATAGGCCGTGTCTGGACCGGCGCCGATGGCGGCTACCGTCTGGAGACGCGCATGCCGATGTCACGCGAAGAGTCCGGTGGAACAGTGCACGCGCCGCACTTCGCGGTGCGTGTCCTGGCGCGCGGGATTCTGACTGAATACCTCACTCGCGCGTACTTCGACGGCGCCCCGAGCAACGAGCGTGATCCCATCTTGCGCGAGGTGCCGGCCGATCGGCGCGCCACGCTGATAGCGGTCGCCACCGCAATCAATGACACCGGCCCCTCCGAGTATCATTTCGACATCGTCGTACAGGGCGATCGGGAGACTGTGTTCTTCGATCTTTAGCGACGGTAGACGGCCCGCCTTCGCTCAGAAGTGACTACACGAGCTTCGGCGAGGTCTCGCCGTAGCGGCCTCCGGCCGCGTAGGCGGACAGACGGCAAACAGCAGAGAGAAAACGGCAGAATGCGCACCCGCGACGCCGCTGTTGCGTTCACACCAGCCCTCAGCGTTGAGGCGATGCTCGACGTCGAAGCGGCGTTGGCCGAAGCCTTGGCCGATGTCGGCGTGATCCCCGCATCGAGCGCGGAGGCGATTCGTGCCGCCGCGCGCGCCGAGCTGTACGACGTGGATGCTCTGCTCGAGGAGGCGGTCGGCGCCGGCAACCTCCTGATCCCGATCGTCCAGCAGTTGATAGGTCGCGTGGCCTCGCTCGACCGAGCGGCGGCCGGACATGTCCACTGGGGTGCGACCAGCCAGGATGTGATGGATACCGCGCTGGTGCTGCGGCTGCGCGCGGCGGCTGGCGACATCGTGCAGTCGTTGACTCGAGCGGCTGACGCTGCCGCGGATCTGGCGGGCCGGCATGTGGCCACGCCAATGGCCGGGCGGACGTGGCTGCAGCAGGCGACGCCCACGACATTCGGCGCGAAGGCCGCGACCTGGCTGGACGCGATCGTGCGCGCACGGCGCCACCTGGCATCATCGATGGAAGCCGCGCTCGAACTGCAGTTGGGCGGCGCCACAGGCACGTTGTCGAGTTTGGGCGCCGATGGGCCGCGTGTGGCGCAGGCGTTGGCGGCTCGCCTGCAGCTGCGTGTGGCGGACATCCCGTGGCACACCGAGCGGAGCCGAATCGCCGGCGTGGCGTGCGCGCTCGGCATGACCTGCGGCTCGCTTGGAAAGATCGGCCGCGACATCGCGCTCCTCGCGCAAACCGAAGTCGGCGAGGTCAGCGAGCCGTCGTCCGCCGGCCGCGGCGGGTCTTCGTCGATGCCGCACAAACGCAATCCTGTCGCCTCTGCCGTGGTTGCGGCGGCGGCCGTGCAGGCGCCGGGCCTCGTCGCCACGATGCTGTCGGCAATGCCGCAGGAACACGAACGCGCGCTCGGCGGATGGCAAGCGGAGTGGGAGACCCTGCCCGCACTGGTCACGCTGGCGTCGCGATCGGCTCGCACGATCGCCGATACGCTGCCGTACCTTGTGGTAGACGTGGCGCGTATGCGCACCAACCTCGACGCCGCAGGCGGTGTGGCGCGAGCGGAAGGGCTTGTGAGGTTGCTGGCGCCGCACCTTGGACGGAATGACGCACTGTCACTCGTGAAGCGCGTGTGCGATCGAACAATAGCCGACGGAGGTTCGTTGCACGAGGTTGCAGCCGCCGAGCCACAGATTCGCGAACACCTGAACGCCGAACAGATCGCAAACGCATTGGACCCCGCAAGCTTCCTGGGTGCGACCCGAACTTTCATCGATCGCACCCTGGAACGCTGGCGACGCGAGCGTGATGGAGGATGACAACGATGGACGAGAGCCGACGCCATGTGGACGGCCTGTCGATGAGGCGCACGGTGCTGGGAACCGCGCACGTCGATCAGGCGACGGCTGCCACGACCCCGCTCACTTCAGAGTTCCAGGATCTGATCACGCGCTACGTCTGGGGTGAGATTTGGACGCGGCCCGGGCTCAACGTGCGGAGCCGCCGCATCCTGGTCATTGGCACCATGGTGGCGCTCGGTCGGTGGGAAGAGCTGCGCATGCATTTGCGCGCGGCCATCGTCGAGGGCGGCTTCGAGCCGGACGAGCTCAAGGAGATCCTCCTGCAGCAGGCGGTCTACTGTGGTGTGCCTGCGGGGCACCGCGCGTTCGCCGAGCTCTCCGCGGTCGTCGCCGAGCAGGGTCGGGCCGACTGACGATCGATCTCGATGCCTTTCCATCAGACTGACGACGGATGCCGACTGGCGTTCTCGGTTGAGGGACGCCCTGATGCGCCCACGCTGGTCCTGTCCAACTCGCTCGGGACAGACAGAAGTCTATGGGACCGGCAGATGGCCGCGTTTGTCGATCGCTACCGCGTCCTTCGGTACGACACGCGGGGGCATGGCGAGTCGGACACGCCGAGCGGCGACTACACCATCGATCGTCTGGGGCACGACGTTCTGTCATTGATGAACGGCGTCGGCGTCGCTCGCGCCGACGTGTGCGGTATCTCGATTGGCGGCATGACCGCTTTGTGGCTGGGTGCGAACGCACCCGAACGCGTGCATCGGCTGGTGTTGGCCAACACCGCGGCGCGAATCGGATCTGTCGAGCTCTGGACCGAGCGGATGAACGTGGCCAGGACCGAGGGACTCGAGGCCTTGGCCGATGGCGCGATGGGGCGCTGGTTCACCGGCGCGTTCCGTGCGGCCGAGCCCGACACCATTGCTCGCCTGCGCGCGACGATGTGTCGAATGCGCGTGGCCGGCTACGTCTGCTGCTGCGCGGCGCTTCGTGACGCGGATCTCCGGGGCGTCGCCTCGCAGGTGCGAGCAGAGTGCCTCGTCGTGACCGGCGTGCACGATGTGTCCACGCCACACGCAGCCGGGATGTGGCTGGCCGAACAGATTCCCGCCTCTGAGCTGTTGATGCTCGACGCCGCACACCTCACCAACGTCGAGCGTGCGGCGGAGTTCAGCGCTGCCGTCGATCGGTTCCTTTCGTAACCGGAACAGAAGGCGCGCCTGGCGGCTTCGGTGGTGCCTTCGGCTCGGGCGTGTGCTTGTAATTCAGGTTCGGCTGATTCGGTCGCAAGTGCTCGACGTCCTTGTTGTTCTCGTTGCACGTGTAGGGGAGCAGCCGATCGCTAGGTTTGCCTCGCGTGAACGTGCGGGTGATGGACCACGGCTTGGTGAAATAGATCGGGTCGTCGAACGTGACCGTCCACTGAATGGTGTCCGGGCCGGTCTTGAGGAATCGCTCGGTGAGGCGCAGCTGCGCGCTGTGCTCGTGTCCGGCCGTGTCGATCCAGCTGCGCTCGTCGATGCCGGTTGTATCGACGACCAGCGTGTCGCCCTCCCAACGGCCGACGGAATGCCCCATGAAGTAGGGATACTCGGCCACGTCCTCGGGGTGACCGCGGCCATCCAGATAGATCGCCCGCCAGATGGACTGATACTCGAACAGGATCGATACCGTGTCTGCGTGCTGAACGAGGAGGAATGGAAACGGGGCGGTGAAGCCGCGCGATGGACCGACGGGCAGGCAGAAACCCGTCGGATCCTTCGAGGTGTCGACCGTCCGCCATCGTTCGGCCCCGAACTCGGTAAACGGCGGTTGGTGACCCAACGCGACCGACAAGTCGGGAGTGTATTGATTGATCCAGAAGCCGCTCAGGTCTGGTCGCGCAGGCGACGGCCTGCTCTGAGGCCAGGCAGGTCCGGCTGACGACAAGACCACACCCAGCGCGAGTGCGGCGCGCAGCATCACCGGCGTGGCCCTGGACGCTTCGGCGCCGGCACCCCATCCTGGCGCCCGCCCAACACTTGGCGTCCATCTGAGAGGGTTGCCGTCTGCATGTTGGCCAGCCTGGCGCCGTCGCGCGCGAGGTGACCCTGAACGGTGACGACGTCGCCGATCTTGAGCGAATCTTTCCGCCATCCCGCGCGGTACAGCGTGTTCGGCGCGCCGCCTTCGATTGCCCAGTTGACCGTGCCCGCGGACTCCTTTACGTCGATGTAGAAGTAGACGTGCGGGTTCATCCACTCGATCCTGGTCACAGCGCCGGTCAGCGTCACCGGCTTGTTTCGATCGTACTGAGCGGCAAAGGAGTGATGCGCTGTCAAAGGCCGATCGATCACCAACATCGTCAGCGCCAAGAACGCCGCCGCGAATGCGCGCCTCATGAGACCCCCTTGCAGCATCGCAGGTAAGTTGAAAAGTTGAAGAGTTGAGAGTCGATAGTTCAAGTTCAAAAGTTTCAGCTCAGTTCTCACTGAAACTTGAAACATGAACTGTCAACTCTTCAACTCTTCAAACTTTCAACTTACCTAGTTCCCACAGCAGGTTATACCTAAGGCGCGTCGAAGGGAACTCTGGATGCACGGCTGTGGATGCACAGCTGGTTGGGACCGTTGCCGTTTGGCCTTATGATTCGGCTTCAGTTGATAGCGAACGCTGGGCTTGCTCGGTTCTGCTGATTACGAATCGGCGCCATTGACGCTTGTTTCAAGGAGGCCCCATGCAAAGACTCGGTTGTCTGGTCGGCGTCGCAATGGCCGTCGTGCTCACGACGACGGTCGCATACGCGCAGTCCAGTGGTATTGCCGGCGTCGTTCGCGACTCGAGCGGCGCGGTCCTACCGGGCGTGACGGTCGAGGCGGCCAGCCCGGCGCTGATCGAGCGCGCCCGCGTCGTCGTCACCGATTCCCAGGGCCGCTACAACATCGTCGACCTGCGTCCCGGGACCTACAGCGTGACGTTCACGCTCACGGGGTTTTCGACCGTCAAGCGCGAGGAGATTCTGCTCTCGGCGGCGTTCACGGCCAACGTGAACGCCGAGCTCAAGGTCGGAGCGCTCGAAGAGACGATTACGGTCACGGGCGAGAGTCCGATCGTCGACACGCAGAACGTCATCAAGCGGCAGATCGTCGATCGTGACGTCATCCAGGCGATGCCCACCTCGAAGAACTGGTCCACGCTCGGCGTGATGACGGTGGGCGTCTTCAGCAACCAGAACGACGTGGGCGGCTCGGCAGGCGAACATCAGAACCAGCTGAAGGCGCACGGCGGGTCGTTCAACGATCGGATCGTGCAGCTCGACGGCTTGATGATCGCCAACATGGCCTGCAACTACGCCTGCACCGGGATCTCCACCAACGACGGCTCGACCCAGGAACTGAGCTACGAGTTCGGCGCCATCTCCGCCGAGGTAGCCGGCGGCGGCGTCCGCGTCAACATCATTCCTCGCGAAGGCGGGAATCAGTACTCAGGCACGGCGTTCTTCAACTACGCCAACTCGGCGCTGCAGGGCAACAACGTGGATGACGCCCTCCGTGCGCAGACGGTGACCACCGCCGATAGCATCAAGCGCATTTACGACGCGAGCTTCGCGTTTGGCGGACCACTGAAGAAGGATCGTGTCTGGTTCTGGACCGCGCACCGGTTCTGGGGGTACGAGCAGATTCGGACCAACACGTTCTACGAAGGCAATCCCAACGACTTCGTCTTCGATCCCGATCGCAGCCGGCCGGGAACCGAGACCCAGGAAAACGGCAGCCTCGATCTTCGCCTGACGTGGCAGATGAGTCCGAAGAACAAGCTGTCGGCCTACTACAACTACGCGCCGCGACAGACGAACCACTGGACCCTGGTGAGCACGATCCAACCCGATGCGTCGAACCTGCAGAACCTACCGATCAACCATTTCGAGACGCTGACGTTTCGATCGACGCTCAGCTCTCGCCTGCTCTTCGAAGCGGCGGCGGGCAACATGACCGAAATCTGGACGCGCGAGCCGGTCGAAGATTCGACGACCTCCAAAGGCTATCCTGTCGTCGAGCAAACCACCGGCATCAACTTCCGCGCGTACTCCGCGACGTTCTCTCGCAACTACACGTCGCTTCGATCGTACCGGTCGGCGCTGTCCTACGTGACCGGATCGCACGCGTTCAAGGTTGGGTTCACGCTACAGGAAGGGCCGGCGATCACCGATGTCTACACGAATAAGGACACTGGCCTCATCGTTCGTCTTGGGCAGCCGTTCCAGGTGACGGTGCGAACCACGCCGTACACCGCGCGCGAACGGCTCGTGGCCGATCTCGGCGTGTATGCGCAGGACACGTGGACCATCAACCGGTTTACGGCCAACCTGGGCGTGCGATGGGACTATCTGAATAACAAGGTGGAGAAGCAGAGCGCGGCCGGCGGCACCTGGATCGGCCCGCGCAGCTTCGACGAGCTCACCGATGTGCCGAACTTCAAGGACATTGGTCCCCGGCTGGGCTTCGTCTACGACCTGTTTGGCAACGGCAAGACGGCGCTGAAGGCGACGGTGAGCCGGTATGTCGTGCCCTCCACGGTGGCCACTGCCCGGCTCCTCAACCCGTTCAACACGACGGTGAACAACACGACACGCCCCTGGACCGACAGCAACCTCGACGGCATTCCTCAGGCGTCCGAGCTTGGAGCGCTGACCAACAACGCCTTCGGCCAGGTAAGTGTCGCGACGCGCTACGATCCCGACACGATCCGGGGGTTCGGCAAGCGGCGCAACAACTGGGAGTACTCCGCCAGCGTGACGCAGGAGGTGTTGCCGCGCCTGTCCTTGGATGTCGCGTACTTCCGCCGCGTGCAGGGCAACTTCACCGCCACGGACAATCAGGATTTGGTCCCGACCGATTACCAACCCTACTGTGTGACCGCGCCCCGCGATCCGCGATTGCCTGGTGGCGGCGGGCAGCCGATCTGCGACTTGTACGATCCCGTTCCCGCCAAGTTCGGGGTCGCCACCAACAATATCGTCAAGCGGGTCAGCGATCTCGGCGTCAAGCAGCAAGAGGTGTTCGACGGTGTGGACATCGCGTTCAGCGCCCGCCCTGGTGGCGAGGTGTTCCTGAACGGCGGCGTCGCGATGGGACGGTCCCGATTCAACCAGTGCGAGGCGTTTGTGGACACCCCGGCGAAGACGTTCGGATTGACCGCCACGACCTTCTCGTACTGCGACTACACCTCCGGGGTGCTGACGCAGGCCAAGGT
>JBOGIV010000337.1:0-13023 GCA_050747925.1 Vicinamibacterales bacterium
CTTTCATTTCGATTGACGCATCGCTTTGGTCGACCACTGGCGGCGGGCTCGTTCGGCAGCCTGGTCGAGGATCTGTTCGGATTGGACAGCGGCGCGGTGATCGGCCTCGACTTCAGGTACGGCTTGATCAAGGGCGGTCAGATTGGCGTCTTTCGGACGTCGAACAAGACCATTCAGTTCTTTGGCCAGTACGAGCTGAAGTCACAGAAGACGTTCCCGGTCGGTCTCAGCGTTGTCGCCAACATCGACGGCACGGACAACTTCCGCGACAGCTATTCCCCGGGGCTCCTGGCGGTGGTCTCCCGTGAGGTCTCCGACCGCGCAGCGCTCTACGTCCAGCCGGGGTGGGTGAACAACACCAGTCCCGATCCGAAGGAGCTGGTCGACGACAACGACACGGTCGTCATGGGACTCGGCGCCCGGCTGCGCATCCTGAACAATACCTATCTGGTGGCGGAAGGAACGCCCCGCCTCGCCGGCTACCGGCCAGGCGATGCGCTGCTCAGCATCGGCATCGAGCAGCGCGCGGGAGGCCACGTGTTTCAACTGAACTTCTCGAACGGCCTTGGCAGCACCTTGGCGCAAGTGGCTCGTGGCGCATCGAGCTCAAACGACTGGTATCTCGGCTTCAATCTCTCTCGGAAATTCTTCTGAGCAGCTGACATGACGTCACTTCACCCAGAGATGGGCGGTCTAACCCTGCGTATGCACTCGGGACGGACGAGTTGGTTTCCCGCATTCGGGTGCGCGGCTGTGATCGTTGTGGCCACGGCGTGCGGTGGAGGGCGCGGCGGATCGCCGACGCCAACCACGCCAACACCGACGCCTCCCACCGGGGGCGGCTCCTTGCCGACAGGTGTGACGATCACCATCGGCGCCGACGGCCAGGTGACACCTGCGAACGTGACGATCGCCCAAGGCGGGCGCGTCACGTTCGTGAACAATCACAACCAGCCCCATGACATGTCGTCGGATCCGCACCCTGAACACACCGACTGTCCAGAGCTCAATCAAGTCGGTTTCCTGACGCCCGGTCAGTCACGAACGAGCGGCAATCTCAACACGCGGCGGACCTGTGGCTTCCACGACCACAACCAGCCGAGCATCGTGAGGTACCAGGGTCGGATCGTGATTCAGTAGTCGTAAACGCCTTTGCCCACTTTGCGGCCGAGGCGGCCGGCACGCACGTGCTGCTCGAGCAGCGGACACGGGCGAAACTTCTCTCCGAGCGTCCGGTGCAGGTATTGGAGGATGCTCAGGCGGGTGTCGAGCCCGACAAGATCGACCAGCTCGAACGGGCCCATCGGGTGGTTCAATCCGAGCCGCAACGCCTTGTCGATATCCTTCGCCGTCGCGACGCCCTCCTGCAGCAGGTAAAACGCTTCGTTCCCGATCATCGCGTTGATCCGGCTGGTCACAAAGCCGGGCGACTCGCGGACGATCACGGTCTCTTTCCCCATCCTGGCGGCAACCGACACGATGGTCTCGATGGTCTGCGGCGTCGTCTCGAGCGCGCGCACGACTTCGACCAGCTTCATGCGATGGACGGGATTGAAAAAATGCATGCCGCCAAGACGGCCGGGGTCCTGCAGCACCGCGGCCATTTCGGTAATGCTGAGCGCCGAGGTGTTGGTCGCAAACACGGCATGCCGCGGCGAGCTCATCTCGGCTTCGCCCAGCAGATTCAGCTTCAGCTCAATCTTCTCGGGTGAGGCTTCGATCATGAGATCCGCGTGGCGCACCGCGTCTTCGACCGCGTGACTGAACCGCAGTCGTCCGCGCATCGCTTGCGCCTCCTCCTGCGTCACCTTGCCGACCTCGATGCCCTTCTGAAAGATCGACTCGATGCCGGCGGCGGCGCGGTCGAGTTGCGTCCGTGAGACGTCGAACAGATGGGTCGTGCAGCCAGCGCTGATCGCCGCGTGTGCGATGCCGTGGCCCATCGTGCCGGCGCCAAGCACGGCGATCGTGGAGACCGGGTTGTCAGTATCGGACATCAGCGTCCCGTAAACTCCGGCTTTCGCTTTTCCAGATTCGCCGCAATCCCTTCGCGGGCATCGTCGCTCTCAAACAGCCGCTGCTGCAACTCCCGCTCGAGCGCCAGGGCGTCGCTGAATCCCACTTCCAGTCCGGATTGAACGGCGCGCTTGATATGGCCGACGGCCTTCGACGCCCGATTCGGTGGCACGAACTGGCCCGCCCATTCCAGGATCGCCGCCTCGAAGGTGCGGCCATTCAGCTCGGCCTCGCCCCAGACGTAGTTCACAAGTCCGAGAGTGCGGGCCTGCTCGAACGTCATCAATGAACCGAGCGCCATGAGCTCGATCGCCTTGGCCTTGCCCAACAGTCGCGCAAGACGCTGCGTTCCGCCCGTGCCCGGGAGCACGCCAAGAGCCACCTCGGGGAGCCCGATCTTGCCACCTCCGTGTCGTGCGATCCGAATGTCGGCGGCCATCGCAACTTCGAGGCCGCCGCCCACCGTGTGACCGTTGAGAGCGGCGATGACGAGCTTTGGTGTCTGTTCCAGGCGATTGAGCGTCTCGTTCGCGTGGAGGCAGAAGTAGTACTTGAAGGTGGGGTCGGCATCCTTGAGCATGCCGATGTTCGCTCCCGCGCAGAAAAACCGCTCGCCGGCTCCGGTGATGACGATGACGTGAACCGACGCGTCCATGCGCGCGTCGAGAATGGCGGCGTCCAACTCCTGCATCATCTCGTAGGAGTAGGTGTTCGCTGGCGGATCGTTCAGCGTGAGCACCGCGACCCCACCGGCTTTGTGAAGTTCGATTCTCATGCAGGTTCTACAGGTTCGATCCTGCCATGCTCGTGGTTGCTCTATTCTCGTGGCCAATTTCTTTCGTGGTTGAATCCTTCTCGTGGTTCATCTCTCGTGGTTCATCTCTCTCGTGGTTGATCCTTCTCGTGGTTCCTGTGTCCTCGTGGCCAATTTCTCTCGTGGTCGATCCCTCTCGTGGTTACTCTGTTCTCGTGGCCAATCTCTCTCGTGGTTGATCCTTCTCGTGGTTACTCTGTTCTCGTGGCTAATTTCTCTCGTGGTCGATCCCTCTCGTGGTTACTCTGTTCTCGTGGCCAATCTCTCTCGTGGTTGATCCTTCTCGTGGTTACTCTGTTCTCGCGGTCACGCCTCGGTCCGCACGTACTCGAAGTCGATGGGCATTCGATTGATGCCGCGCGGCGGCGGCGCGATGTAGTTGGCAAACTGACCCGGCTTGTAGATCGGCGTGACCTGCAAGCTGTGCAGGAACTGCTTGTCCTCCGGTGATGGCAGCCACTCGTGCCTGCGCTGGGCCCACTCCTCCGGCGTCAACGGATTGCCGAGCGGATCGAAATGCCGCCCCGCATAAATGCCGACCTTGCGATTGAACTTGCGCGAGGGCAGAAAGATGCGATCGGACATGCCGTTGGCCTCGAGGATTCGCTTGTTCCAGCGATCCACACCAGCCTGGCAGTCGCCGACATACCAGTCGCGCAGCACCTCGTTGAGCGCGTTTCGCATCGGCACTTCCCGGCGGATCATGCGGCCGCTGTCGTCGAGCACGTCGAGCATGTACAGATTGGCGGCGAGCACGTGATCGTCCTCGAACTTCTCCTCTTCCGCGCGGCCCTTCAACCCGTTGGCAAAATACGTGGCCGCATTGCTCGAGACTTCGCTGCCGTGTAGGTCGAGGCTCTGGCTGAACCAGAAGTTCACCATCTTCTGGATGAGCGGCAAGTCGATGCCGCCGGCCTGCCGGACGTCACCCGAGAAACCCGCTTCCTTCAGCAGCTGGCACGTCCGTTCCAGAATCCGCGCGACGCCACTCTCGCCCACGAACATGTGGTGCGCTTCCTCGGTCAGCATGAAGCGTGTCGTCCGCGAGAGGGGATCGAGTGAGCTCTCCGAGAGCGAGAGGAGCTGCGACTTGCCGTCGCGATCGGTGAACATCGTGAACGCGAAAAAGTCGAGCCACGTATCGATCGGCTCGTTGAACGCCTCGAGCATTCGTGGGGTGTCGCCGTTGCCGCTCCGGCGATCGAGCAGGGCTTCGGCTTCCTCACGACCATCGCGGCCGAAGTACGAATGCAGCAGGTAGACCATCGCCCAGAGGT
Organism: Vicinamibacterales bacterium; assembly: GCA_050747925.1. GTDB lineage: Bacteria > Acidobacteriota > Vicinamibacteria > Vicinamibacterales > UBA2999 > 12-FULL-67-14b. The sequence goes on from JBOGIV010000337.1 coordinate 4,108, forward strand.
GACGGCCTTCCTCGACGTTCACCTGAAACAGATTGCGAAGGTCGTACAGACTCGGGCAATGCGCGCCGAGTGACCGTTGCTGCTCGACACTCGCCGGCTCGGTGTCACCCTGAATGACAATCAGGCGGCGCAGTTGATTCCGGAACTCCCCAGGCACTTCCTGCCACACCGGCTTGCCTTTGAAGTCGCCGAATCCGATGCGGCGATCGTGAGTGGGCGCGGCGAGAAAAATGCCCCACCGATACTCGGGGAGCCTCACGTAGTCGAAGTGGGCCCACCCGGCCGCATCGACGCTGATCGCGGTGCGCAGATAGACCAGGTGCGAGTCTTGAAAGCCCGGCGGCCCCACTTCGCGCCACCAGTCCAGATAGGCCGGTTGCCAGTGCTCGAGCGCGCGCAGCAGGCGTTTGTTGCCCGCGAGATCGACGTTGTTGGGAATGCGCTCGCTCGAGATCATAAGCCCCGCGTCTGCCGTCTGCCTTCTGCCTTCTACGTTCGTTTCCAGTCGAACGAGGGTCGCCCCTCGCGTCCGTAGACCGTCAGAGCGCCACGCTCGCCCACCGCATTGGGCCGCTGGAAGATCCAGTTCTGCCAGGCCGTGAGCCGGCCAAAGATCTTGGTTTCCATGGTCTCGGGCCCGGCAAAGCGAAGATTCGCTTCCATGCCGGTAAGCGCGTCGGGCGAGAACGCCGCCCGCGCTTCGAGCGCCATCCGGACCTCGTCATCCCAATCGATGTCGTCGGGCGCCGAGAACACGAGCCCGGCCTCGAGTGCCTCCTGAGCGTCGAGCGGTCCGTCGTGGGCGAGCGCCCGGGCGGCGGAGTGGGGCTCGCCGAGAAACCGCACCGCCAGCCGCGAGAGGCCGTTGCTCATCGGATAGGCGCCCCCGTTCATCGCCGAGAGCTGAATGGTGTTCTCCGCATCGGGGTTGTCGAGCATGTACGCGCGATCGGCGGCGAGCGCCAACTCGAACAGCGTTCCGGCAAACGCGCTTCCAGGCTCGATGAGGGCAAAGAAGCTGCGCGAGGTCAGGTCCACCCGCTTGAGCGTTCGCCGAATCAAGCCGACGATTTCGCGAACGAGCCAGTGATTCCGGTGTGCCTCGAGCGTCGCGTCGACAGCCAGAACGGCTCGGGGGTCGCCCGTCGCTCGAAGCACGACGACGCCGATCTCAGGCTCGTTGAGCCGTAACCGCAGAATCGCATCATCCAATTCCCGGAAGGCCCGAATGGCCCAGGCCCGATCGCCGGCTTCTTCGAACTCCTGCGGCGTCGTCGGACATTCGACCTGTAGAGGCAACCCTTCCGCCTTCGCGCTCTGCGCTTCCGCCTTCGCAGATGCTTCGGCGGACCGCCGTAGCTTTAGCGGAGGCTGGTCGGCGGACTCACCGTAGCCTTGGCGGAGGCGGTTAGGGTTGCCTGGTGCGGCGATCATCAGCTCACATACGCGCCGACCGCGATCGATGACGCCCGTGACGTATCGGTAGCGGATCGTGTCACCGTCGATCACTGGGTTGAGGGGGCCGAGCGTGATGCCTTTCGCGTTCGACGGCCGATCGGATTGGTCGGCCAACTCGTTGGCACGCCTGGCGACCGCGTCCCTGAATTGACTGGTCGGAAACGTCGCGTCAACGAAGCGTCCATCGACGGCCCGCTTACCCCGAACTCCTTCCGTGAGCGTGCCGAACTCGTCGGCCAGATCGCGCCGGACCTTGCGCTTGTCGACCACGCGCGTCAGACCGCCAGTACCCGGCAGCACGCCGAGCAGCGGTGTTTCAGGAAGCGCAACCGCAGCCGAGCCATCGTCCACCAGGAGAATCTCGTCGCACGCGAGCGCAAGCTCGTAACCACCGCCGGCGCAGATGCCGTTGACGGCGGCAAGGAACTTCACGCCGCTATGCGCACTCATGTCTTCCATGCCAAGACGCGTCTCATTGGTGAACTTGCAGAAGTTCACTTTGAAGCCATGCGCGGATGTGCCGAGCATGAAGATATTGGCGCCCGCGCAGAAGATGCGGGGCTTCAGGCTGGTCAGCACTACGACGCGCACTTCGGGGTGTTCGAAGCGCACGCGCTGAAGCGCGTCGGCGAGCTCGATATCGACGCCGAGATCGTAGGAATTGAGTTTGAGTTTGTAGTCGGCCGGGCGAAGACCGCCGTCTTCCCGTACGTCCATGCCCAGCGTGGCCACGTGCCCGTCGATCGTGAGCTTCCAATGCTGGTACTGATCGGGCGACGTCTCGAAGGTCACTGATGCAGTTCGATCAGGCAACCCTGAAGGGTTGCCTCCACTCTGTGTGACCTGTTCCACGCGCGCAGTGTACTACGGATTTAAACGCTCGTTCAAATCGTGTTAGTGTATGACCGCACACGAGTATGACGCGAGCGACAACGCTGTCGGATCGGCGGATCGAGATTCTGAAAAGCGCGGCCGCGGCGTTTCGGCGTCGCGGTTATCACGGTGCCAGCGTCGACGAGATCGCATCGGCGCTCGAGATGACCAAAGGGAATCTCTATTACTACTTCAAGAACAAGGAAGAGATTCTCTTCGCGTGCCATGACTATTCGCTCGATCTCCTGCTGGGCTTGATGTCGGAGGTCCAGGCCGAAAGCTCGTCGCCTGAGATCAAGCTTCGGCGACTTGTCTTGGCGTTCGTGCACATCATCCTCGACGAGCTGCATGGCACGGCCCTCACGCTCAACCCCGAGTCGCTGTCACCGGCCCTCCTCAAGCGCGTCGTCGCCAAGCGCGATCAATTCGACAAGGGCGTGCGGGCGATCATTCAGCAGGGAATCGATCAGGGCGCGTTCGTGCCCGGCGATCCCAAGATGATCGAGTTTGCGATTATGGGCGCCGTCAACTGGATCTCGAAGTGGTTTGATCCCAGCGGTCCAATGACATCGGACAAGATCGGTGAGGCGTTCGCGGACTATCTGGTCCGGGGGCTTCTCCGGAAGTAACTACTCGGCCGTCTCTCCGGCCTTCAACCTCAACACTTCGATGCCGCTTCCCGTCAGGTGCTCCTCGAGCTGCTGAGGAGTACCGGTCAGCAGTGGAAACGTGCCGTAGTGCATCGGGACGACCTGCTTGATGCCAAGCCAGCGCGCGGCAAGCGCTGCCGTGTCCGGGCCCATCGTGAACCGATCGCCGATAGGAAGAAACGCGATGTCAGGCTTGTAGAGCTCAGCGATGAGCTTCATGTCACCGAAGAGTGACGTGTCGCCCGCGTAATAAATCGTCTGACCATTCTCGAGCTTGACGACAAATCCAGTGGCTTCTCCCAGGTAGACAGTGCCGTTGTCATCGAAGCTGCTGCTGTGCCGAGCGTCGGTCATCGTGATGCGCAAACCTTTGACCGTGATGCTGCCACCTTTGTTCATGGGCTCCACGTGCTGCACGCCCTTTGAGCCCAACCAGGATGTGACTTCCCAAATGCCCACGCAGGTTGCGCCGGTCGCACGAGCGACGGAGACGGCGTCGGTGATGTGATCGCTGTGACCGTGCGAGATCAGGATCAGATCGGCTTTCGTCGGCCTCGCCGCCTCGGGGAATGCCGGGTTCCCCGTGTACCACGGATCGAAGAGCAGTTCTTTGCCGCCCGGCGTTCGAAGACGAAAGGCGCTGTGCCCTAACCATGTGATGGCGAGACTCTTCATCTGGCGATCTTTGGCCTTCCTTACTTCGTTTCGTTCCACACCACCGTCGCGTCCGCGCGCACGCGGTCCACGTTGGCGGCAGGGTACCCCTGGTACTGCGCCGGCGTGGCCCACGTCTTCACGACATCATCCACGGTCTTGCCGCTTTTCTTCGCGGCCTGCACCGTGGTCACGAACTCGCGGACGAAGTCGGCGTATTCCTTCATGTCGGCCGGCGTGGTCTGGGCCGGCGTGTGGCCGTTGATCAGCGAGTCGATGTTGCGCACGCCGTTCACCGCCTTCATCAGCGTGTTCGGATATTCGACGCCGGCGCCACCGTTGTTCTTGTCCATGATCGGCAGGCCCTTGTTGGGGAACGTGTCGCCGACGTGCATGATGCGATGCGCCGGGAACGCAACGAACGCGTCGCCGCCGGTGTGCGCGGGACCGAAGAAATAGAGGTCGATCTGATCGGCGCCCGACCCAATCGTCATCTTGTCCTTGAACGTCCGCTTCGGCATGCCTTTCCCGGGATTGTCCTTGAACACGTTCGGCGTCGGGCCGAGACCTGTCACCGGGTTCATCTGGGTCAGCAGCTTCGCCGTGTTCTCCTGCGTCACGATCTCGACGACGCTTGGCATTTCGACGTTGCCGCTGACGTGGTCGTAATGCGTGTGGGTATTGATGACGGTGGTGACCGGCTTGTCGGTCAACGTCTTGACCTTGTCGAGTAACGGCTGACCCCAACCAGGGTTCTTGCTGTCGACCAGGGTCACGCCCTTCGCGGTGACGAACACGGCGGTGTTGCCGCCTCCGCCGCGGAGGACGAACAGGTTGTCTTTCACCTTCTCGACCGTGATGTTGTCGGCGGAAGGGGCCGGCGGCGCCGGCTGCTGGGCGGCGACGGCCGCCATCGTCAGTGCTCCAACCATCACGAGCGTGCCAAGAACGGTCATGCGTTTCACGGGTTGATCCTTTCAAGCGGTGCCGACCGCAGTGACGAAGAGCGCAAGGCAACGGGCGATCCATTCAAGCCCTGGTGTAGAGATTACGCTGGCCGCATTGTACAGCGGCGGCTGGTGAGCTGGCGATCGAGCACGATCAAGATCACGAGATCGATCGTCAGGTCACTACCTCACGCGATCATCCAGATCAGGGGATCACAAGCTCATCCGACGGCTCCTCGAAGCTGTAATCGGTTGTCATCAGCCGGCCACCGTGGTCGGCAGCACGATCGCTCACTACCGCGTCATCGAGCGCCTCGGCGAGGGCGGATGGGTGACGTCTTCCTGGGGAGCAACGCCAGTATCTCGAGGCCGCAGCCAAGCACCTTGATCGTCTGCTCGAGCGTGACGGTCTGCTCGTTCAAGCAGCACTGGACGACATCGACGGTAAGCCATCCTTCTGCCTCCTCAGGTACACTTATCTCTGAATGGTCGAATCCCCGCTGCTGTTCGTGAAACCGCCCGCCGCCGCCGAGGCTACGGCGGGCAGGCGTGAACCCAAGCCGGAGTGGCTGAAGGTGCGCGCCCCCGGGTCGGAGAACTATCTCCGGCTTCGCGGAATCATGCGCGATCTCAAGCTGAACACGGTCTGCGAAGACGCGCATTGCCCCAACATCGGCGAGTGCTGGCACCATGGCACGGCGACGTTCATGATCCTGGGTGACATCTGCACGCGTGCCTGCACCTACTGCGCGGTCGCTCACGGCAAACCCGTCACGCTGGATCTCGATGAGCCGCGGCGGGTCGCCGACGCCGTGCAACGGATGGGACTGAAGTACGCCGTCATCACCTCGGTGGATCGCGACGATCTCGCAGACGGCGGATCGAGTCTGTTCGCCGCGACGATTCGGGAGATCAAGGCGCGGCTGCCGGAGTGCCGTGTCGAAGTGCTCATCCCCGACTTCAAGGGTGAAGCCGGTGCACTCGACACCGTGCTTCGCGCGAAGCCGGACGTGCTCAACCACAACACCGAGACCGTGCCACGGCTCTACCGCGCGATTCGAGCCGGCGGCAAGTACGCGAGGACGCTCGAACTGCTCGATCGCGCACGGAGAATCGTGCCGGAGATCCCGACCAAGACGGGCCTGATGGTTGGACTAGGCGAGGAGCAGCACGAGCTCGTGCCGGTCTTCAAGGACTTGCGTGGCGTCGGCGTCTCAATCCTGACGATTGGACAATACCTGCGGCCGTCGCCGAACCACGCCGAAATGACCCGTTACTACCATCCTGAGGAATTCCGCCAGCTCAAGCGCATCGCTCTCGGATTGGGATTCGTGCACGTCGAAGCGGGTCCGCTGGTGCGCAGCTCGTACCACGCTCACGAACAAGCTGACGCGGCGCAGGCCGCACTTGCGAAGTAGCAGCTCCCCTACCCAGCCCTACCGTCCTATCAGCCCTATCCGCCCCATCCGCCCAACCTGCCCTACCCGCCCTACCCGCCCTACCCGGCCTACCCGGCCCACCCGGCCTAACGCCCGACCAGCTGCCTCAACACGTACGGCAGGATGCCCCCGTGCGCGAAGGCCGTCAGTTCCTCCGGCGTGTCAATCCGAGCCACGGCGGCGAACGATCGACTGGATCCATCCTCAGCCTTGGCGATCACGGTAATCGGCGCCCGCGGCTTCAAGGCCGGGCCGGCGCCGGCAACCGAGAAGAGCTCAGACCCTGTGAGGCCCAGGACCTGAGCGTTCTCCCCGTCCTTGAACTGCAGCGGGAGCACGCCCATGTTCACCAGATTGCTCCGATGAATGCGCTCGTAACTCTCGGCGATCACCACCTTCACGCCCAGGAGCATCGTGCCCTTCGCCGCCCAGTCGCGTGACGAGCCCGAGCCGTACTCCTTGCCGGCCAGAACGATCAGCGGAACACCTTCCTGCTGGTACCTCATGGCGGCGTCGTAGATCGGGAGGATGTCGCCACTGGGCAGGTGCGGGGTCACGCCACCCTCGACGCCTGGCGCCATCTGATTCTTGATCCGTGTGTTGGCGAACGTGCCGCGCATCATCACCTCGTGATTCCCGCGCCGCGCCCCGTAGGAGTTGAAGTCTCGAATCGCCACGCCATTGGCGACAAGGTACTTGCCCGCCGGGCTCTCAGCCTTGATGGCGCCTGCCGGCGAAATATGGTCGGTGGTGATGCTGTCGCCCAGGATGGCCAGTGCACGCGCGTCGTGGATGTCGGCAAGCGGCGCTGGCTGTAACCTGATTCCTTGAAGGAACGGTGGCCGGCGGATGTAGGTGGAGTCTCCCTCCCATTCGAACCGATCTCCGGTTGGCACGGGAAGCTGACGCCACCGGGCATCACCCTCGAAGACGCTCGCATACTCCCGGCGAAAGGCCTCAGCCGACACGCTGGCGTGCATCGCCTGTTGGATTTCACGCTCGGATGGCCAGATGTCTTTGAGGTAGACCGGTCGTCCATCCGTACCGTGACCGAGTGGCTCGGTCGTGAGATCGATGTTCATCGATCCCGCCACAGCGTACGCGACCACGAGCGGCGGCGATGCCAGGTAGTTGGCCCGAACGTCTTGCTGGATGCGGCCTTCGAAATTGCGATTGCCGCTCAAGACTGAGGCCACGACGAGTCCGCGCTCGCGCACTTCGGCGGCGATCTCGTCTGGCAGCGGGCCGCTGTTGCCGATGCAGGTCGTGCAGCCATACCCGACGGTGTTGAAGCCAATCTGATCGAGATACGCATCCAAGCCCGACCGCTTCAGGTAGTCGGTGACGACCTTGGAGCCCGGCGCCAGACTCGTCTTCACCCAGGGTTGTCTCGTGAGCCCCTTTTCAACCGCATGCTTCGCCAGGAGACCGGCGCCGATCATCACGCTGGGATTCGACGTGTTCGTGCAACTCGTGATGGCCGCGATGACGACCGATCCGTGCTCCAGTTGCGCCGGCGCGGCGACGGCGGCGCCGCCCGAACCGTGACCCGACGCCGCGGCCGGCTTGACGGCCTTCTTCAAATCCTCGAGCGCGCCGGCAAACGATGACTTGGCTCTCGAGAGGGATACGCGATCCTGTGGCCGGCGCGGCCCTGCCAGACTCGGCTCAACCGTTGCCAGGTCCAGATCCATCGTCCCGCTATAGTTCGCTTCTGGCGTTGACTCCGTTCGGAAGAGACCCTGCGCTTTCGCGTAGGTTTCGACCAACGCAATCTGTTTCTCAGATCGGCCCGTGAGACGCAGATAGTCGAGCGTCATGTCGTCGATTGGGAAAATCGCGACCGTCGCGCCGTATTCAGGACACATGTTGCCGAGCGTGACGCGATCGGCAATGGTCAAGTGGGCGAGGCCCGGTCCGAAGAACTCCACGAACTGACCGACGACGCCCCGTTTCCGAAGAGCTTCGGTGATCGTCAGCACGAGGTCGGTGGCCGTCGTCCCTTCACGAAGCCGGCCCGACAAGCGATAGCCAAGCACCGGCGGAATCAGCATAGAGCTGGGCTGCCCCAGCATCGCCGCCTCCGCCTCGATGCCACCGACACCCCAGCCAACCACACCCAAGCCATTCACCATGGTCGTGTGTGAGTCGGTGCCGAACACCGTGTCCGGGTAAGCGACGGCGACGCCAGACTCGTCATCTCGGCAGACGACGCGCGCCAGGTATTCGATGTTGACTTGATGGACGATGCCCGTGGCTGGTGGCACGACGCGGAAATTCCGGAACCCGGTCTGCCCCCAACGGAGGAACACGTACCGCTCACGATTGCGCTCGTACTCGAGGTCGGCATTCAGCGCGAGGGCCAGCGGCGTTCCAAAGTGATCGACCTGTACGGAGTGATCGATCACGAGCTCCACGGGCTGAAGAGGATTGACCTTCTCGGGGTCGCCGCCGAGGGCCACGATGCCGTCGCGCATCGCCGCCAGATCGACGACACATGGCACCCCGGTGAAATCCTGCAGGAGCACCCGCGCGGGCATGAATGAGATCTCGTTGTGAGTCGCGGCTTGGGGATCCCACGAAGCCAGCGCGCGAATATCGGCGGCCTTCACAAACCCGTTGTCTTCCCGTCGCAGGAGATTCTCGAGCAGAATCTTCAAGGAATACGGCAGCGTTGCGACACGCGGGAATCCCGCTCGTTCGAGAGCAGACAGGCTGTAGATGCTCAGGCTGTCGCCGTTCAGCGAAAGCGTGGTCCGTGTCCGGAACGAATCGAGACTCGACATGATGGGGGCTTACTCCTGGAATGATCCAGAAGATCATATCAAGGAAGAATTGCCCGCCACGACTGGCCGCTAGCCCGCATTATTCACGAGCGCAGTGCCACAAGTGAAC
>JBOGIV010000338.1:0-10815 GCA_050747925.1 Vicinamibacterales bacterium
CGCGACCCGTGCGCTCGGGCGTGACCGGCTCGGCACGCGCGACCGAGGTCGCCGGCTGTGGCGCGGGGACCGCCGGCGCGGGCGCGACCGTCCCACTCACGATCATCCCGACCAGTACGCCGATGACAGCCGACAATCCAGCCGTGATCCACGCGAATTGTCGGGTCATCATGCCGACATTATAAGCTGGAGAAACGCGGCCTCATCGAGCGTCTCGACGCCGAGCGCGCGCGCTTTGTCGAGTTTGGTCCCGGCCTCGGCGCCGAAAACCACGAAGCTCGTCTTCTTGCTGACCGAGCCCGCCACTTTGGCGCCAAGCGCCTCGATCTTTCGCGTCGCTTCCTCTCGCGACATCGATTCCAGCGTGCCCGTAATCACCACGGTCTTTCCGGCGAGTGGCTGCGGGCCTGCCGCGGTGACCTTGCGCTCACCGACCGTTCGCACACCTGCTTGACGGAGCGCGCTCACCAACTCGCGATTGCGTGGCTCGTCGAACCACCGCCTGATAGCGTCGGCGACGACCGGGCCAATGTCGGACGCCTGCTGAAGTGTCTCCACCGACGCGTCCTCGATCGCGTCGATCGATCCAAAGTGATCCGCCAGCACCTCAGCGCCGCGCTCACCGACGTGACGAATGCCAAGGGCGTAAATCAATCGCCAGATGTCGTTCCCTTTGGATCGATCGATCTCCTTCAGCACATTGGCGGCCGACTTCTTGCCCATGCGCTCGAGGATCTCGAGTGTGGCCTGGTCCAACTCGTACAGATCGGCAAACGACTTCACCAGGCCTTTGGACGTCAACTGCGCGATCAGCGATTCGCCCAGGCCTTCGATGTTCATGGCGCTGCGTGAGGCGAAGTGCTCGAGGCCTCGTGTGAGCTTGGCAGGGCACGAGCTGTTCTCACACCGCCACACCGCTTCATCGGCTGGTTTCTGGAGCGCCTCGCCACAGACGGGACAGTGGGTCGGCATCACCCAGCGGACCGAGTCCGCCGGGCGCTTCTCCAGGACGGGTCCGACCACACGCGGAATGACATCGCCCGCTTTCTCAACGATCACCGTGTCGCGCTCGCGAATGCCCTTGCGTGCGAGATCGTCAGGATTGTGGAGCGTGGCCATCGAGACGGTTGAACCGGCGACGAACACGGGGTCGAGCACCGCGAACGGTGTGGCGGCGCCCGTACGCCCGATGTTCACCTCAATCTTTCTCAGGAGCGTCGTCACCTGCTGCGCCGGGAACTTGTACGCCGTCGCCCACCGCGGGAACTTGGACGTTGAGCCGAGGCGGTCTCGAAGGGCCAGCGCGTCCAGCTTGATCACGACACCATCGGTTTCGAATCCAAGCTCTCGCCGCCGATCGCGCCACTCTTCGATGAAGGCGAGCACCGCGCCGATCCCTTCGCATCGTCGCCAGTGCGGCTCAACCGGCATGCCCCAGGCGCGCAGGTCCTCGAGCATCTCCGCGTGCGTTCGAGTAGTTCCGTACGTCTGACCCGCCCCACCCGGCCGACTCGACTCACCCGGCCCACCCGGCCCACCCGGCCGACCCGGCCCAAAAACCACCTGATACGTCCACGCCGACAGCCCGCGCTTCGCCGCTTCACCAGGATCGAGGTTCCGCATGGCGCCTGCTGCGGAGTTGCGGGGGTTGGCAAAGATCGCTTCGCCAGCGGCCTGCTTCTCGTTGTTCGTCCGCTCAAACTCCTTCAACGGCAAATACACTTCGCCGCGGATTTCGATCCGTCCACCGGGTCCGTTGCGGAGCACGAGCGGGATTCGCCGAATCGTTCGGACGTTGTGGGTGACGTCCTCGCCGTGGACGCCGTCGCCCCGTGTCGCCCCGCGAACCAGGCGCCCATTCTCGTAGGCGAGAGAAATGCTGAGGCCATCGATCTTGAGCTCCGCGACATAGGACGCCGGTCCCTTCAGCCCCAGCCCTTTACGGACACGCTCGTCGAATGCGCGGAGGTCTTCCTCGTTGTACGCGTTATCGAGGCTCAGCAGCGGCGCCACGTGCTCGACTGTCGCAAACCCGTCGGCAGGTCGTCCGCCGACGCGCTGAGTTGGGGAATCGGGAGTGACGAGATCAGGATGCTCAGCCTCGAGCGCCTTGAGCTCGTTCATCAACGCATCGAACTCCGCGTCCGAGATCTCGGGCGCGGCCTGGACGTAGTAGAGCTCGTCGTGACGGCGAATCTCGTGCCGGAGCGTCTCGAGGCGATCAGCGGGGGTCATGCCAATGGATTACACGGAACCCGGAATCACAAACCAGTTCGACAAACTCAGAACAACGGCGTACGTTGGCCACAGAGTCACAGAGTCACGAGAAGTCTGGCTCGGTGTCTCGGTGTCTCTGTGGCTACGTACGTAACCGTCCTCTTGATTCTGAGGCCGTTGTTAATCGTTTGCGATGCTTCCGTGTTTCCGTGAAACGCATCTGTCAGCGATCGCGCAGGAGGACGTAATCGGCGAGCGACGTCAACGCCTCGCGTTCCGGGCCTGGAGCAAAGAGCCGCAGCTGTCGCTTCGCTGTCTCACCGAACTCCACAGCACGGCCAAAGGCGTACTCGATCGATCGATGCTCGGCCAGCAGCGCCTTGATACGGGCCCAGCCGTCCGGGGTCACGTGACGTGCATGAACCGCGCCGCGAATCAGCTCGTTGGCTTCGTCGCCGCCGTGTGCGAGCAGGTGAATGATCGGCAGCGTGATCTTGCCCTCGCGGAGATCGCCACCCACCGGCTTACCGAGTGATTCCGCGACACCCGTGAAGTCGAGCAAGTCATCGACCAGTTGGAACATCACGCCGAGATTGAAGCCGTACTCGCGCAGCGCTTGTTCTTTTTCCAGCCCGACGCCGCCGAGGATTCCGCCGATCTGCGAGCAGCCGGCGAAGAGGTGGGCCGTCTTGCCGCGAATGATCTCGAAGTGTTCGTTCTCGCTCAGATCGACAACGCCGTTTTTCGTGAGCTGGTAGAGCTCGCCTTCGATCATGCGCAGCGTGACGTCGCACAGCAGACGGACGATCTCCAGCGAGTCCTGCGTGAGCGCCAGAGCCATCGACTTGATGTAGAGAAAGTCGCCGGCGAGGACGGTGACGTCACTGCCCCACTGCGAGTGGACCGCCTTCCGTCCCCGTCTCGTCTCGGCATCGTCGATGATGTCGTCGTGCACCAGCGTCGCGGTGTGAATGAATTCAACCACCGCTGCGTTCACGATGGCGCGCGGACCCGAATAACCACTGAGACGAGCGGCCATCAGCAAGACGGCCGGCCGGACGCGCTTACCGCCGCCGTTCAAAACATAGTCGCCGATTTCGGGAATGACGTGGACCTGCGATTGAACTTGTCGCCTGAATTCACGCTCGACGGCGGCGAGATCGTCTCGCACCGGCTCGAAGAGCTGCATGAGATCCGCTTGGGTTCGAGGTGCGGCGTTCGACACGCTGGTCAATCTCACCATAGGCCCGCCGACGTGTCAACGCGACGAGCGCTCGTTACTGCTTGACCTACCACGCTTTGCGGGTCGTCAGGGTCTGAAGAGCGCGTCGAAATTCCGATCCAGCGCGTCGGCCAAGTCCCCTGGTAACAGGAATCGATCGGCCGCGAGCCGCTCGACGACGCGCGCCACGAACGCCGGCTCGTTTCGCTGGCCGCGGTGAGGGATCGGGGCGAGATATGGGCTGTCGGTTTCGACCAACAACCGCTCCACGGGAGTTGAAAACGCCGCCTGACGAAGCGCATCCGCTTTGGGGAATGTCAGAATGCCGGGCAGCGACAGATAGAAGCCGGTTTCGAGCGCCCGCTTGGCGGCAGCCCAATCACCTGCGAAGCAATGAAACACGCCACGAAGTTCTTGATTCCCCTCTTCTTTCAAGATCCGAAGCGTATCGGTCTCGGCTTCACGTGTGTGGATGACGACTGGCAGATCGCGAGCGCGGGCGAGCCGCAACTGTTCTCTGAAGACAGCCTGCTGCACCTCTCGCGGCGAAAAGTCGTAATGGTAGTCCAGGCCGATCTCGCCGACTGCCCGCGCTGATGGGAGCGCATCGAGTCGTCGCGCGACGATCTCTGCGGCGGCTTGAGGATCGGCTGTAAAAAGGTGCGCTTGATGGGGATGAACACCGACGGCATACCGGCACGAGGGCCAGACTGCTTCCACGTGCGCCGCCCGCTCGATTTCGGCATCGTCTTCTGCCGCGAGGATCACCAGGGCTCTCGACACTCCGGCTTCCTTCGCTCGCTCGACGACCGCCTCGAGATCGCCAGCGAACTCTTCGCCGGCGATATGGCAATGGGAGTCAGTCACGAGTTTTCACAGGAGACCAGAAGATCAGGAGTGTTTCCGGCTAGTTTCTTCTGACCGCCCGATCTCTTGTTCCTCACCGTACCCGGGTTCCGGGCGTGGCAGACTCGGCGTTGATCACGATCGCGGCGCCGCCTTCAGGGCTGGCCGCGAGCACCATGCCGTTGGATTCCTGCCCCATCATCTTGCGCGGGGCGAGATTGGCAACAATCACGACCGACTTGCCAACCAGGGCCTCCGGTTCGTAGGACTCGGCAATGCCCGCGAGAATGGTGCGCGGCTCGGCCTCGCCGGCATCGACTTTCAGCTTCAGCAGCCTCGTTGACTTGGGCACGCGCTCCGACTCCAGCACCTTCGCGACCTTCAAGTGGACTTTCATGAAGTCGTCAATGGAGATTGGGCCGGGTTGGTCTGGTAGGCCGGGTTGGCCTAGTGGGGTGGGTTGGCTTGGTGGGGCAGGTTGGGCGGGCGGGGCGGGCGAAGTCGCGCCGGAGCTCGCAGCTGTCGCCGGAGCGGAGGCGGATGCGGCTGGTTGGTCGGACGAGGTCACGCTTATCACTCCCCTGTCTTCGATGCGAGGCCACAGCGCCCCGGCGTTCAGTACCTGGCGTTCGCCGGAGGTCCGCCAGTTCGTGTCATCGTCAAGTCGCCACTGGCCGGACGGCCGCGACTCCCCTAGCCTCCGCAGAATCTCCGTGGCCGACGAAGGAATTACCGGCGAGAGCAGGACGGCCGCTATGCGGACAGCTTCGGTGATGTCGTAGAGAACCGACTCCAGCCGTTCTGACTCGTCAGCTTTCTTCGCCAGTGTCCATGGCTGCGTTTCAGCGATGAACTCGTTGGCGGCGCTGATCAGACGAAACGCGGCCGCCACGCCTTCGTGAAGTGCGTGATCGTTCATCGCCGCACGGTAGGTCTGGACACTCTCGGCCGCCACCCGAGCCAGTGCGCCGCCGGTTGACGTGTTCAGCCGGCCGCCGCGATACCGTTCGGTCATCGCCGCCACACGATTCACGAGATTGCCGAGGTTATTGGCCAGGTCGGCGTTGTATTTCTCCTCGAAGCGCTCCCACGAAAAGTCGCCGTCACCACCGTATGGGATCTCCTTCGTGAGGTACAGCCGCAGCGGGTCGGGGCCAAACCGGTCCGCCACGTCGAGCGGATCGACGATGTTTCCGAGCGACTTGCTCATCCGCTCGCCCTTGAAGAAGACCCAGCCGTGCCCGAACACCTGAGACGGTACCGGCACACCTGCGCTCATGAGCATCGCTGGCCAAAACACACAGTGGAATCGCGTGATGTCTTTGCCGACGATGTGCAGGTCGGCCGGCCACCACGATTGAAACTGCTCATCGTCCCAGCCGTAGCCCACGGCCGCCGCGTAGTTGATCAGGGCGTCGAACCACACGTAGACCACGCTCGACGGATCGAACGGCAGCGGGATGCCCCACGACTGACCGGCCCGGCTCATCGAAATGTCTTCCAAACCGGACTCGACAAGCCGGAGGATTTCGTTGCGCCGGATTTCGGGTTCGATGCAGTGCGGATGCGCCTGATAGTGATCGAGCAGCGGACGCTGGTACTTCGACAGGCGGAAAAACCAGTTCTTCTCGCGTATCCATTCCGGTTTGGTTTGGTGGATCGGACACAAACCATCAACCAGGTCCTTCTCCTGCTTGAACGACTCGCAGCCGACACAGTACCAACCCTCGTACGTGCCCTCGTAGATGTCACCCGCTTCAAGGCAGGCTTGCGCCATCCGCTGAACGGCGGGCCAGTGCCGCCGGCGTTCGGTGGTACGGATGAAATCGTCGAACGAGATGTCGAGGCGACGCCAGACATCCCGAAACACCTGCTCCATCTCGTCGCAATACGCGAGCGGGTTCTTCCCCTGCTCCTGAGCGCGTCTGAAGACGTTGAGCGAATGCTCGTCGTTCCCCATCAGGAAATGCGTACGAGCCCCCGTGAGACGGCGGTAACGGGCGATGACGTCGGCCGTGATTTTTTCGTACGCCGTCCCCAGGTGCGGGCGGCTGTTCACGTAATCAATCGCAGTAGTCAGGAAGTAACGCATCTCGGTCGTTGGTCGTTGGTCGTTGGTCGTTAGTCGTTAGTCGTGTTTCGCCGAGCCAGCCAGGCGGCTTGCGCGACAGACTGCACTTCTTTGACCGGCACGTCGTGCTCGGCGGCCAGTCGCGTCAAGTCGTCGAACTCGGGCTGGGCGTTCATCAGCTCGTCGCCTCGCCGCGCCACTTTGAAGCGGACCGGCCCGAACGACGTGGCCACTGTCACCATCTCGCGGTCGAGGCATTCCCTGGACATCTCCTGATACCGCACACCGATCGTCGTCGTCTCTCGAAACACCAGCTCCGTGAGAGCGTGCCGGTGTTCCGGCCTCGCGATGATCGTCATCAGCGTCCCCGGCCGGTTCTTCTTCATTTGAACCGGAACATAAAAGACTTCGAGCGCCCCAGCCGCGTAGAGGCGGTCCATGAGCGCGCCGAAGATCTGGGGGTTCATGTCATCGATCTCGCATTCGATGCTGACCACCCGCGTCGCGGCCGCGTCATCCGCCGCCTCTCCCACCAGCAGGCGGACAACGTTCGGTGTTTCGGCGAGATCGCGGTCCCCGGCGCCATAACCCACGCGATCCACCCTCATCGGTGGAATGGGCCCAAAGCTCGATGAGTACTCCGACAGGATGAGGGCGCCGGTCGGCGTCAGCAGCTCCGTCTGAATACCGGTCGAATACACCGGCGCGTCTTTCAAGAGACGCAGCGTTGCTGGCGCAGGTACGGGAAACACGCCATGCGCCGATCGGACCATCCCCCCTCCAACATTGAGCGGTGACGCCACAATCCGGTCGGCCTTGAACCACTCGATGCCGAAGACCGCTCCAACGATATCGATGATCGAGTCCACGGCGCCAACCTCGTGCAGGTGCACGTCATCGATCGTCATCCCATGGATCGACGCCTCGACGTCGGCAAGCCGCCGAAACATTCCAACGGCGCGTTGCTTGCCCGTGTTCGATAGAGCTGAACGGTGGATCGCCCGTTCGATGTCCTTCAGCGAATGATGGGAATGGACGTGCTCGCGGTGGAGCCGATGCGAATGCCCCGCGTGCTGACCGGGATGCCCGTGACCACCATGATGGTGGAGGTCGGTGGCGGAGTGGGAGCCTGTCTCGCCGAAGCTCTCCCCCCGTTGCAGTGCAAGCGAAGGCGGATGTTCGCGTACTCGAAACTTCGTCGCCGTCAGTCCAGCTTTGAGCACGCGATCCGTGGACACCTCCCACCCTTCAACGGCCAGACTGCCCAGGGCGCGTTTGAGCTCCTCGAAGGGCAGACCCGCATCGAGGAGCGCGCCCACGATCATGTCGCCGGCTGCGCCGGCGAAGCAGTCGAAGTACAGAATCCTCACGTTCTGGCCTCTTTCCAGAAACTGAAATACCGGCCGTCTCCGAGAATGATGTGATCCATAAGAGGAATGCCCATCACCTCCCCGGCTTCCATCAGCCGATGCGTCACTTGCCGATCGTGCGGGCTCGGTGTCGGATCGCCAGACGGATGATTGTGAAACACAACCACCCCCGCAGCCGATACCGCGACGGCTTCACGAAAGATCTCTCGCGGATGCGCCATGCTGTTGTCGAGTGACCCGATCGAGAGGATCGCCGTTCGAATCACTCGACGCTTGAGATCCAACAGCATCACGCCGACTCGCTCCACCCGATGGCCGGCATAACGGGCCATCAAGTAATCCCCGGCGTCGTCGGGCTTCAGAATCTGCAGCCGATTCCCCTTCTCGGGCGCCAGGACCCGACGCCCTAACTCGACGGCAGCCAGCAGGCGCGCCGCTCGCGGCACACCCACACCCGGAATGCGACACAGCTCATCGACGCCGATCCGCGCCAGCCCCTGAACGCCGCCCGCCGCGATCAAGACATCCTGACCGAGCGTGAGCGCGCCACGCGATCTCGTTCCGCTTCCGAGAATCGCGGCGACCAATTCGTTGTCGCCAAGCGCTTCGGCGCCGGCGCGCACCAGCTTCTCGCGCGGGCGATCGGCTGGCGCGATCGATCGGAGCAGTCGTGGCTCGGCGAGACCGCGGTCGACCACAGCCGGACCTTTCATGGTATCCGATCGATGCGACGTTCGCGTTCGCCGCGAACGAGGCGCGATCAACGGTGACGTATACTCGGAACCGATGACTCGTTTCGGTCGCACGCTACCTCTGCTCGTGTTTTGCCTCTTCACTGCGTGCGCCGAACCCCCCGGGAAAGAAATGAACCAGGCGCAAGGCGCCATCGACGCCGCGCGCGCCGCCGGCGCCGACAAGTTCGCAGCCGACGAGTTCACCGCGGCGGTCGACGCCCTCGCGCGTTCGGAAGAAGCGGTCAAAGCCGGCGATTATCGGCAGGCGTTGAGTCATGCGCTCGACAGCCGCGAACGCGCGCAGAACGCCGCCAAGATGGCGGTCAACGCGCGGGCCAATGCGCGCGGGGAAGCCGAGCGCGCCACCACCGAAGTGGCAACGCTGCTCGCTCGGGCCTCCGCACGATTGAGAGACCCGGCCATCACCCGTCTTCCACGCGGATCGTTGAGCGGGCCTCGCGCCACGATCACCTCTGCGACGACGACTCTGCAAGAAGCGCGCTCGGCGCTGGCCCAAGACGACTACGGTGAAGTCAGGAGAGCCTTGAAGGGCGTCGCAGCCCAGCTGCAGGCGGCCTTGAACGCGATCGACGCGGCGGCCTCACCCCGACGTCGGTAGCAGTCTTTGCCACTCGTCGCCAACGTCCCATCGCAGAATCTGCGCAGCCTCGACAACCTCACGGTTGGTCGATCGAGCGAGCTCAGTCGTCGGTCTCGGCGGCGACCCAGTGGCCATCGAGCATCACTTCGGCCCACCCCGTAAGATAGACGCCCTCATCGCGCCATTCGACCCGCTGTGTGCCCCCTGGCGCGACGACGTCGAGGTCGCGATCGGCGCTGGCGTGTGCGATTGCGGCGACCGCAGACGCACAAGCACCTGTGCCCGACGCCAGGGTTGGCCCCACGCCCCGTTCCCAGATCAGAATCCGGACGCGATCGGGCGCCTCGACCACGGCGAACTCGACGTTGGTGCCGTGCGGAAATCGCCGATGGGTCGCCAGGGCTGGACCCAGTCGGTGGAACCGGGCTTCATCAGGAAGCTCGCGAACCAGCGCCACGCATTGCGGGTTGCCGATCGCCAAGGTCGTCACGCGCACGGACTCTCCGGCCACATCGAGAGTTTCTTCAGCAATGCGTTCGGGTGGTCCCATCGCCGCGCGAAACGAGTAACGGCTCCGGTTGCGACCCGTGAGCGCCAGCGTCTTCCAACCGGCATCCGTACTGACCCGCACCTCTGTGAGCGGCGGCGCGTGCGACTGCTCTCTCGAATGCAGGACCAGTGCAGCCAGGCACCGCAACCCGTTTCCCGATAGCTCGGACGGGCTCCCGTCTGCGTTCACGAGCCGCATCTGGGCTGTCCCGTCCGGGGCGATGACGTAGTAGATCACGCCGTCGGCGCCAACGCCGGTGTGCCGATGACACAGCCGGCGGGAGAGCCGATCGAGGGCCATGCCCTCAACGTGACCGGCAGCCACGAACAGAAAGTCGTTTCCGTACGCGTGCGCCTTCGCGACCGGGAGCATCAAGGCACTCTGAACGCGTCGAAGACCCAGGTTGCGCCGGCGGTAAACCCGAACTCGGGATCGCGCGGCGTTGTGCCGAGCGAAATGCCAACGTCCAGCCTCACGCTTCGGTGCGTGAACCGTCCGCCGAATCGAAACGTACCGCGATCCTCAGTGCCCGGTGCGACAACCTCGGCGAAGTTGGCTCGGCCGGTGAACTCGCCGACGATCTCGGCGGCGTCGGTCACCGCTCTGGCCACCGACAGGCCGTACACGAACAGATCCTCCTGACTGGCCGGTTGAATCGGATCGTCGATGATCTGCACGCCGCCGTTGATCACGATGCGAATCGACTGGATGGTTTTGCCGGCAATCAGCAACGCGGTGAAATCCTGCGTGTCCCGCCCGAGGCCCGACTCGTTGCTGGCATTTGGGAGACGGGTCGAAAAACGAAACGCCATGGCCGGCCGATCGGGCGTTTCGCTGAGGAACCTGATCTTGGCGCCGACGCTGAGATCGTCGCTGTCCGATGTCGAGTTGCCACTAAACTTCAAGACCGGGGAAAACGGCGCCGGCGATCGGCCGGTAATCTGCATCCGCTGGTAGACGCCCCAATCCACCTGAATCTCAGCGATCGAGCTCACGCCAACGCTCACGCCGGGAACCAGCGAGAACGTGTTGCCGCGCAGGCCTGACAAAGGCAGAAAGACGTCACGCTCCCAGGTGACGCCGCCCTCAACCAGCAGGCGACCTGCGCCGATCGTCTCGGGATCTTCAGTCAGGAGCGGCCGTTGTTGAGCCGACGCCGCGGTCGCATGACACAGGAACAGGGCCGTGAGCACGGCCAAGGAAG
>JBOGIV010000339.1:0-10834 GCA_050747925.1 Vicinamibacterales bacterium
TGAAGAGCCGATCGCCGACGATGAGCGGCGTCGAGTGCGGACCGGCGCCAAAGCTGAAGTCCTCGCGTCGCGAGGGGTACTTGTGCTCCCAGATCGTATTGCCGGTTGCGGCGTCGAGCGCCGCCACCGCTTCCTCAGCTTCCCATGGGCCTTGCCGCGCCCGCCCGTTGCCGACGCGGTACATCGTGTAAAGCCGCCCCTCGTCTACGACGATCGCCGAGTGACCGCTTCCTAGCGGCCGGCTCCACAGCAGACGCGGGCCACCCTCCGGCCAAGCGTCCGGAAGCGCGGTTGTGTCAACGATGAAGTCTCGCGTCGGGCCGCCCCACTGATGCCACGCGGCTGCCGTCGGGCCTGTGGATCCAGCGGACTGCGCGTCGAGCACTGCCCCCAGGGCCGGATCCATCAGCAGCGCTGCCCCCGCGACGCCGAGCGCGGCAACCGTCCCCCATCTCCCGACTGCGCGACCCACGACGGCACTTCCCATCCGAGCACTCCTGAATGCCCGCTATTACAGCACGGTCAGCGGCGACATTGACGGCGCGACACTCTCCTCGATTCACGGCCAGCAACTGACCGACGCGGGCAGCGGTCTTACGCAATCTGGCGAGTACGACTCCGGGCTCAGGCGGGGATGCGCAGGTCCGGCATCGGCTTGCCGGCAAACAGCCGTCGACACGGCACGCTGATCCAGCGAGCCCATCGAACCGATTTCGAGCGTCGCGCGCTGTCGGTGGAAATCCCCGTGTTCGCGTACATCTGCCGGTAGAGTTTCGAGATCAGCACGAACGCGAGGCGGGCCTTCAGCGACGACACGCAGCGGCTGCGAGCCCAGATGTGTCCGAAGCCGTAGAAACGATCCCACACGGCTTGCGTGCGCGAGCGAATCTCGTCGGGCGCCATCGATGGATGTGGCATGAAGAACTTCGGCCGGCGCTCCGGCGGGATGAGCCAGTGTCGAGTGATCGGTACGCCATCCACTTCAGGCGTCGAGTCGCCAAAGCTCTTTTCCCATTTCTCGAAGTCGATCGTCCCGGGAAACGGTGTGAGCATCACGAACTGCGCAAAGGTGACACCGGCACGTTCGGCGAGCGCCGCGGTCGCCTCGAACGTGTCGGCGCGATCGGACGGCAAGCCAAAGATGAACGACCCCAGCACGTGCACTCCGTGATCGCGAAACGACCGAAGGCGCTCCGCCAACTCATCGCCGGCGAAATTGAAGTTCTTGTAGACCGCTTTCAGGCCCTCTGCCGTGACCGATTCAACGCCGACCAGGGCGCCGCGGATTCGAGCCCGTCGCATCGCGTCGAGGAATTCCGGATCCTCGCCCGCTTCCATCGTGATTTGGGTAAAGAACGTAATGTCGGCAGGCAGTTTCGCGAGTTGGGCCATCAACTCGAACCGATCGGCTCGAAGGCGCTGGAGCTGATGCAGGCGAGTCGGGTCCTTGAGCCGTGCTGCCTGCGCCAGGTCCTGCAGCGTCACAGGATAGAAGTTATCGTCGGCCAGGGCGATGAAACGGAATCCGCGCCGGCGAAGCTCGACAATCTCGCCAACGACCGAGTCGGCGACGCGGTTTCTTGGCGTCTGGCCGTCGGTTCGCCACACCGAACAAAACGAGCAGTGCTTGGCGCAGCCGCGCACCGTCTGGACCGAGGCCCACATGTATCGGCCGGGCTCCACCAGGTCCCATCGCGCCGGAACGAATCGCCCACCTTCCACGCGGCCGCCGTCGTACAACGGCTTCGGCGAGCCGGAGTCACAGTCGGCGAGCACTGACGGCCAGACGAGATCACCGTCGCCAGTGACGACGGCATGCGCCTCGCCGAATTCGCGAGCTTCGTCTGGAAACAGCGACGCGTGGATGCCTCCGAACACGACGAACGCGCCGCGCGCACGCGCCGCGCGTCCGATGCCGTAGCCGCGGAGAGCGTTGCCCGTGTGAATCCCGATGCCAACGACATCTCCTGGAGAGACTGTGGCGGCGTCGAAGGGCGCCAGCGTCTCGTCAATAAGCTGCGGGGTGCCGAACCGCTCCGGTGTGGCGGCGGCCAGCACAAACAACCACCGTGGCGTGATGACCGCCAGGCCGAATGAAAGATCGCTGGGATTAACCAGATGTACGCGACCTGCCACTAACCCTCCAACGCTGCGAGTTTGGTGAGCCTATGGCCCCCACGGCCGCGGAAGCTACCGAAAAGCGTAGCGGCATTCTACCTGTTTCTGCGATCGCGTCGCCGGGAATCGCTGGCGATACGCTCTCGACCCACCGCCCACGGCCGATCGGCAAGATGGCGGGCTACTCCTTCAAGATCGTCCCGAACAATGGCTGTCCCGCCCGCGCGGCGTAGAGACGCCACCGTGTGACCTTCCGCCCGCGAAAGAATGAAGCCATCGAGAAGGGGCTGAGGCGGATTCTTGCCAAAGAGGTGCAATCCGCCGTCCAGGGTCTTGGTGAGCCCCGGACCCGAGAAGCCATCTTCGAGGCAAGGAAGCACATTGAACAAGCCGCGCCATTCTAACAGCGATCGGTCAAGCGATCGGCGACGCGCTCGAGTCTGAGAACTCCCGGCGCGACGGCGCTGAAGCGCGGCCTCAGACGTGGCTACGCGCAGGCGCAGCGGGACCTGATCGACGCGGCCAGGCTTGGGCGGCCGCCGAGCTTTTCACGAGTGGCGAAAACACGTGAAGACACTCTGGGTGTGCCATGCCGAGCCGCTCGCAGAGGAATGTGAGAACGGAGGAAAAAAGAGCTCAGCCGGTGCGTATGATCCGCAATAGTGCGCCCGTCTCTGATCATCACGGCCACCGCTCCCATTCGCATCTGCGACATCGGCGGTTGGACCGATACGTGGGTGGCGCGGCGAGGGCAGGTGTTCAATGTCGCGGTACGACCATTGGTCGGAGTGCGGATCGAGGTCTTTCCACGCGACACACGTGCGTCGCATCTCACCATCAACGCCGAGAACTACCAGCTTCGTTATTCACCAGTGCTCGACGCGTCGAATTGGGGCCCTCACCCGCTACTCGAGGGTGCCCTTCGCGCCATCCCGCCGCCAGAGGATCTGGACATCGAAGTCACCGTTCGCTCCGACGCGCCGCCCGGCGCCTCGACTGGTACCTCCGCCGCCGTGGTCGTCGCGCTACTCGCAGCACTCGACAGCCTCGCCGGAGGGCATCGCAGCCCACATCAGATCGCGGACGAAGCCCATCGCGTCGAAACACGCCAACTGGGTCGCCAGAGCGGTGTGCAGGATCAGCTCTGTGCGGCTCTGGGCGGAGTCAATTTCATCCACATCGTTGACTACCCCCGCGCCGTCGTCTCGCGACTTGATCTGTCCGATGCGACGATGCAGGAGTTGGAGCGCAGGCTCGTCCTCATCTATTTGGGACGTCCGCACAGCTCGTCGGCCGTGCACGAACAAGTGATGCAGGAGCTCGAGGGTTTGGGTCCTCACTGCCGCCCACTCGAGACACTGCGCCGCGCGGCGGAACGCGCGCGCGACGCCGTTCTGGCTGGCAACTTCGTGGCGCTCGGTCGCGCGATGACAGACAACACTGCCGCACAGGCCGAGCTGCATCCCGATCTCATCCATCGAGAGGCCTGGCAGGCGAGCGAGATTGCCGCGGCTCACGGCGCGCACGGCTGGAAGGTCAACGGCGCCGGTGGCGATGGCGGATCGATCACCGTGCTGTGCGGCGCGAGTTCCGAGGCGAAGGAGGCCATGGTCAGAGCGATCGAGCAGGAGAGCCGCTCGCTCCGATCGATTCCAGTGGCCCTCAGCCACTCTGGTGTGCGTGTGTGGGAGGGATTCCCAGATTCGTCCGGGAAGGCGCCGGCGTCGTAAAAGTACTGGCCCGAGCGCATGAGTTAGCGCGATGATGTGGCCTGTACCTGCCACCGCATGAGCGTGAGCAGGTCGCGACTCATCACGCCGCCTCCTCCGGCGGCATCGGCCGCACTTCCTTCGTCAGAGACCATATCGATTTTTGGGGAGTGAAATGCATCGCAACCACTACGACGTGATCGTTGTCGGCGCGCGCTGTGCCGGCTCCCCAACCGCGATGCTGCTCGCTCGAAAGGGATATCGAGTGCTTCTCGTCGATCGAGCGACGTTTCCGAGCGACACGATCTCCACGCACCTGATTCATCCGCCAGGTGTGTCGTTGATGAAGAAATGGGGCCTGCTCGACCGCCTCATCGGCACCGGCTGCCCTCCGATCGACACGTACAACTTCGACTTTGGCCCGTTCGCCTTATCCGGAAACCCGGGCACCGAAGAGACGCCTCTCGCGTACGCGCCGCGCCGGACGGTGCTCGACAAGCTGCTGGTGGACGCCGCCGGCGAGGCGGGAGTCGAAGTGCGGGAGGGATTGGTCGTCGAAGACCTGCTGACGGAAGGCGATCGTGTGACCGGGATCCGCGGTCATGGCAAACAGGGCGGACCTGTCTCCGAACGGGCACGGTTGGTTGTCGGAGCGGATGGGCTGCACTCCCTGGTCGCCAAGAAAGTTCGGGCCGACCACTACAATGACCGGCCGCCGCTCCAGGCCAGCTACTACACGTACTGGAGCAACTTGCCGATGCACGGGCGGTTCGAAGCCTTCGACCGCGGGAATCGCGCGTTCGCCGCCTGGCCCACGAATGACGACCTCACGCTCGTAATCGCCGGCTGGCCCATCGCTGAGTTCGAACGGAACAAGAGCGACATCGAGGGTAACTATCACAAGGTGCTCGACCTCGCTCCTGCATTTGCCGCCCGCCTCGGGAACGCGAAGCGCGAAGAGCGCTTCGTCGGTACGCCCGTGGCGAATTTCTTCCGCAAGCCCTTCGGCCCGGGTTGGGCCCTGGTCGGCGACGCAGGCTACAACAAGGACTTCATCACTGCACAGGGCATCTCAGATGCCTTTCTCGACGCGGAGGTGTGCGCCGGCGCACTGCACGACTCGTTCGCTGGCGCCCGGCCGTTCGATGTCGCGATGGCGTCGTATCAGTCGACGCGTGACGCTCGCGTCATGCCGATATTCGAGTTCACGTGTCAATTCGCCGCGATGGCGCCGCCGCCGCCCGAGATGCAGCAGCTGCTCGGCGCTATCCACGGCAATCGCGACGCGATGGACGGGTTTGCGCGGGTCTTCGCCGGAGTCACGTCGCCGGCAGAGTTCTTTTCGCAGGAGAACGTCGGGCGGATCTTCGCCGCGGCGGCTCATTGATGAGCCGCGAGCCCAACCGATCGACGCCCTCTCTCGAGTCAGGCCTGTCGCCTTCGTCGACGGCCGGCCGGCTTCGGCGAAGCGCTGGTCATCGTCCACTCCGTCATGTCCCTGGCGAGGCATCTCCTCGCCAGCCTCGCATACAGACAGGCTCGTCACTCCGTCCGTAAGGCTTCGACGGGCGTCACCCGCATCCCTCGACGTGCCGGGATATACGAGGCGAGGGTGGCCACCATCGTCAGGACGAGCGCCGTCAGGCCGAACGTCCATGGATCGAGCCGCTCGGTTTGAAACAGCATGGTCGTCAGGAACCGCGAGAGCCACGCCCCGACGATCACACCAACCACGATTCCAATGACGACCAGGCGAAGCGCCTGACCGATGACCATCCGGAAGACCGAATCGGTGGTCGCACCGAGCGCCATTCGGACGCCGATCTCCTGCGTGCGCTGCGATACCGAGTACGCCATCACGCCGTAAACGCCGACGCCAGCGAGCATGAGCGCGATGAGCGCGAAGACGGTCAAGAGCACAGACACCGTCCGCGGCCGGGCCAGCGTCGCGTCCACCACTTCGTTCATGGTGTAGACATCGGCGAGAGGCAGTGCCGGGTCGACCGCGCGCACCGCGGCCGCGATGCTTGAAACAAGCGAGGTGGGTTCTAGGCTTGTCCTGGTCACGAACGTCATCAACCCAATCGTGAGCTGCGTGTGCGGAAGGTACACAGCCGGCCGTGTTTCTGTCTCGAGCGACGCCATCTTGATGTCGCCAACCACGCCGACGATCCCCACATTCATGCCGCCTTGCTGGCGACCGATTGAGACGTTCAGGCGCTTGCCGATCGGATCCTCACCCGGGAACTGTCGCTTCCCGAGCGTGTCGTTGACGATGGCGACCAGCGGAGAAGTCCCGGTATCGGAAGCCGCAAAGTCGCGACCCGACAAGTGTGGAATCCCCATCGTCTTGAAGAACTGCGGGGTCACGGGACGCACATCGGTTGACGGGAACTCACCAGGTGCAGGCGTTGGACGATCGACGCGATAGAAACTCGTGCCGATTCCAAGGCCGGCCATCGGAAGGAAGCTGACGCCGGCCGAAGACTCGACACCTGGAATCACAGCGATGCGAGCTAGCATGTCGTTGAACGCGTCCGACATGACGCGGTCGTTGTTGTACCGCGCTCCGGATAACGTGACGCGCGTGGTCAATACGCCCTCGGTCCGCATTCCCGGGTTGATGTTCTGGAGAGCGATGAAACTCCGAATCAGCAGACCTGCTCCTGCCAGCAGCACGAGCGAAAGCGCGACCTCAGCGACGACGAGGGTCCCGAGCGCCCGGCGGGCGCGCGGACCACTGCCATGGCGGCCGCCTTCGCGCAGAGAATCGTTCGCCGTACTCGTGGCAAACACGGCGGGCATCAGCCCGAAGACCAAGCCGGTGATGAGCGAAATCCCCATCGTGAAGAGCAACACCGGAATGTCGAGCGCCACCTGATCGAGGCGAGGCACCGGAATGCGATCCGCGACCAGCGCGAGGAGTCCACGGTGGAAGCCGACAGCGAGCGCAAGGCCCATGGCCCCGCCTGCTATCGATAGCAACAGACTCTCTGTCAGCATCTGCCGAAGCAGGCGTCCGCGAGCGGCGCCCAGAGCGGCGCGCAAACCCAACTCGCGCTGACGCACAGTGCTCCGCGCGAGCAACAGATTCGCCACGTTGACACACGCGATCAGCAAGACGAGCAGCACGGCTCCGCCAAGCACATACAACGCCGGGCGGATGGCATCGACCGTCTGCTCGTGAATCGGCACGAGCGTCACCGACCAGTTGGTGTTGCGCTGAGGTGCTTCCTTCTGGAGCTGCGCCGCGATGGCCCGCATATCGTCGTCGGCCTGCGCGAACGACACGCCGTCCCGCAATCTCGCGATCCCATGTGAGGACCCGCGCCCCGATGCCGCCCGAAGTCGCTCGAGCGTTCAGCCATACGGCACCATGTAAGTGGTTCGCTGGCCTTCGATCGTGAAGTCTGGAGGCATCACGCCGATGATCGATCGCGGCCTCCCATTGGCCGTCAGCGAGAGCCCAAGCACGTCGCCACGGCCGCCCAGCCTCGTCTGCCAGAACTGATGGCTGATGACGATCACGCCATCGTTACCCTCGAGATCCTCATCGGGCGAATAGATGCGGCCCAGTTGAGGTTGCGTGCCAAAGGCGGCCAATGCTCGCGCGGACGCAAAAAAGCCCGCGATCTCTTCTGGCTGACCGTTCAGGACGATGTTCAGGCGCGCCGGGCCGACCATCCCGAGCGACTCGAACGACTTGTTGCGCTCACCCCAGACAACAAAGTTTGCCGCGCCAATGACATTTCGCGACTGATTCCGGTCGATCCGGTTTTCCCAAATCGCGACGATGCGATCGGGATTGGGGTACGGCAGCGGCTTGAGCATCACGCCACGCACCACGCTGAAGATGGCTGAGGTGGCGCCAATGCCGAGCGCGAGGGCGAGAATGGCGGGGACCGTGAACCGCGGCGCGCGAAGAAAGGAGCGGACGGCGTAGCGAAGGTCTTGGGTCAGCATTGTGATTTTGACGGCCCAGCTCGACGAACGGTTGTGAGGAAGAACCTACTGTAACGCGGCCAGGCCGCGCCTTCGCGGCGACGATCTCAGCCACGATTGGGAATGGTGATAGGCGCCTGAAGTTCCTGGGAAATTCGATCGATCAGTCTTTGTTGGAGACCAGGACCGGCTTTGCGCGATACAGCTCGGGGAACACGCGCTTGAGATCCTCGATCTTCGGCAGGTCGTTGATGACGATGTAGGGATACGTGGGGTGTCGCGTCAGAAAGTCCTGGTGATAGGCCTCGGCAGGATAGAACGCGCGGCCGGGTTCGATCGTGGTGACAATCGGCCTTTTGTACGTATGTGCCCGATCGAGTTGAGCAATGTAGGCCTTGGCGACCGCCGCCTGTTCGTCGTTCGCCGGAAAGATCGCCGACCGATACTGCGTTCCAAAGTCCGGCCCCTGACGGTTGAGTTGTGTGGGATCGTGCGCGACGGAGAAAAAGATCTGCAGCAGGCGTCCGTAGCTGACCTGGCGAGGATCGTAGGTGACTTCGACGGATTCCGCGTGGCCCGTCGCGCCATTGCCGATCATCTCGTAGTGCGCGGTGGCCTTGTTGCCACCGGCATAGCCCGACACGGCATTGGTCACGCCCTTGACGTGCTGGAAGACGCCCTGGACCCCCCAGAAACAACCGCCTGCGAGCACGGCCACCTCGGAAATCACATCGCCGGCTGGCAGATCGACGGCGGGCGCGGGCAGCGCGACGCCTTCCTGAACAGCCGCGGAGTAACTCCTGATGGCCACAGCGGTGAACACGACTACGGCGACGACCAGCGCCGGCCAAATCGCACGATTGAACACGTGTCTCATGGTTGCACTCTACTCTCTCCGAAGGCGCACGGGGCAGACCAGGCGTCAACCCGACATCAGGCCGTCGCCGGCTTGAACATCAGCGCGACGCCGTTGATGCAATACCGCAACCCTGTTGGTTTCGGACCATCGTCGAAGACATGACCCTGATGACCGCCGCACTTCCGGCAATGCACAGAGGTCCGAATCATACCGAGCGACCGATCGTCGGTCGTGCCGACGGCGTTTTCGAGCGGTGCCCAAAAGCTTGGCCAGCCGGTGTAACTCTCGAATTTGGTCGTCGACGAGAACAGGTCGAGCTGACATCCGGCACACGCGAAGGTGCCACGCCGTTTCTCGTTGAGCAACGGGCTCGAGAACGGGCGCTCGGTGCCCTCCTTTCGCAGGACGGCATATTGAGCAGGCGTCAACAGCGTGCGCCACTCCGCATCGGTTCGGGTGACTTCGAAATGCTGTGAATTACCGGCCGCAGCGAGTCGCCAGGATGAAGTGAGGGCGGCCGCGAACCCGGCCATGCCGCCAGCAATCAGACGCCTTCTGGTCATCATGTTCGTCCACCTGTCTCACTATGTTGCCCGGGCGCGTTTCTATTCCAATCGGCGCTAGGGGGAGAATCACAGGGAGATCAGAGAGATCGGGGAGATAGAATTGGATCTGACAAAGATTGACTCCCTGATCTCCATGACCTCCCTGTGATTACTCGTTACGCAGACAGACTCCTAGCGAAGCTTCGCCTCAAACCGCCCAGAAAAACACGTCGGCTCCGCTTCGCTAGGGGCAGTGTCGTTTTGCCCCGCTCCGCGGGGCGAGACATCTTCTAAGGCCAGCCGAAAAACTTGCCTCAAACGGAAGATGCCTAGGGGGCGACCCTGAGCAAGGTCGAAGGGTCGCAATTCGCGCGTCGCCGACCCCCCCAATATTCACAGCAGCCGCGTGACCGCCCGAACGAAGCTCTCAAAGTCCCGGAGCTCAGTGGTCAGCGCTCTATAAACCCGGCGGCGATCGATCTCCAAGTATTCGTGGACCAGAATGTTCCGAAACCCGGCCATGGCCGTGAGCTTGATCGCGAGCCTCTTGGAGACCACCTTCTGGCGAGCCAGCAGGTCGAAGAGCGACTTGCTGTCGGCGGGGAGAGCCAGGTTCCGATCTGCCACGATGTGATGGCTAATGTCGAGCACCGCCTGAATCGCAAGCTGTAGATATCGTTCGGCGTTCCCATAAATCAGCGGATCGCGCACGAAGCGGCGCTCGTCGGCCAAGCGTTTTATCCTGCGCAGGAGGGCAAGGTATTCGCGGATCTTGGCGATCCGGGCGATCACCACATACCGATCAACCACCGACACGCCCTTCGCGCACGTCTCGCTTGAGACGCCGGACGTAGCGCTCGAGCATCGGAACCACGTCAGCGTAGCGGCTCGCCGTTTGTACTTGAAATCGCACGCGTGCAGCACGCGCGCGCTGGAACACCAGGGTGCCGCCCGACAGCACTCGGTGTGCCAGGAGCGGCGGTGCGTCGTTGAGGATCACGACTTGCACATCATTCCGACGCAGGGCGGCGCTCAGGTCAGCCGTCAGCTTCAGTCGGTAGCGCAGCGCGCGCGCGTCAGGTATCCGTCGGCCGACCAGCACGGCGATGTCGATGTCGCTATCGGGCCGCGCGCGGCCCTGCGCCACCGAGCCGAAGATGTAGGCCGCCTGAATCTCAGGTCGTCGAGCGACCGAGCGAGCGACCACTCGAGAGGCAGCAGACAGCGTCATTGCACTCACCGAACACGTCTCGTCAGCAGTATAGCCGCCCGAGTGCAGAGTCGCATTCGCGGTGACCCATCTGCCCTGCTTGTATAATCCGCGGCGACTCCAGTGGCCCTCACTCTCGGCACCCGCCTCGGCGTCTATGAAGTGACAGCGCAGATCGGCGCCGGCGGACCGCCTCCGTTCGCGGCGAAAATGAACTCGCGAACTTCGGCGAGTCTCGCCGAAGCCGAGTTGAGGACCTGATGATCGGAAAGACCATCGGCCCTTACCAGGTCCTGGAGAAGATTGGCGAAGGCGGGATGGGTGAGGTCTATCGCGCCCGCGATACCAAGCTCAAACGCGATGTCGCGCTGAAAGTACTGCCCGAGCTCTTCACCGGAGATCCCGAGCGGCTGGCGCGCTTCCGGCGTGAAGCGGAAGTGCTCGCCTCGCT
>JBOGIV010000340.1:0-10448 GCA_050747925.1 Vicinamibacterales bacterium
TCGCAGGGACGATGATGCCAGCCCCGTCATGTGACAGGACGGGGGTCATGTAGATGGCGCCAAAGCCGGCGGCCAGGAAGCTCGCACCTGTCGGAGGCGAAATCTCGAATTGAATCCGCGCCGGAACCCCAGATCCCGCGCGAGGCAGCAGTGTTGCCACCGCACCCAGCGCCACCAGGAGCGCGGCGACGGCCGCCATCCACCAGCGCCGCTCATGGCGGGGGATGTCGGACCTTCCGCCCGAGGCGGCGAGCGCCACGGGCTGCACCGCGATCCATCGCAACTGGAGCAGCACGTCGTGCATCGACCTCCAGCGATCGACTGGGTCTTTGGCGAGCGCACGGCCGATGAGATGGTCGAGCGCCGCAGGCGTCACCGGTTGAAGGCTGGAGACGGCTGGAGGATCGACCGACAGGATCGACGCGATGACGCTCGCCTGGCTCTTGCCGTCGAACGCCCGCTTTCCCGTGAGCATTTCGTACAGCACTGAGCCAAACGTGAACACGTCCGCACGGAGGTCGATGTCGCGGCCTTCGAGCTGCTCCGGCGCCATGTACTGGAGCGTGCCGATGATCGCGCCCTGACCCGTCAGCGCTTGGGCCAGCGTCGGCGAACCCGTCTGCTGGCCGATGAGAGACGAAACCGACTTCGCCAGCCCGAAATCGAGCAGCTTCACGAACGGGACTGACGAAGCGCCGGCGCCGCGGACGAGGAAGACGTTGGACGGCTTCAAATCCCGATGCACGATGCCGGCCGAGTGCGCACGGTCGAGAGCTTCGGCGATCTGCATCGCGATCTGCAGCGAAACTGACAACGCGAGAGGGCCGCGGGTGAGGTACTGCGCGAGGGTTTCGCCCTCCAGGAACTCCATGACGAGGAAGTCGACACCGTTGTCGGATCCGACGTCGTGCAGCGTGCAGATGTTGGGGTGATTGAGATGCGAGATGGCGCGCGCCTCGCGATCGAAGCGCTCGCGGAACGCGGCGTCGCCGGCGAGGTGAGCCGGCATCACCTTGAGGGCAACGACGCGACCGAGGCGGGTGTCGCGGGCTCGGTACACCTCGCCCATGCCGCCTGCCCCGAGCGGCGCGAGGATCTCGTACGGACCAAGACGGGTACCAAGACTCAGCGGCATGGCGAAGTCGAGGGGCCCGACCCCGCAGGGGCCAGCACCTCATATGGTCCGAGGAGAGCGCCCGGCGAGAGTGTCATGAGAAGGCAGGAGGAGGTAAGCCGGCTCTCATTGTGGGTAGCGCCGCAAGATCTCCCTGACGCGCTCGATCGGCAGGGCCTCGGCCGAGCCGAATCGGCTGGTCACGGCGGTGGCGCGGAGCAAGGAGTTGTACACGGCTTCCTCGGTCGATTCCAGTGCGGCTTGAAAGAGAGGCGACACGCCGTCGGTCGGCAGCAGCGTCGTCGTTCGTGGCGCCGATGAGCCGAAGCGCGTCCGTCCGTCGGCCGCTGTGGAAAACGCGATCGCGAAATCGCCGCTGCCATTGCTGTACGAGGAGCCGGCGCGACCCAACCCGAACACGGCGCGGGCGGCGAGGCGCTTGAGATCGCGGGCGTCGAGGGGCGCGTCGGTGGCGACGACGATCATGCACGAGCCATCCCCGCGCTCCTGTAGAGGCGAGTCTTTAGACTCGCCTTGAACCAGCGAACTCGCAGGCGGGTCTAAAGACCCGCCTCTACTGGCGCGATCGCTTGGGCGATACGAATAACGGCCCAACAACTTTCCGATCGGGGCGCCACCCATCACGAGGACGCCGCCAAAGTTGCTTTGCACCAGGACACCAACGGTGTAGCCGCCGTACTGCGCGGTGAGCCGCCGCGACGCGGTCCCGATTCCGCCTTTCCACCCGAACGCTTGCGTGCCGGTGCCGGCGCCGACGCTGCCTTCCTCCACCGTTCCGGACTTCGCCGCGCGAAGCGCCGCAATCACATGATCGGGTCGGACGTGCAGACCGCGGATGTCGTTCAACCCGCCATCGTTGGTCTCACCCACCAGCGCGTTCACGGATCGGACGTTCGCGTTGCCTGCCTGATCGATGGTCCATCGTACGAGGCCTTCGACCGCGGCGCCCACACTCAGCGTGTTGGTGAGCGCGATCGGCGTCTCGATGGTGCCGAGCTCATCCACCTGCGTCGAGCCCGCCAGCTTGCCGAAGGCGTTGCCAATAAACACCGCGCCCGGCACTTTGTCCTGGAACACGTTGCCGCCGTGCGGCACGATCACGGTCACACCGGTGCGCACGGTGTCGCCTTCGATCAGTGTCGTGTGTCCGACGGTCACACCACCGACGTCGGTAATCGCGTTGAGCGGTCCGGGCATGAACACTCCGGGCGCCAGCCCAATCTCGCGCGCACGAGGACGCACGCTTTGTGCATCCAACGTCACGACGAGCGCCATGAGTAGCATCATCAGCATCGACCGCATGCTGAACGCATGATACGATTTCCCGCGTTTCCGGATGCGGCAGATTCACGGCACAGCCATCGACGAGGCCGCGCGACACGTGTACGACGCAGCTGTTCGCACGCCGCTCATCCGACTCGAAACGCCATTCGATGCCCAGCCTGGGCGTCCCGAGATTTATCTCAAGCTCGAATGCCTTCAGCCGATTGGATCGTTCAAGATCCGCGGCGCGTGGAACGTCGTCCGCCAACTCACCCCCGACGAGCTCGCGCAGGGTGTCTGGACCGTCAGCGCCGGTAATGCGGCGCAAGGCGTTGCGTTTGCGGCGCGGCGTGCCGGTGCGAAGTGCTCGGTCATGGTCATGGACACGGCGCCCGATACCAAGTTGCGCGCCATCGAGCGGCTTGGAGCCACCATCATCAAAGCGACGTACGACGAGTGCTGGAAGACGGTCGAATCACACGGCTCACCGCGAATGCGCGGGCACTTTGTTCATCCGTTTGACGACGATCGCTTCATCGCCGGAAATGGCACCGCGGGACTTGAAATCCTCGACGATCTTCCCGACGTCGACGCCGTCGTCGCGCCGCTTGGCGGCGGAGGGCTGCTCTCCGGCATTGGCGCGGCGGTGAGATCTCGCAAGCGGAACGTCCGCGTCTACGCGGCTGAGCCTGAAACCGCCGCGCCGCTGGCGACCTCGCTCGCGCGAAATGAGGCCAGCTCCTTCGATGGCTGGACCAGATCCTTCGTTGACGGCGCCGGCGGCCGATCGGTCTTGCCGACAATGTGGCCGTTGCTGAAGGACGTGGTGACCGACTCCATCGTCGTCTCGCTGGACGAGGTGGCCGCTGCGATGCGACGGACCGCCGATCGGGTCCACGTCGTCGCGGAGGGCGCTGCGGGGTGTGCGATCGCCGCGGCGCTCAGCGGCAAAGCCGGCACTGGCAAGATCGTCGCCGTCGTGTCGGGCGGGAACATTGATTTGGCCACGTTTGCCCGCCTCGTCGGGGCGGCGGCTCGAGGGACCGGTAACAATGTCTGAAGAACGTTTCTCGAGCGCGGCGCCGCTGCCCGATCGCATCCATCGATTGCACGAGCTCGCGCTCGATCTCTGGTGGAGCTGGGATTCTCGGGCCCGCGAAGTGTTCCGCCAGCTCGACTATCCGCTGTGGCGCGCCACCGCCCACAATCCCGTTCGGATGCTGCAGGCGATCACACCAGAGCGACTAGCGGCCGCGGCGGCCGACCCCGCTTACCTCCGTGTGTACGATCAGGCGATTTTTGGACTGGACGACGCCCGAACGGTGATGCATCCGTGGTGGCGCGAGCATGCCTCCGCGATCAACGGCGGGACCATCGCCTATTTCTCCGCCGAATTTGCGCTGCATCAATCGCTGCCGATTTACGCGGGCGGCCTTGGCGTGCTCGCCGGCGATCACTGCAAGGAAGCCAGTGATCTGGGTATCCCGCTGGTAGGCGTCGGCTTCATGTATCCGCAGGGCTATTTCCGCCAGCGCATGAGCAACGAAGGCTGGCAGGAAGAGCGCTACGAGCGCATCAGTTGGACCGAGGCGCCGATCGAGACGGCGATTACACCGGACGGCAAGCCGTGCATCACGGCGGTTCCGCTGGGCGATCGCACGGTGCTCGTCGCGGTGTGGCGCGTGCGGCTGGGGCGCGTGCGGCTCTTCCTGCTCGACACCGACCTGAGTGAGAACGCGCCCTGGGATCGTGAGCTCTCAGCGCGCCTCTACGGCGGCGATCGGGAAACACGCATTCAGCAGGAGATCATCCTCGGCATCGGTGGCGTCCGCGCGCTTCGAGCATTGGGCATCTCTCCCCTGGTCTGGCATCTCAACGAGGGCCATGCGGCGCTGGTGGCGCTGCAGCGGATTCGAGAGCGCATCGAAAAAGGCCAATCGTTCGAGTCGGCGCTCGAGGAGGTGCGGCGATCGACGGTGTTCACGACCCACACGCCCGTTCCAGCCGGCCACGATGCGTTCCCGTTCCACCTCGTGGAAAAACATCTCGCCAATTCGTGGGGCGAGATGGGCCAGCATCGTCAGCGGTTTCTCGGTCTGGGCGAATACGACAACGGTGGTGGATCGCAGTTCAACATGACGGCGCTCGCCCTTCGCACGTCAGCCCACATCAATGGCGTCAGCGCGCTGCACGGCGAGGTGACGCGATCGATGTGGCGCTCGATTTGGCCCGAGACCCCGCCCGAGTCCGTCCCGATCCGAAGCATCACCAATGGCGTGCACGTGCCGACCTGGATGGCCGCTCCCCTCTTTTCTCTGCTCAACCGTCACTTCGGGGCGGGCTGGCTGGATCGCACCGACGACCCGACGCTTTGGGATCGCCTGGTCGATATCCCGGACGCCGACATCTGGGCGATGCGTGTTCAATTGAAGGCGGACCTGTTCACCGCCATTCGCGAGCGGATGCGCGCCCGTTGGAGCCAGGAACGAGTGAGCCCGGCTCGCATTGTGGCGTCGGGCAGCATGCTGGATCCATCGGCGCTAACCATCGGGTATGCGCGGCGCTTCGCGGCGTACAAGCGGCCCGAGTTGATTTTTCACGATGCCGATCGCCTCGCTCGCATCCTCAACGCCACGAATCGACCGGTTCAGATCGTGTTCGCGGGCAAGGCCCACCCGGCCGACGATCCGGCCAAGCATCACCTCCAGCGGGTCTTCAAGCGCGCGCTCGATCCGGTGTTTGGGGGCCGGCTGGCGTTCATCGACGACTACGACATGCACGTCGCGCACTATCTGGTGCACGGGTGCGACGTCTGGTTGAACAACCCGCGCAAGCCGCTCGAAGCGTGCGGCACGAGCGGGATGAAGGCATCGCTCAATGGCGTGCCGCATCTCAGTGTGGGCGACGGCTGGTGGGCCGAGGGCTTCAACGGCGGCAACGGATGGTTCGTCGACAGCCAGGCGGATCCCAACGATCACGCGGCGACCGACGCCGCCGACGCGGAGTCGCTCTATCGCCTGATTGAGCGCGACGTCGTGCCCGTCTTCTACGAGCGTGACGAGCGCGGCATTCCGCCGAAATGGATTCAGGTGGTTCGCGAAGCCATGCGATCGACCATCCCGCGCTTCTCGACCCGGCGGATGGTGAAACAATACGTGACCGAGATGTACGCGCCGGCGGCCGGCGCGCACGTGAGTCGCTGAACAACCGAGCACCTGAGGCCTTCGATGCGGTTGCACGACGTCGAGGAACGCTACCGGCGGATCGTCGACACCTCGCACGATCTGATCTGGTCGGTTGACACCGACGGTCGCATTACGTTCATCAACCGCGCCGCTCGGCGAGTGTATGGCCGGGAGCCCGAGGAGATGATCGACCATCTCTTCACTGAGTTTGTGCCGGCCGACGAACGGCGCGCCACGATGAACGTCCTTCTACGTCTGGTGTCGTCGGGCGAAGAGGTCGCCGGGCACACGATTCGCGCCTGCCGCAAGGACGGCAGCGTCATGGTCTTGTCATCGACCGCGGCGCCGCTGCGTGACGAGCAGGGACGCATCGTCGGCGTGCTCGGTACATCGGTCGATCTCACCGAGCCTCGGGCCCTGGACGAGACGGCTCAGGACAACCTCGCCAACTTCCGCGAGCTGGCCGAAAACATCCAGGACGTCTTCTACCACTACGATCCGCAGCAACGACGCATGCTGTACGTGAGCCCGGCGTACGAAACCGTGTGGGGTCGTTCGCGCGCAAGCCTGTATGGGTCGGCCGAAACGTTTCTCGGTGACATTCATCCCGATGATGTCCAGTTCGTCGTACAGGCGAGCCTCCGGCATCGGGCCGGCGCGCCGACGGACATCGAGTACCGGATTGTGCGCCCCGATGGCGCCATCCGGTGGATTCGCGATCACGCCTACCCGGCCAGCGCCGAAGCGGGTCGCGCCGTGCGCGTCGTCGGTATTGCGCGCGACGTCACCGAGTACAAGCGAACAGGCGACAAGATCCGCGAGCAAGCCTCGCTGCTCGACAGCGCGCGCGACGCGATCGTCGTCCGCGACCTCGAGCACCGGGTGACGTATTGGAACAAGAGCGCGGAGCGTCTGTACGGAATCGGCGCTGAGGATGTGTTGGGGCGGCCGGTCCCGGAGATCTTCAACAAGGACCCTGAGCGGTTTGAACGAGCCTTCGAGCAACTCCTCCTCAAGGGAGAGTGGGCCGGCGAGATGGAACAGACCAACCAGCGCGGCGAGCCGTTGACCGTCGAGAGCCGGTGGACGCTCGTCCGCGACTTGACCGGAGAGCCGAAGAGCGTGCTCGTGATCAACACCGACATCACCGAGCGCCGAGCCCTGGAGCAGCGCTTCTTACGGGCGCAGCGATTGGAAAGTCTGGGGACCCTTGCCGGCGGCATCGCCCACGACCTCAACAACGTGCTCACACCGATTACGATCGCGCTGGAGCTCCTCATCGAGACCGAGCGGGACCGGCACAGCCAGGAACTGCTGGCGACGGCCATGACCAGCGCCAAACGCGGCGCGCAAATGGTGGCGCAAGTCCTCTCGTTTGCCCGCGGGATGGAAGGCCGCCGCGAGCTGATCGATGCGCGCGAACTGATCAATGACATCGAGAAGATCGTCCACGATACCTTCCCCAAGAGCATTGCCATCGAGACGCGTCTCGGCCCCGATCTCTGGAATCTCGTCGGCGACTCGACGCAGCTCCAACAAGTGCTGCTGAATCTGTGCGTCAACGCCCGCGACGCGATGCCTGGGGGCGGCCGTCTCTCCATCACCGCCGAAAACGCCATTCTGGTTCCGCAGGACACGGCCATGCACGGCGACGCGCGGCCCGGCCCACAGGTCGTGATTCAGGTGGAAGACACGGGCACCGGCATTCCGCGCGCGATCCTCGACAAGATCTTTGATCCCTTCTTCACGACCAAGGCCCTTGGCAAGGGCACGGGCCTTGGTCTGTCGACCTCGCTGGCGATCATCAAGAGCCACGGCGGCTTCATTCACTGCTACAGCGAGCTGACGCAGGGGACGCAGTTCCGCATCTACCTTCCGGCCGAGACCAAAGCCGCCGAACAGGTTCCGGCCGCGCCGAAGTCGGAGCTGCCACGCGGCAACGGCGAGACGATTCTGGTCGTTGACGATGAGGCGGCCATCCGAGAAATCACCAGACGGACCCTGGAACGATTCGGCTATCGGGTGATGCTGGCTGCGGATGGGTCAGAGGCGCTGACACTTTACATGGCCCACCGGGGCGCCATCGATCTCGTCCTGACCGACATGATGATGCCGGTGATGGACGGACCGGCCACCATCGATGCGCTGCACGCCATCGATCCCAACGTCCGCATCGTGGCTGCCAGCGGGTTGACCATCGACGGGCAGGCGCGGAACGTTAAACGGTTTCTCCCCAAGCCATATCGTGCAGAAACGCTGCTCCGCGCGCTCAAGGAAACCCTCGCCGAAAACGCGTGAAGTAGAATCGCGTGAGCCATGTCACGAAAGTCGATTAGCAACAAGAAGGGATGCGCCCTGTGCGGCGCCAAAGAGGTGTCAGAGCCTCGCGGCGACGAGCGCTATTGCCGCGACTGCTGGGACAAGAAGATCGCGGTCGAAGAGATCGTCGCCCGCGAGTTTTCGCTCAAGCGTTACATCCGGGCGCACAGCGCCGAGAAGTACCTCGTCTATCACTCGACGCAGAAGCGCCCGATCGGCCAGCTCATCGTCGTCGACGATGGGTACGATCTGTTCCTGACCATGACGATCTATCCAAACTTCGCGTGGGACGACCCCGCCTATCACTTGGAGGGCGATCCCGAGGGCCGCACCTTTGGCGAGCTCCTCGTGGACGTCGTCGCGACCGAGGTGATCGAGCCATGGGGCGGCGGTAAGTGGCATCTCGAAGTGTTTCGCTCGACAGCGGCTGAGCCTGAAGACTGGAACGGCGAAATGTAGGGCCGGTGATGTTCAAGACTCACAGATGACACCGATGACACGGACATCTTCCTGGGCGGAGGTATAATCCGCATCCGGAGGGTCATCATGAGATTCAGTCAGCGGACCGTCGCCATCGCCGCCACGCTTGCCGTGCTCGCGGCCCAAGCGACGTTCGCGGGTCAAACGCCTGCGCCAGCCGCACCAGCCGCACCTCGAAAGCTCATTTCGCCTGTGCGTGGCGAAGCGACGGTCGAGTACACCAAGCCCAACACCAAGGCGGCGGGGACCGAAGTCATCACGGTGATCATGGTGAAGAACACGTCAACCGCGCCGATCGCCGGTTTCCGCGTGGAGGAGAACTGGTACGACAAGGGCGGCACACCGGTCGGTGGGGATCTCTACCGGCATCCCAAGCCGTTCATGCCGAACGAGATCATCACGGTCACGCTGCGGACGCCGAAGAAGGCGATTATGCAGAGCAACCAGTACAACTTCACGCACGCCAATGGAACGATCAAGCTCAAGATCGTGCCGAAACTGACGCCGTCGACGACGTAAACGAAGACGATCGGATCCACCGATCCGCTCGCAGCCGGACCAGAAGTCGGCAAGAATTGCCACACGCCTCTGTCACTCTCGTTGCAGAAATTGCCTCAAGCCACAACCGCATAAGCCGATCAAGGACATCAACGGGGGAGGTGGGAGATGAGAAGCGGCTTGCTACGCTGCACCTCGCCCGGGATCTCCGCATGAATACGCGCACGGACTAGGCTCTGACAACCATGCCCCCTTCCTTCTCTGCTTTCATGAAGATCGTGAATGGCAATCCGTACGTCCATGTGACCGCCGCGCGTGCCATCGCCATCAAGCCTAATTGGCGGAGGCCGCTCCCCGTTCTGATCCGAATCAATGGTGAGCCGAAACAGACTCCCTGGCGCATCAACATGATGCCCGTTGGGAACGGGGACTTCTATCTCTACCTCCACGGCGACGTGCGGAGAGCTTCGCAGACGAAGGTCGGCGATCGCGTGCGCGTGGAGATTGAGTTTGATTCCGCATACCGCAACGGTCCGATGCACCCCATGCCGCGGTGGTTCCGGATTCCCCTTTCGAAAGACGTCAAGGCCAAGGAGGCGTGGGATGCCCTGATTCCCAGTCGTCAAAAGGAAATTCTCCGCTACTTTTCGTGGCTCAAGTCTCCAGCGGCCCGCGCACGGAACGTGGCGCGGGCGCTCCATGTGCTTTCGGGCAAGAAGGGCCGCTGGATGGCGCGCTCATGGAACCGACGCGGAGGCACCTAATGTGCGCGGGTGCCGCCGAACAAGCGCATGAAGCTGACGAGCGGGCGCTGGGCTCGACACCGCCCGCTCGCAGCTTATGCGCAGTGTTGGGCCGACTAGAAGAATGACGGCATTCAGGAAGTGTGTCAGAAGACACTTTGATTTTCTGGTCGGTGATTTCGGATGTGCCCTGACATCCGACGATGACCCCGTGCGCTATGACCAGCCACACTCTACGTGGAGTATGGTCGAGCAAGAGAGAGGTCGATCTTATCTTTGGAGTGAAGGGTGAGACCGATGTGATACGGCCCTACGTGACACCTCGGTTTAGCTTGGCCGAAGTTGTTCGTTACGACAAGACAGGGCCGTTCCCCAGTATCGCCTCCTTTCCGACTACTCCCGGGATGACCGAAGAACAACGCTCTGTGATCTATCTGGCCACGCTCACCAAGAGGTACAGCGGAGACATCCTTCGGGGCGACATCACGCCGCTCGAGAGACTTACACTGAATCGAGGGGCCAAGGATGCCTAGCGGCTTGCCCAGTCAGCGCCTGGCTGGGGCACCAGTTGGTTTGTCGGTGTTGCGCGGATGATGAAGAGCAACGATGGAAACACGCCTCCGAACTATCCCGGGATGACCGTCAACGAACGGCTCTTTGCGGCTGGTCTTCTCGCCGTGTTTGGGAAGCCACGATACCCATGAACGTGCTCGTGCGGGACGTGCTGCCAGAGGACGCCGAGGCCGTGATTCGGATCCTCAATCCGATCGCGGCCCGCGTTTACACCGCGTTCGACACCCCATCGTGATTGAGAAGGCTTTGGAC
>JBOGIV010000341.1:0-11825 GCA_050747925.1 Vicinamibacterales bacterium
CCCACGTCATCCTTCCAGCTCGCGATCGACCCAATGCCGCCACGACCCGGCAATTCCAACACCTCATCCACATCGTCGACGAGCGAGAACAGCGGCGCGATCGATCGCCTGGCGGCGACTACGAGCCGCGCACCGCGGAAATGACGGCGGATGTCGGCGACCGCGGGAAGCGCCATGACGGCGTCGCCCAGCCAATTCGGCGCCACGATCACGATGCGGTCACTCACCATTCGTCATTCGCTGTTCGCAGTTCGCACCCTTGGCACTCTGGCACTCTGGCACTCTGGCACTCTGGCACCTTGGCCCTTGGCACCCTTGGCGCCTTTGGCACCTATTCCTTCGCCTCCGGGAACATCCCCTTCGTCGCCTCGCCCGGACTGTCTCGCCACCGCCGATGCATCCACAGCCACAACTCGGGGCGGCGACGGACCTGCATCTCGAGGACGTCGGTGCACCGCTGAGTGAAGTCTGTGACGGCGTCGTCTGTGCCTTCGGCCGGTGGCTTCACCGGCGCCTCGTACACGAAACGATAACGGCCGCCGGGAAGGGGCAACGCGAACACGGGAACCACCACCGCACCGGTTCTGAGCGCAATGGCCGCCAGTGTGGACGTCGTCGCGGCTGGACGCTCGAAGAAGTTCACCCAGATGGCGTCGGGGCTGTGCATGTGCTGATCGATCAGTATCGCCACACCCTCGCCCTGCGCCAGAAGCTTCATCACTCGGCGGACGGCGCCCTGCCGGTAGATCACGGAGTTGCCGGTCCGCGTGCGGATCTCTTCAAGAAGCCTGTCGAGCCGTGGATTGTCGAGTGTGCGAGCCAACACGCCGATCGGTCGCAGCTTGATGCCGTGTGCCAACGCGTGGAGCTCCCAGAATCCAAAGTGGCCCGTAAAGAAGAGAACACCTTTTCCCTTTGCATAGGCGAGCCGTACCCGCTCTTCTCCCTCGTACTCGGAACGTGCCAGCATTTCCTTTTCAGAGAGCGCGCTGAAGGTCAGCAGGGCGAGCAAGAGGCGTCCGAAGTGCGCAAACGTAGCGCGGGCGATCGCTCCCCGCTCGGCGCTCGAACGAGTGGGGAAACACTGCTCGAGATTCGCGAGCGCCACGCGGCGATGAGGCGCATCAAGCGCATAGAACGTGAGACCCAGCGCGCTTCCCCACAACCGTACGATGCCATCGGGCAGGCGCCGCGCCATCGCGCGCACCACCGCGACACCCCAATACTCGAGCGAACGCCTCACGCCGAGATTCCTGACTGCTCAGCCGACACACGATGTGGCGCCGCGTCGCGTCGAAGCCGGTCAAGCGTCGCGCGAAGCGAGGCAAAGAGCGTATCAGGAGGATCGAACTTCAGCGACTGCGGCACTCGGTAAAGAGAAAACGGGAGCGGTCCGATGGTCTCGAAGCGGACCGCGTCCTTGTCGGTCGTAAACACGGCACCAGCGCCGGCTGCGATCCTCGACCGTTCGATCCGTTCGACATCGGCCTTCGTGTAGCGATGATGATCTGGGAAGCTCATCACCTCGGCGATCTCCCAACCCGCATCCTTCAGAGCTTCAGCGAACCGTGCGGGATGCGCGATCCCGGCAACGGCGAGGACTCGGCCATCTCGAACGTTGGCCGGGCCCGCCTGCGCTCGTGCTGGATCAGAGAGAGCTTCCGCCTTCGCCAAGGCGCCGGCGGACCGCCGTAGCTTCAGCGGAGGCTGGTCGGCGAGGTCCGTCGTAGCGGCCTCCGGCCGCGTAGGCGGAAACCCTGGAACCTTGGAACCGAGCGGCACGGGCGCGCCCAACTGCCGCTCGACCCCGCACGACTGTGAAATCCCCAAGGCCCATGCTTCAGCCGAGGCAGCACCCGCCGTCGCGCCAGTGACGACCAAGAGATGCGCACGAGCGGCGGCATCCATCGCCTCCCGAAGCCGGCCGCGAGGAATTACGCGGCCCTGCGGAATCTCACCAATCGTCGTCACGAGGACGTCCAGGTCACGCGCCAATCCCACATGTTGAAACCCATCGTCCAACACATGCACCGTGGCGCCGAGCCGTCGTTCGGCAAGCGTGCCAGACAAGTACCGATCGGGCGAGACGCAGACGATGGCGTGCGGAAACCGGCGAGCGAGCATGAGCGGCTCATCGCCAGCCTGCTCGATCGACGCCAGCACGCGCGCGCCGTCGGATACGACGACGACTCCTTCGACGGGGTCCGTTCGCGCGTAGCCCCGGCTCAGAATCGCCGGGCGCTCGCCGTTGGCGAGAAGCCATTCGACGATGGCGCCGACGACGGGAGTCTTGCCGGTACCGCCCATCGACAGATTGCCGACGCTGATGACCGGACGCGCGAGGGTTCGACGGCGAGACGGACGAGACTCGAACCATCGCCGCCTGACCCGCATCGCTCGAGCGTAGAGCGAATCAAGCAAGGGGTCGGAAAGGGCGGACATTGGCGGGGTACGCGATGGCTTGCCGCTGCGGGTAGAGATCCGCAAGCACGGCGACGCTCTTCGCGTTCGCACCGCGATTGGCCTCGACCAGGGCGCGAGCGGCCGCACCCAGTCGAGCTCGACGCACCGGATCGCCGACCAGTGAGACCAGCGTGTCGTCGAGGTCGCGTTCATTGGTCAGCTGAACGCCGGCGCCGTTCGTCACGAACGCCTCCGCGATCTCGACGAAATTTTCCATATGCGGACCAAAGACGATCGGCTTGCCAAAAACGGCGGGCTCCAGAATGTTGTGTCCGCCGACGTTGACGAGGCTTCCGCCCACGAACACGACGGTCCCAATCTGATAAAGCGTGGCCAGCTCGCCAATCGTATCGAGCACGACGACGTCCACACGCGGCTCGACGTCGATGGCCAGGTCGCTCCTGCTGGCGACCTTCCACCCTTCAGCTCGGCACAGGTCATCGACTTCGCCAAAGCGTTCGGGATGGCGTGGGGCCAAGACCAACAGCACGTTGGTGTTCGCCGACCGCAGTCGCCGGAACGCCCGCAGCAACGAGGCCTCTTCCCCCTTTACGGTGCTGCCGGCCACCAGTACTGGCCGCGAGGGCGGCACCCGGAAGTACCGGAGCACACGGTCGCGGGCTCGGGCCTGCACCGGCGACGAGGGCACGTTGAGCGAATCGAACTTGAGGCTGCCCGTCACGACGACGTGACCAGGGTTGGCGCCCAAATCGATGAACCGGCGAGCCGCTTCTTCGCTCTGCACGCAGTACCGATCGATGTCACCCAGCACCCGTCGCATGAAGGGCCGGACCATGCCGTACCGCGACAAGGAACGCGGCGATAGCCGCCCGTTGACGATCGCCGTCTTCACGCCCCTCCGCCGGCACTCCCGAAGCAGATTTGGCCAGATCTCGGTTTCCATCATGACGAAGAGACGCGGCTTGACGAGGTCGAGCGTGCGACGGACGACAAACGGCAAATCGAACGGAAAGTAAAAGACCGCGTCGGCGTCCGCCACGCCCCGTCTCGCGAGCTGCTGGCCCGAGAGCGTTGTCGTCGACAGGAACAGGCGAAGGTCGGGATAGCGGCGCTTGAGATCGGCAATCAGCGGCCGTGCGGTCAGAACCTCCCCGACCGAGACCGCATGAATCCAGATCGACTCATCTCCGTCCACGTTGAACGACACGGGCAGGTAGCCCAGGCGTGGACCGAGCGTGCCGACGTACTTTCCGTGGCGAAGGGCCTGGTAGAGAAACCACGGAGACGCCAGAACCGCAATCGCGAGCGCGACCGCGCTGTAAAGGATATACATTAAAGGACTTACAAACCGGATCAGTATAGCCCCCGCTCGCGAAGCGTCGCAAGGCGAGCTTCTGACCGTTGTAGAATTCGAGGTTCTTGCGGCGCGAAAGATCGCGGTCTGCAGGCCCCGCTCTCGGAGGATGCACGCACATGGCACTGAAGGTTGGCATCAACGGGTTTGGCCGCATCGGCCGCAAC
Organism: Vicinamibacterales bacterium; assembly: GCA_050747925.1. Classification (GTDB taxonomy): domain Bacteria; phylum Acidobacteriota; class Vicinamibacteria; order Vicinamibacterales; family UBA2999; genus 12-FULL-67-14b. The sequence continues at coordinate 3,946 of JBOGIV010000341.1, forward strand.
ATCATGCGCGCGGCCTTGGAGCGAGGCGGCATCGACTTTGTCGCGGTGAACGACATCACCGATGCCCCGACGCTCGCTCACCTCTTGAAGTACGACTCGGTGCTGGGCAACCTCACCGCACGGGTTGAAGCGCGCGAGAACTCGATCGTCGTCAACAGCGATCAGTTCAAGGTCCTGTCGGTCAAAGACCCCGGGCAGCTGCCGTGGAAGGACCTGGGCGTCGAGATCGTCTTCGAATCGACGGGCAAGTTCACCAAGCGCGAAGACGCGGCCAAGCACCTGGCCGCCGGCGCCCGCAAAGTGATCGTGACCGCGCCGGCCACCGGGCCGGACGTGACGATCGTGCTCGGCGTCAACGACGAGATGTACGACAAGGCGTCGCACCACGTGATTTCGAATGCCTCCTGCACCACGAATTGCCTGGCGCCGGTCGCCAAGGTGCTGCACGACGCGTTCACGATTCGCCAGGGGTGGATGACGACGGTCCACGCGTACACAAACGATCAGAACCTGCTCGATCTGCCGCACAAGGATCTGCGCCGAGCTCGGGCGGCGGCGATGTCGATCATCCCGACGACCACCGGCGCTGCGAAGGCCGTGGGCGAAGTGCTGCCGGCGCTCAAGGGCAAGCTCGACGGCATCGCGATGCGGGTACCTACGCCCAACGTGTCGGTGGTCGATCTCGTGGCCATCCTCGACACCAAGGTGACCCCCGACGAGGTGAACGGTGCGCTGAAGGCCGCGGCCGATGGCCCGATGAAGGGCATCATGCAGTTCTGCACGGAGCCGCTGGTGTCGATCGACTTTCGCGGCAACCCGCACTCGTCGATCGTCGATGCCGCCTACACGAAGGTGATGGACGGCAGCTTCGTGAAAGTGCTGGCGTGGTACGACAACGAATGGGGCTACTCGAATCGCTGCGTGGACCTACTGTCACTCTTGTAGAGGCGACCCTTCAGGGTCGCCTACCCCGCTGAACGATGACCAAATACTCCATTCGCGATCTCGCGCTGTCGGGAAAGCGTGTCTTTGTTCGCGTGGACTTCAACGTGCCGCTGAAGAACGGCGTCATCACCGACGACACGCGAATCACCGCGTCACTCCCGACGATTCACTACGCGCTCGACCACGGCGCCACGGTGATTCTCGCGTCGCACCTCGGACGACCGAAAGCCAAACCCACCGCTGAGCTCAGCCTCGAGCCGGTGGCCGAGCGTCTGTCGGTTCTCCTGCGTCAGCCGGTCAGACTGGCCGACAATTGCGTCGGCGAGGGCGCCCGCGCGGCGGTCGCCGAAGCGGAGCGAGCCGGTGGCGCCAAGGTTGTGCTGCTCGAGAACTTGCGCTTCCACGCAGAGGAAGAACAGAACGATCCGGCGTTTGCGGCAGATCTAGCCGCTCACGCGGATCTGTACGTGAACGACGCGTTTGGCGCCGCGCATCGTGCTCATGCCTCGGTCGCGGGCATAGTCAGCCATTTTTCGGGGTTGCCTCCGAGAGCCGCTACCGGTCTGCTCATGGAAAAAGAGCTCACCTATCTAGGTTTGGCGCTCGGCAGCCCCGAACGTCCGTTCGTCGCGGTGATCGGCGGCGCCAAGGTCTCGGACAAGATCGACGTCATCGAAAGCCTGCTCGGCCGCGTCGATCGCTTGCTGATTGGCGGCGCGATGGCCTACACCTTCTTCAAGGCGCTGGACATGCCGGTCGGGCGATCGCTCGTCGAGCTCGACAAACTGGACGCCGCTCGTGGCGTCATCGCGCACGCGAAGGCGCGCGGGGTGCAGCTCCAGCTCCCGGTCGATCACGTTGTCGCATCGAGCATCGACGTCGATGCCAAGACAGCGGTGCTCAAGGTCAGCGACATGTGGATCGGCGACCGCCTGGGTCTCGACATCGGACCGGAGACATCGCGCTTGTATGCGCACTTGTTGGCCGACGCGAAGACGGTTGTCTGGAATGGACCGATGGGCGTCTTCGAAGTCGCGCCGTTCGCGGCGGGAACGATGGCGGTGGCGAACGCGGTGGCTGAGGTGCGCGGCACAACCATCATCGGCGGTGGCGACTCGGTGGCCGCCGTGCGTGCGGCGGGTGTCGCCGAAAAAATTACGCACATCTCGACTGGCGGGGGAGCATCATTGGAGTTTCTGGGCGGCGCCGACCTGCCTGGCGTCGCGGCGCTGCCCGACAAGGCGAACTGGAACTGGAACTGAAACTGAAACTGAAACTGAAACTTTCAACTTAAACTCTCAACTCTTCAACTTTTCAAGTTTGAACTGATATGCGCCGTCCACTCCTCTGCGGCAACTGGAAGATGTTCAAGACGGTCCACGAGGCCGTCTACTACGTCCGCCAGCTGCTGCCCCTTGTGACCGAGGTGAGCCATATCGAGATTGTTGTGGCGCCACCGTTCACCGCCATCTGGGCTGCCGCCGACGCCGCCAGAAACAGCAACGTGGCGGTGGCCGCGCAGGATGTGCATTGGGAGCGCGAGGGCGCCTTCACCGGTGAGGTGAGCGCAGCGATGTTGCGCGAAGCGGGCGCGCAGTACGCGATCGTCGGCCATTCAGAGCGGCGCACGCTCTTCGGAGAAACCAATCAGATCGTCAACAAGAAGGTGTTGGCCGTTCTTGGTGCTGATCTCACGCCCATCATGTGCATCGGCGAGACGCTCGCCGAACGTGAGCGAGACGAGACCAACGGTGTGCTCGATCGTCAAGTCGAGCAGGGACTCGAGGGGGTCTCCGCCGAACAGATCGGCGGATTGGTGATCGCGTATGAACCCGTGTGGGCGATCGGCACAGGCCGCAACGCGACGCCGCAGCAGGCGCAACGCGCGCACGTGCACATCCGTCATCGCCTGGAGGAGTGGTTCGGCTCGGACGCGTCGAAGGCGTGCCGCATCATCTACGGCGGGAGCGTCAAGCCAGACAACACCGGCCCGATTACCGCGGAGCCCGATATCGACGGCGCGCTTGTCGGCGGCGCGTGCCTCGACGTCCGAAGTTTTGTGCAGATCATCCAGGAAACAATTACGACGTAGCCCGCAACCGCAGACGCACGAGACCCACCCTGGCACTTTGGCACCATGGCACGTCTGGCACCAACCAGCTAGGCACCCCAGGCAACCTGAGGCACTTCAGGCGCCAACCGGTTGGGTGCTATAGTTTTAGGTTCCGACCATGCTCTACTACCTCGTCGTCACCGTTTACGTGCTCGTCTGCTTCCTGCTGATGATCACCATCCTCCTGCAGCAGGGTAAAGGCGGCGATATTGCCAACGCCTTTGGCGGCGGCAGCAGCCAGGCTGTGTTCGGCGCGCGCTCGGGCGCGACGCTGCTGACGCGCGCGACGAGCGTCCTCGCCGCGCTGTTTGTGATCTTTGCGATGATGTTGACCGTGTGGGGTCAGCGCGGTCCTGGCTCGGTGGTTGGCGGCCTTGCAGCGCCTCCGGCGCCGGTCGCGGCGCCTGCGCCAGCGGCGGCGAGCACGGCGCCAACATCCACGCCGGCACCAGCGGCGACCACACCAGCACCCGCGACGCCTCCGGCCACGCCGCCGAAGCCGCCGCAGGGGTGAGGCTGGATGGCTTTGTTGATTCTGAATTCTTGACTCTGAATTCTCACTAGCGGAAGTGGCGGAATTGGCAGACGCACCAGCTTGAGGGGCTGGCGGTAGCAATACCGTGGGGGTTCGAGTCCCCCCTTCCGCACCAAGATACGAAGAGGCCCGGTTTTCAGGGCCTTTTCGCGTTTGGAAGGGAGAAAAGCTAACGGACGGCTAACGACCTGGAGGGCACCTCGCAATGAACTGACGGTGGAGCAATCTGCCAGTCGCAGGTCGATGGGCCTGCCCCCAGCGCAGCGCCTCTGGCAGTCTTGTGAGCTTGGCGCGAACGCACTCTGGGAGAAAATGCCGTTTGGTAACGTGTCACCGCAATCGTTGAGCGCTTCGTACCAATGTCCGTATTCCCGCGAGATGCGAAGTTAGAAGACGGCGCTTGGACTCATGGGCTTGAGCTGGCTGCTTGCCCCGAAGCGGCTGATCAAGGCTGGCATCCTCCTGAAGTGAAAATGAGTGATCGACCCAGTCGCGTGGCAACTCAAGATACTAGTCGGCGTCTTCCTCGGCACCCGCGTGCAACTCGGCAAGCACTTGCCGTCTGTCGCGCATGGTCACGGCCTCGGCCGGGTCCCCAGCAATTCTGTAAGCTGCAAACACGTGTACGTGCCCCGCTCTCGGATTGCGAATCATTCGCGTGTCAAGCTCTCGGGTCCGGAGGTCAAACTTATAGGACACTACGACCTGGTCCGCTTCGATGCGCGTGAGAGTTCCGACACGAACAAGGTCGCGTTCAACGCGTTCGTCAGAGGGAAGAATGAGCGTGCGCCGATGCGCCGTTCCCTCCGCGAGAGCAAAAGGTGTCGGAGCAACGTACATTTTGCGATCCCTAACTAGGATGTCCCCGTAACTTCCGAATCCACGGAAGCTCTTGTTTTCGTGAACGTATGTGTTGTCGGCGTTTAGAAAACTGCCGTGACACAGGACGAAGTCGAGTACGGGATACGAGTTGCCGTCAGGTGCAGCGGGGTAACGCCCGAATGCGTAGTAGACCTTTCGTCCGTTGTGCTCACCGCAAGGAACCTGACTGTTGCAGTCGTAATCGGTCTCGCGACCGGGATATGCCAAACCCTTAACCTCATAGCCCTCGGCATGCCCAACGAGGCGGAAATCAGGGTACGTGTTCCGTCCTGGAGTATCGTAATGAACGCCGAGCGAGTCCAATCGACCTCTGAACCAATTTTGAAAATGGAACTCCTTATCACTACGGCCTTCTCGTTGGATTAAGTTGCTATCGAGAATTGCGCGAGAGCAAATCTTGAAAAGCGCCGACGCGTGCGACACTAATCGCCCTCCGCAGAGACTTTTGGCTCGCCTAGTCGGACTTGAGTCAGCGCCTCCGTTTGGAGTGAATCCCCTCTACATTCACCCCCGTACACTGCTGAAGACGCGTATAACCGATCAATGAGTTCCTCGATCTCGCCCTGGCGCTTATCGAGTTCCGTTATGGCGATGCTGACGTCTCCGGTCGACGACAAGTACCGGAGCACCTGTGCGGTAACCACTACGCGAACATCGTTTCGGCTCAGCTTGCGACCGGCGTGGCGCAATCTATGAACTTGGCTGGTCGCGGTAAGCGCGGCTGTGGACCACGAACGCCGCGTGGAGTCTGCATTCCGGAACGAAGTCTTGCGGCACACAACAATAATGTCCAAATCGATTGGTTCTTTCGCCTGGTGCTTGGGCATTGCGACCGACATTTCAGCCTTGATGGGGTGGGAGGCGGTAATCGTGAAGCCTGCGCTCATGATTGCATCGAGAATCGAGCGCCAGCCGTCGGGGCGAGAGTGGTGGTAGGTAAACACCAACAGTCCATCATTCTTGAGGACGCGACACGCTTCCGTCCATACCCCTGCGAGACGGCGAGTAAACACGCCTACGTCTTCGTTCTGGACCTCGTCTGAAGATCTCGTCGATTCTTTGCCCGCCGCTCGACTGTCGAGGAGGACGTGCTGTTGCCACACGTGGAAGAAGTCAGCAAGCTGGGAGTAATGAACGTTGTCAAAAAATGGCGGGTCAGTGATGACCGCGTCAATCGACGCGTCTGGGATATCCGTTTCCCTTGAATCTCCGCAAGAGAGGTAAACCTTCATACCCCCTGCGAACTCCGCATAACTGTCGGCGATGTCGAATCCGACACGTTCCGACAAATCGAACACCTTTTCACCGGTCTTCTTCTCGCGACTTCCTGATGCACGGATTTCGAATGGATTCTCCGCATAGTCAAGCGCACGACAAATCCGCCCTTCGAAAATCGTCGAGAACGATCCAGAACTCTTGGGTGTTCCCCACAGGTTGGCTTCGAGCGGCATTCGCTCAGGCTTCAGGATGTGATGAGCGAACATGTGTCTGACTGCCCCAGTGCCTTCGCCCTTGTACGAGGCAAACATGTTGTTGAACTCTAGGGTTCCAGAAAGGAGGCAGACAAAAAGGTCTCTGACGCGTGGGTCAGGTATGACGCGAATTCTGTCGGCAAGGATTGACAAGCCGAGAAGCTGCCTCGCGTTGAACATCTGGTGCCAGAACCGGTAGTTGTAGCCGAGGACCTGGTTGGTGTTGTAACCCGGCGCGATTGCGACGACTGGGTGCGGATTTTCTTTCTCCCTCAGCGCATGTTCAGCGGCTTCGTAGAGGGCGTGGTCTTCATCTGTCGCTCGGACGTACTGCTTCGAGCCGTCTCGCAACAGAACAAGCTTCGCATACAGGCGATGGCTTGGCGGTGAGTTTCCAGCCCGAACCGTCTTCGCGATCGGAAATACATGTTCGCAGTCCGGGCATGTAGCCGTCTGCCCTCTTGCGGGCCCTCGTTGTGGGTCGTACGATTCACCGCAGCTTACACAGCAGACCGACCGCGCGTCGAAGCGAACCGAATTGATCGCGCCGCACCTAGGGCAGAGCGATTGAGCTCCAGGTGACCTCTTCGGATAGGCGTGCCGCGCGAAGACGTGAGAGGAGAAGAGGTCGACTTGGCGTGAGCAAGAAGGGCACGCGATAGTCTTGACCCAAAAATAGTACAGGACGTCAGCATGTCGTCCATCCGATAGGCGGCATCGATAGTACGGGTAAATTTGGTGCGCGACGTCGCGCTCGATCTCACGAAAGGTCGCGATCACTGCGTCTCGGTCGTGTAGTGTGAGCGCATTTCGTACCAAGAAGTGAGCGACAGGGTTGATGTCCCGTCCAATCACACGGGCCCCGAGCTTAAGGGCCTCACCCACTGTTGTGCCGCTGCCCATGAATGGGTCGAAGACCACCGAGCCATTGATGCGCATGCGCTGATAGAAGAGGCCCATCACATCTACACCGCTCGGAGCAAACGTGCTCAGCACTATCCCTCTGAACGCTGTGCCAAGACGGTGTGCCCACCACTTGTGAATGTGGTACAGCGGGCGGTTGATCTCTTTGCGCCAACTCTCAATCTCACAGACATCACTGAGAGCCTCAAACGGAAACGCCTCGTCCTCAATGGCGCGGCTGCCACTCAAGGACGTGAGAGCACCCACAGCCTGTTCGGGTTCATCGAACAGTGACGGTGAGAGCTGTCGATTGGGAGTGGTCACCGTGATCTCTTCCGGCTACTGGCGTTCGAAAAACACGCGAAAGTCACAGTCGCTTGCCTAATCGCGCACGCATTCAGTCCGATATCGACCGGCGATGCGCCTCGTGAAAAACTGCCCCTTCGAATGCGCAGTCAGCAGGCCCTGGTACAAGAACTCTGGCACCTCGAAATAGCGATACACCCTAAGGCCACGTCTGAACTCGATTTCAAGAATCCTCGACGAGCTGTCGTATCCGACGGCCAAGATCATCGACGAAGTGACGCTTTGGCGGTCGGGCACGCGCGTTTCTGCCAGTTCCATGAGGCAGCGTAGGGTCGAAGGAACGCTCTGTCAACTCGATGCCAACGACTTCTGACCGGTGAACTCCAGTGTATGGTCATCCACACGTGAAGTCGGCCAGTGGTTCGCCGCCGATGTGAAGCTAGGTCGGAAACATTTTGTGTTGCGGATCGTCCCGTATCGTCGTAGACTAACGGTCGGTCTGTGATCACTCGTTGATTCTAGACTGCACTTTCTAGGTTTCCTTCCTCGATTCTGAACCGTAGCGGTTCAGACCCCTGTCGACTACGACTGGGTCCTCCTCGTTCGGGAACCCGCGCGCCCGTTTGATGTTCAGCGCAGTGACAAACGATGCGGAATGCGGTACTAAACCTGCCGCGCCTGCTCACAATATGGCCTGGCCTCGTTTAGGCCACGCGCCGATTCC
>JBOGIV010000342.1:0-14749 GCA_050747925.1 Vicinamibacterales bacterium
GACCACGCCAGGCACGGCGCTCAACCGATCGAGGACCTGCTGATGGAATGGGATCGCATTCGGGGTCTTCGGCCCGGCCAACGTGATGTTGAAGAGCAAAAGGTGATCCGTGCGAAAGCCGGGCTCAACTCGCAGGAGATTCCAGGTCGTGCGCAACATCAGGCCGGCGCCAGTGAGCAGGATGAGCGCTAACGCAAGCTGAGAGGCCACGAGTCCGGTCGAGAGCTTGCGCGGCACCGTGCGCACGTCGCGTAGGGCGTCTGCGGCCTGCGTCCAAAGCGTGTTTGGACGGCACGTGAGCTGCCTGACGAATGGCGGCGCCGCCAGCGCGAGTCCGAGCACGACAGAGACGACGAGCAGCGAGACGGCGACTATTGGATGCAGTCCAACTTCGTCGATGCGTGGCAACTGAGCCGGGGCGAGTGCGATCACGATTCGTGTGCCCACGGCAGCGAAGAGCAACCCCACAACGCCTCCGAGGACGCCGACGAGTGACCCTTCGACGAGGAACTGTCGAGACAACTGGCCGAGGCTCGCGCCCAGCGCTCGACGAACGGCGATCTCGCGCTCTCGCCACTGTGTCTCCAGCAGGATGAGCATGACCACGTTGACGAAGGCCAGGGCGAGGAGCAGGCAGACAGCGGCCATCAACGTCCACAACACCGTGCCGGCGTCGCGTGCGACGACTTGAACCAGTGGTCTGACAGACGCGCGAAAGCCTGAGCTCCGCATTTCGGCGGCCGTGACTTCACCTGGGTAGCGTTCAAAAGGCCGATCGAAGAGCGCCTCGAGATCCTGTTCTGCCATGCTCGGTGAGACGCCGTCTTTCAAGCGGCCGATCGCGGAGAAGGAAAAGTTGATCGAGCGGGCCCGGGCGCGATCGAATTGGTACGGCACCCAGATATCGACCGGTGCCACCAGACCGATCGGGTTGGCCGCGGGTCCGCGGGGTTGTGCGAACGCGGCGGGCATGACGCCGACGATCTCGAGGGCGACGCCATCCACCAGCAGACTGCGGCCAACCGCTCTCGAGTCCGCGCCAAAAGCCCGGCGCCAATAGGCGTCGCTGATGATCGCCACTGGAGCCGCCCTCGGAATGTCGTCGGTCCCGGTAAAGTCGCGTCCGAGGGCCGGGCGGACGCCGAGCGTCGCGAAGAACGTGTGATCGACCGACGCGCCGGACAATCGATCGACGGTTGACCCACTGACGACATTGAGTCCAGTCTCGCGATAGATCGACAGGCCGCTCAGGGTGCGGTTCTGCTCGCCGTAGACGACGAATGCGCCGTTGGACAGACCGACGAACCCAAATTTCGTGAAGTGGCCGGCGCTGACCAAGCGGTCCGACGCCGGCAGGGGAAGGGGCTGTAACAGGACGCTATAGACAAGACTGCTGATGACAGCCGTCGCGCCAATCCCCAAGGCGAGTGTTCCGACGGCCGTCAGGGCGAAGCCTGGGCGGCGGCGGAGCATGCGAACGCTCTGCGACAGCGTGCGCCACAGCGCCTGGGCGAGTCGTCCCGTGTGCTCATCGCGAATCCACTCTTTGACGGCAGGAACGCTCCCAAACTCGGCGTGGGCGCGCCGCTGAGCTTCCGCGTCGGGAACGCCGTCGGCCATGTGCTCGGCGATGCTCTCATCGAGGTGGAATCTGAGTTCCTTGTCGAGGTCCTTTTCCAGGTTGCGTCGTCGGAACAGCCGGCTGAAGCGATCCATGCCGTTAGTCCGTGCTCTGGAGCACCTGGAGGATTCCGGCGGCGAGTCGCTCCCAGCTCGACTGCTCATGCCTGAGCTGGCGGCGGCCCGCGGCGGTGAGGCTGTAGAACTTGGCTTCGCGGCCTGTTTCGGTCAGACGCCACTCGGCACGGAGCCAGCGCTTGCGCTCCAGCCGGTGGAGGGCGGGGTAGAGAGATCCTTGGGTGACTTGCAGCGTATCGCCGCTGACACGCGTGATGCGCTTGGCGATCGCCCATCCGTGATGGGGTGCGATCGCCACGGTTTTGAGGATCAGCAAGTCGAGCGTGCCTTGAACGAGATCGGAGGGTTTGCTCACGGGTCCTCGATACCTAGGTAATCGACAATTGATGCCTAGGTTATCGACATATGAGCGGATTCGTCAAGTGCCCCTGGTCGTGTTGGCTTCGCCGGCGTCCTGACGTAAGCTGCGTCGATCGTCGGAACCCCTGCCATGTCCATTTCCAGACGCGAATTCGTTGTTTCCGCCGCCGCGCTCGCCGCCACTGCCGTCTCAGCGGGCGCCGATCAGTCGCCCTCGCGCACGGCCAATGCGTCATCGGCCGACCCGCTCGGCGTGCGCCCTGACTTTCCGATCACCCGCTCACGCACCTACCTGAACTCGGCCTACATCACGCCGATCCCCAATCAGGTCGTGGCGGCCGGGCGAGCGTTTGTCGAGAGCAAGGCCACCAAGCCCATTCCGCTCGGAGAGATGCTGCGGAAGACCGATCAAGTACGAGCGCAGTTCGCGGCCCTGATTCAGGCTGACGCTGACGAGATCGGGTTCCTCTTCGCGACCAGCGAAGGCGAGAACGTCGTCGCCAACGCGCTCGACTTGAGGTCGGGCGATAACGTCGTCGTCGACGATCTGCACTATGAAACCGAGTTCGTGCTGTACCGTCACCTGCAAGCCACGCGAGGCGTCCAGTTGCGAGTCGCCAAGCATCGCGATGGGCGGGTTGACGTCGGCGACTTCGAGCCGCTGGTCGATCGGAGGACGCGGCTGGTGTCGGTGGCCTGGGTGTCGCATCACAACGGTTTTCGTCACGACATGCGGCCGATCGCGGATCTCGCTCATTCGGTTGGCGCGCTCTTCTATGCCGACGGAATTCAGGCCCTGGGGATGTTTCCTATCAATGTGAAGGCGGCTGGTCTCGATGTGCTCTGCGCCGGCACCTATAAGTGGATGCTCGGGGGCTTCGGCGTCGCGCCGTTCTATGTGCGACGTGACCTCCTCGACCGAATCCGCCTCGACCGCTATGGCGCGCTGCACGTCGAGCGCACGCTGAGCGATGGCAGTTTTCAGCTCTATCGGACGGCGAAGCGGTTCGACTACGCCACGCTGCCCTTCGCGGAGGTCTATCAGCTCGGAGCCGGGCTCGAATACCTGCAGCGTGTCGGCCTCAATCGCATCGAGCAGCACACGGTCGCGCTCGCGCATGAGCTGCGGCAGGGGCTCGCATCGCAGGGGCACCGGCTGCGCACGCCAGAGGGCAATCGATCGTCGATCGTCACCTACTACACCTCGAAGGATGCCGCGACGCTGACCGCCGCGTTTGAACGTGCTTCGATCGATGTGACCGTGCGGGCCGCACTCGGCCAGGTGCGCGTCTCTCCCGCCCTGTTCAACACGCGCGACGATATCCTGCAGTTTCTGGAGGTCATCAAGAATCTGGTCTGACTCCGGCTTGCCTGAGCGAGCCGAGCTAGTCGGCATTGGCCAGTCCAAGGGCCTGTCCTGAGCGAGCTGAGGTTCGGCGTCGGCGAGTCGAAGGGCCTGTCCTGAGCGAGCTGAGGTTCGGCGTCGGCGAGTCGAGGGGCCGCAGTTTTGCAGCAGAGATCTTCTCACCACAATCGAAAGGGGCCTGGCATGACACGAAGAACACTGAGCGTACTCGGGGCCGCCCTTGTCGTCCTGGCGCCTGCGGCAAGTGGACAGACATCTGGGGAAAAGCTCCTGATCACGGCCTTTGCCGTGAACATGAGCAACATCGGCACCGGCGCGACGGCGCCCGTTGAGATCACCATCGACCGCTGGTCGACCACCAACGAGAGACAGCGGCTCATTACGACGATGCTCGAGAAGGGGCCGGATGCACTGTTGCGCGAGCTGCGGCAGCAAAGGCCGGTTGGGCGCTTCCGCATTCCGGGAATTGAGGGGCGGGATCCCCTTCAGCTGCGACTTGGCTGGGATTTGCGCTATGCCTGGCAGACTCCCGAACCGGAGGGCGGCAAGCAAATCGTGATCGCCACCGATCGGTTCATCAGCTTTGCCGAAGCTGTACAGCGGCCTCGCGTCAGCGACTATCCGTTTACGCTCTTCGAGATTCGAGTGAACAAAGACGGCGAAGGACAGGGCAAGGTCGCGGTGGCCGCCAAGATCGAGTTCGACAAGGCGAAGAACCTGATCGTGCTCGAGAACTTCGCGAGCGAGGCGGTTCGCCTCAATAGCGTCAAGGTCAAGGTGAAGGACAGCTAACCGATCACACCCAGGAGCGCGGTCATCTCACGCGCCGGTCGATCCTGATGACGACCGCGCTCCACGGGCAGTACCGGCCGGCGCCGAACCGCGTGCCCTCGCGCTCAACGTGCGACGGCAGGCCATCGCACACTTCGATCGTGGCCTCGGCGAACGTCACGTCCTCGAGGTGCCAGCTCCAGCCCAGGTTGATCTGCGTACGCGCGACGACGCGGCCAACGGGAATCGTGGCGCGGCCACCCGCTTGCGCGGCACGGGCCGCCTCGACTTGGGCAGGCGTGGTGAGCAACACACGGAACGTCTCGTCGACGACGCGAAATGTGACAATGGCCGCAGAAGAGGGCGCAGTCGGCGACGATCCGCACGCGGTCAGCAGGCCGATGAGGCCCGCGGCAACCGGGACTCTGGCGGCGATCATCGCGACGGCGCTTTGGTCGCGAGTGCCCGCGACCCTCCGATGACGAGCGCGCTGAGGATTGCAAACACGACCGTCAAGCCGGTCGCGTTCACAAGGACGCGGGGAAGCCCCAGCGCCGAGGCGTCGATAAAGGGGTAGGGATACCAGCCGGTGGCGAGGCCGCGAAGCATCGCGACGCCAAAGTAGGAGAGTGGATAAATCAGCCAGGCTGGAATCGATCGCCATTCGAGCGAGCGCTTGTCGACAAACGCAAACCAGTACAACACGTAGAGGATGGGATCGATCTTGTGCAGGAGATCGTCCGCGATCGCCTGCGCGCCGGTCGGGTCCCATAACTCCTGAAGCACGATGACGTAGATCGCGGCGAGGATGGCCATGTACACGGCAGTCGCCGTGCGGACGCTTGAACCCGCGAACCACCTGGCGCCGGGGAGGCCCAAGAGCGGCGCGGTGAGCACCGTCGCCATGAGCGTGTTGCTGAGGATCGTGAAGAAGCCGAGGAAGTAGAGGACGGTGGAGAGCCACCCATTGGGACCCGGCAAGAGAAGCCAGAGCTGAAGGCCGAGGCCGAACCACGTCATGACGGCGATGACCGCGGCGGCAATGGGCTCCATGGGTGCTCGCGCTGAGTCGCCAGCCATGCGACACGCTGTATCTTACGCGGAGCTGACCATGCCTGAGCTTCCCGAAGTTGAAGCGGTCCGCCGTCAGTTGCAACCGCACATGGAGGGGGTTCGCATCACCACGGTGCTGACGAATCGTCCTGACCTGCGGAGAGAGTTTCCTCCCGACTTTGCCGCGCGGATCGAAGGGTACGCGGTGCGAACGTTGGAGCGTCGCGGCAAATACCTCCTGGCCGACTTGTCATCGGGTGAGGTTCTGGTGATGCACCTCGGCATGTCGGGATCGTTCCGTGTCGAACGCGGCCGTGGACGACGGACTCAGACTCGCGATGCGCCGGACCCGGCCGATCGCTATGACCCGGCTGGCGAGAGCGTTCGCCACGATCACGTCATCTTCCAGATGTCGTCGGGGGTCAGGATTACGTTCAACGATCCGCGTCGCTTCGGGTCGATGGACCTCATCCTGCGCGACGACCTCCTGAGTCGAAAAGCGCTCGGCTCTCTCGGCCCAGAGCCGCTGTCAACAGGATTCGATGGTGCAGTGCTCGCTCGCGCGTGCCGGGGCAAGAAGACATCCCTCAAGGCAGCGTTGCTGGATCAACGGGTGGTGGCCGGCCTCGGTAATATCTACGTCTGCGAAGCCCTGTACCGCGCCCGCCTGTCGCCGAGGCGCCGAGCCTCGACCATCGCCTCGAGAACTGGTGCGCCCCGCGCCGCCGCTGTCCGCCTGGCTACCGCCGTCAAGGACGTGCTGCGCGACGCGATTGGCCATCGCGCCGGCAAACGCTTCCGCGTCTACGATCGCGAGGGTGAACGCTGTCGTACTCCGCGCTGTGCAGGACGTATCCGCCGCATCACGCAATCGGGCCGCTCCACGTTCTGGTGTCCGGTGTGTCAGATGTAGTGACGATCACAGGAAACCCCCGACATTCTGCGCACTGCGCAACATCTTCCTACCTTTTACGTGGCAACGATGAGTCGGACAGGGTTGAAAACTGGAAGGAAGGGCGCCCATAATCGGCGCGGATGCGTTCACCGCGCTTCTTGCGGACGGGGCTCGGCTCGCCGTTCGTGACCGGGGAGGAATGCCCATGACGAAGCGACTCACGCTCCTCGCCTTCGCGCTCATCGTGACGGACCTCTCCGGCAATGTGTCTGTCGGCGGCCAGGCGCCGGCGCGGACCGGTCCCAGCAGCGCGTGGACCGTGCCACGAACACCGGACGGGCACCCCGATCTGCAGGGTATCTGGACCAATGCCACCCTTACCCCGCTCGAACGGCCGCGCAACCTGGGCGACCGGCGCTTTCTAACCGAAGCCGAGGCGGCCTCTCTCGAAGAGCGCGCGGCGAAAAACAGAGAGACGGCCGACGAGCGCCGCACACCTGGCGATGTCGGCAGCTACAACCAGGCCTGGTTCGACTCGGGCACGAGAGTGATGCCGACGCGTCAGACCTCGCTCGTGGTGGACCCGCCGGATGGTCGTGTGCCCGTTCGCCCAGAAGCCGAAGCGCGGCGCGACGAGTATCTCGCGCGCAGCACCGAGGCGCCCGAGTACATGAGCGTGTGGGACCGGTGCATCTCGCGCGGCGCGCCGGGCTGGATCATTCCGGCCGGCTACAACAACGCCTATCAGATCCTGCAGACGCCCGAGTTTGTCCTGATCCACGCCGAGATGATCCACGACGCCCGGATCATCCCGCTCGATGGCCGCCCGCCCTTGCCGCCGACCGTGCGTCTGCTTGACGGCGACTCGCGCGGCCGCTGGGAGGGCGACACGCTCGTCGTCGAGACCACCAATTTCGGCGATAGGAACTGGATTGCGACCAGCGCGGCGTCTGGGCGGATCAAGGGGATCCCGCAGAGCACTGCCTTGCGGATCGTCGAACGCTTCACCCGCGTCGCGCCCGACCGAATTGACTATGAGGCGCGAGTGGAGGACCCCGCGGTCTTCACGCGGCCGTGGACGCTCGCATTCCCTCTGATGAAGGACGAGGAATACCGCATCTACGAGTACGCCTGCCACGAGGGCAACCGGGCGATCGAAGGCATCCTCCGCGGCGCTCGGTATCAGGAACGGGTCGGTGGTGGCACTCGCAAATGAACTGACACGTCACCGATGCGAGACGTGCTTGATGGACCACCACTGGCATAAGTGACGGTTCGGACGCGGACCCCTCCGGCGATCTTCACCTTGTCACCAACGCGAAGCCGATCGGGGCCTGGTAAGAGCGAGCCGTTGTCATCGTTGCGGGTCGTCGGCATGGACCTCCCAATGGGACCCGCGACGTGGTCTTCCTCAGGCCCGCACGACCTGAAGGCCCAGGAGTTCCTCGAAGGCATCGAAGTCCCGATCCGAATGAAGCAGAGCATGCCCCTCTCGTAAACAGAACGTGGCGATCAAACAGTCGATGGTCTTGCGAACCGTCCGGCCTCGCCGACGTAATTGACGATAGTTGCGTGCGGCCGCGACGGCCAGATCGGTACCGCCAGTCTCACAGATCTCGAATCGCCGGAGCTGACGAAGGACGCGGCCGGCCTCGTCGTCGGTTGCGACTCCCTGAAGAATTTCGCAAGCCATGAGATCGAGGAGGCCGAGCCGCTGGCGCGTGGCTTCGCGATCCAGCCACTCGGTTTCCGACGTCGATACCCCGTTGAAATAGTCGATCCAGACGGTGGTGTCGACGATCACCACGATCAAGTGTCAGCGGCGATGCGACCGGTCCGGCTCGCCTGCAGGTGGCCAGTCCACTTGACCTTGCCCCGCAGACGGCGAATTCCCCTCTGCGCTCGAGTGTCGATCAGCAGCCGAAGTCCTCGTTCCACCGCCGCGCGCTTTGTCTTTTCGCCGCTGGCCTGCATTGCCTCGCGCATCAACTCGTCGTCGATGTCAATGTTGGTTCGCATGGTGTCTCCATGTGTAAGAGTAGACGATTTATGTGTATCAGCCAAACCCGCGATCGAAACGGCCTGACGGGGTGTACTCCGCAAGAATTCACGCAGCGATAGGTTCAAGCCTGTAATCGTGATGCAAGCCACCGAGGCGCGGCCGGGCCACGACGCGAAGGTCAGGCGTCAGGCTATGCCCGGTCAGCGTCGCTTGGTGGGCGGGTTCGCTTGGAAGGCCGGGGCCAAGAGCAGAATGCGGTCGCTCACCGTTATAGTGGGCGATCCATTCGGCGAACGCCCGTCGGAGATGCGGCTCGTTGAGCGGAATGATCCAATCGAGACACTCGCGCCTAGCCGTGCCGATGAAGCGTTCACAATGCGCGTTCGCTTGCGGAACGCGTACCGGCGTCTTCAGCACCTCCAGCGACATCGAACGAAGGGCGTCGTCGACGGCCGGTGCGAAGATGCCATCGCGATCGTGGACGACGAACCGATAGGCGCCACCAAGAGGCAACCCGTTCCGAAACTGCTGAATGGTCCAAGCCGCCGTGGGATGAGCGGTAACGTTCCAGTGCACCACCCCGCGTGTGGCGATGTCGATGAGTACGAAGACGTACAGCCGCTGAAACGTCGCGGTCACGACCAGGAAGAAGTCGCAGGCGAGCACAGCGCCAGCGTGATTGTGGAGGAAGGTGGCCCAGGACTGTGTCGTTCGGCCACCACGCGTGCGCGGGCGCGGCGGCATGTACCGACGAACCGTGCGAGGTGATACCGTCAGGCCGAGCTTGAGACGGAGCTCCGCAGCGATGCGCTCCTCACCCCACGTGCGGTTGGCGGCAGCCATGTCGGCGATGAGCCGCCGGAGTTGGTCCGGAATCCGCGGCCGGCCACGTGGACGTGACTTCGCTCGCCAGACGAGGCGATACAGGTCACGATGCCACTGGACGAGCGTGTCAGGACGCACAATCGTCAGCAACTCCCGCCAGGCGACGAATCGAGACAGTAGGACGAGGGTGAGACGGGTGGCGTTGTCCGCGCGCTTCGGCCGGATCTTGCGTTCGACGTAGTAGGCGAGCTGCTTCCGGAGGAATACGTTCTCGGCCGCGAGTTGCGCGCGGGATCTGAAAGTCGACCGCAGCAGACGCAACAGGTCAGTGAGTAGGGCAAGCGCCGTTTGGATCACGTGCCGAGATCATATCGTCTCGGCCTATCGCTGACCGCCGCGTTGTGCAGTTCGAAAGGCCTTGGGAAATGTGCAACATCAGCGCGAATCCAATATTTGCGGAGTACAGGACACCCTTCCCGCCGCGCAGGCTTGCGAGCAAGTTCCCGCCGCCTCCAAAACTGGAGCTTCAAGCCAGGGAGGACGACCAGCGCACTCGACTGCTGCGTACAGACAAAAGACCGAGCGATTGCCCACGCTAGGCTACTTTCCGGTGAAGAAGTGACCCGCTATGTCATTGAAAACACGTCGGTGCGCGAGGTCACCATTGGCAGAATGACGCATGTTCAGTGGGGAGCGGCTCACAGATGTGCTAGTATGCATACTCGATGTCATCGATTAGGCGTGCCACAAGACGTGCGAGCCTGCAGCGTGAGCTCCAGCAGGTGAGTCGGCGGATGATCTTCGGCACGCTGTCGGAGACCTTCCGGACGTGCGGCCAGCCGACCTGTCGCTGTCATCGCGGCGGGCCAAAGCACGGACCGCATCTGCAAATGAGCTATCGCGGCGAGGCCGGCAAAACCACGGGCACCCATGTGCCGGCGGCGATCAGCGACACGGTGCGGGACGGGGTCGCCGCGTGGCAGCGCTTCTTGGCACTCGCGCGCGAACTGGCCGAGCTGAATCGCGACCGCGCCTGGGCCGTCCATCAGAAGGCCGTCGGACGCCGATGACGTCGGGGAGGGCGCATGGTTCGACGCCGGCAGCGTGACCGCAGTGTCTGGGAAGTCGTCTTGCCCGATGCCGACAAGTTGTGGCCCGAGGCGTTGCGTCGCATCGACCAGCTGATCCGACGCGGGGCCCGATGCGAAAACGATTCTGAAGATCGCCAAGGCGCTGGGCCCGACGGTGATCGAGCGCCTGCACCGGCGCGTGGTCGATCTGGCGGTGGCCGCGCGCGTCACCAAGGGCCGTCGCATGCGCGTCGACACCACGGTGATCGAGACCCACGTGCACTACCCGACGGATAGCTCGTTGCTGGCCGATGGCGTCCGCGTCGTGACCCGCACGCTCAAGCGGATCGAGACCTTGATCGGCCACGGCCGCCGCGCTGTGCGCAATCGGATGCGGAGCGTGACCCGTCGGGGGATCGACATCATGTATCAGGCGCGGAGTCCGAAGACACGTGACGGGCTCGTCCGGAGCTATCGTCACTTGCTCGCTATCACCCGCGCGGTCCTGCGCGAGGCCGACACCGTGGGACACCGAGTCGCGCAGCGGTTGCGCGCCGTCGACACCCGGACACACCGGCGGGTGACGCGGCTGCACGCCCGCGTGCGCGCGATCGCCCCCCTCATCCGGCGGGTCATCACCCAAACCGAGCACCGTGTGCTGCGCGGCGATACCCATGTGCCCGACAAGGTGATGAGTCTCTTCGAGCCGCACACGGAAGGCATTCGCAAAGGCAAGCTGGTCAAGCCCACCGAATTCGGTAAGCTCGTCACGATCCAGGAAGCCGAGCATCACATCGTCACCGCGTATGCGGTCCATGCCGAGCGACCGGCCGATCAAACGCTGTGGGTCCCGGCCCTCGAGGCCCACCAGCAGATCTTTGATCGGGCGCCGGATCTCGCCGCGGCCGACCGGGGCTTTGCCTCGGCGGCGAATGAACAGGCCGCGACCACCCGTGGCGTGCGGCGCGTCGTGCTGCCGCGACCCGGCACGAACACGCCCGCGCGTCGGGCGTACGAACAGCGCTGGTTTCGCCGCGGGCAACGGTGGCGCGTCGGGTGCGAAGGCCGGATCAGTGTGTTGAAGCGGCGGCATGGATTGCACCGGTGTCTCTATCATGGCCTCGACGGCACCGAGCGTTGGGTGGGGCTCGGCGTCATCGCCAACAACTTGCTGGTGATGGCCGCGCGCGCCGCCCCGCCGTAGCTGGTCAAGCTCGTCGTTCGTCCTGGTTCCCCTCGAACAAGAGAACGCCTGGGAACGACAGCGTGAAACGACTCATACGGCAACTCAGGCGAGGCCATGAACCCAGACACGAGACGTCAAAACGACTTCTTCACCGGAAAGTAGGCTAGGCAGTTGTCGTCCGGTGCGATCCAACGTCGAAGATGCGCCAAGGCATCGGTACCGCCGAGGATCGCTCGAGCTTTGGCCAGCCGCTCGAGAATGGCGGTCCGTTCGTCATTCGGCAGCTCGCTCGTGCGTCGCTCCGCGTCCGCCAAGAAGCTCTCGATGCTACGTGCGAGCGACCAGGCCTGCACAATCCTCAGCAACTGCTGGTGGCTTTCCTGCAACGCCTCAGCGCGGCGCCGCTCGAGTTCCTTTCGTTCGAGCTCGCGACGTGCGACCTCCCTGCGCTCGCGCTCGACCTCGGCGCGCTTCGCTGCCTCGTCGCGAAGCTTGACGATTTCTGGTACTGCTGTCTCAAGATCGCGGATGATGCTCTTGAACGTTTTCTCGAGCTGACCCACGGCCGATTCCTGCCATCGGCGCTCCCAAGTGATCCGCCCGCAGGGTGAGTAGGCGCGCAGACCCAGTCGGCCGCAGGGCATATGCCGCTTGAATGTTGTCTGCGTGGGCGCCCACGCGGACTTGCGCTTCGGGGGCGCATCGATGACCGCACATACTTAATGGGACTCTCCCATTCGTACTTCACCTCGACTTCCTCGGCCTGTTCATACAACGTGAGACCGAATGCGATGGGACCAACGAAAACGATGGTGTTGCGCCCAGGGGCCCACGACTCTCTGTTGTAGTAGTCGAATTTTTGACCATCGTATACAGCGAGTTCAGGCCGATGAATACGTTCGGTGCCTGATGCTAGCGTGACTCTGTGACCGCGCTTCTCGAGGAGCAGGAACAGGTCATTTGCCGTGTCGAGCGCGTAATTCAGCGTCTGCTTCGAGACGAAGATGTCGACGAGGTTCCACTTGCGCGGTCGAAGATAACCGACCTCTGAGTAGCGACCGGCTTCAAAGTTCTCTCTCACGCCAAGGACCAGCGGATGTCGAGATGGCCTTGCCGGTGGGCCGCCGCGGTCAGCCTGCAGCTCGCCAGCTTGGTCGTCACTCGCACGAACTGGCCGGGGCACGCTGACTCCCTTGCTCCATTCCATTACTTCACCTGGCCGCGCGGCAGGTAACTGAGGGCGCTTGGGCTGCTTGCCAAACGCGAGTTTGGCCCAATAGCCTCTCGGCGCGGACGGGGAACGTTCAGGTGCTCGCTGACCCTGGCTAGATAGTTCGCCGACACGTTGTAGGTGGCGGCAACGACCGTCATTGGCTTCGACCAGACTTCCTCGTAAAGCTTTTCGCGGATTGCGCGCATAGGCAAAGGACCCTGCCAGTAAAGAAGCCAGTGTACCGAGCAAGGGGCACAGCCTGCCGTCGTCGATAGCGGCTTCCTTTCCGCGTAGAGGCAGATCCGTCAAGGGCGGGCGTAGCCCGCCGAAGGGAACCCTTGACGGATCTGTCTCGAGCCGCACAATGCCGGATCGCGACGGCGTCCCACCCAAGGCAAGCAGAGTTGACATTCACGGAACTGCAGTTGACCGGGGGTTTGTGCGACTTCCCGGGGAAAAGCCGCGAGTCCCGGCTCGCCGGAGGCAACTGAGGTTGGCGGATAGGAGCTAAGTGTTGGTGCATCGTTCTTAAGGCTCCGGCCTTTGCTCGGAAAATTGACTAAGGCGTTCGGGTAGGCCATTGGCCTGATGGTTGCCCTCCTCGACCGGTAGCGGAATCGCAGATGACGGTTGTGAGCTTCGTGACCTATCGGACTGACCTGGGAAACTGGCGCGGCGTTGACCACGATGCTCACGACGTTATCGACGCCATCAAAGGGCGCCGCCTTGATCACTACGCATCTGTGAGAGTTCGAGGTCAGTGGCGTCGATTCGACGATCTGAACCGCGAGGATGTTGTTCGGTGGTTCGCGCAGATGGCCTCTGACTATCTCAACAGTGAGAGTGTCGATGGCCCGCTCGCATTCGTGCCGGTGCCGGGGAGCAAGGTCGATGTCTCGTTCCGAGGTGTGAACCGAACTACCGTGTTGGCAGAGGCGATCGTGGGCGAGTATCAGAACAATTCGCGAGTTGCGGACGTGCTGAGATTCGATCGAAGGATGTTGTCCGTGTGCTCGGAAGGCGGTAGCCGAGATCCCCGGAAGCTCTACGATCGGCTGCGACTTGTTGGTTCGGTCAGGGACCAGCGCGTCGTCCTCATCGATGACGTCGTCGCCTCAGGCGGTCATCTGCGCGCCTGTTCGGCGAAATTGGCCGAGGCCGGTGCGACTGTGAGGCTGGCCATGTGCGCCGGACGCGCTGGCGACGGGTGCGTCGCGGACCCATTCGCTCTTCAACACGATCAGCTACCGGATTTCATATCGTTCGCGCGAGACGGCGACCGTTCAGGTTCGGAGACGCTCGGCGTCTCGAAAACTGAAGTAGTTCCCGTCGCCAATGATGAGGTGATCGTGGATAGGAATGCCCAGTAGTTCGCCAGCCTCACAGAGGCGATGAGTCATTTGAAAGTCCGGAGCCGACGGTGACGGATCCCCCGAGGGATGGTTATGAGCAAGAATCAACGCGGCTGCGTTGGCGAGGAGAGCGGCGCGAAACACTTCACGTGGATGAGCGCAGGTTGAGTGCAGCGTGCCGCGGCTCACTTCGTGATAGGCAATCAGACGAAACTTCAAGTCCAGGCAAAGAATCGCAAAGATTTCCGAAGGCTCGTCCTGCAGCTTCTGAGTAAGCAGCGCGGCTGCGGCCAGCGCTGTACGAAGTACCGGGCCGGCGAGTAGGGGCTCGATCAACGTGACTTTCTTTACGGTGTACTTCACCGTCAACTCTCGAACGCGAATGACGTCGGTCTGCATGGCTGTGTCCTCCAGAGCGGGGTGGGTTCCTTCACACCTGAGGAACCCAAGCCGCTGGAGGGACTGCACGCGGTCCGGCTGGTCGTCGAGGCTGACGCCAGCCGGTCGCGAAGCGACGACGACCGGCCGGTCCGCGGTGGCAGACGGACTGGAGCGTGAGAGCGTGGAGGAGATAAGCGAGGGTCGACACTTCTGACCACCATTGGCCGATGCGCCGAGCTGGGCGCGAGACGACGGCTCAAGCGCCGTCTTCCAGCGCCGTGAGGATCGTGGAAGCTGCCCGCTGAATTCGGTCGAGGGACTTGGTCAGCGCGTCGCCGTCACCGCGGTAGAGGTGGATGTAGTCCCGCGCGGAGTCGAGCGCTTGGAGGCCGATGGCCTGCGAGACCACGAATGCGACGGCCTCAGCCTCCAGTTCACGTGTATCTCGTGAGGTAGGTCGATCGCTGGCCTTATGTAGGAGCTCATGGGCGAATTCGTGGACCAGCACAGAAAACTCCTCTGCCGCGGACTGTCCGTTCACGATCTCGATGATTCCTCCGCGTGACCGGCCGAGATC
>JBOGIV010000343.1:0-5321 GCA_050747925.1 Vicinamibacterales bacterium
AAATAGAAATGTCCCCTTCCGAAAGAGAAACCGAATCTGCCTGTGGGAGCTTGTGGAAACCGTTCTGTGGTTTCCAAGCAGCGGTGGGCGCGTCCTTGGCGTCCACGGCTGCGGCAGCTTCCACGATTTGCGCCGACTGTCGCTGAGCAGCCCAAGCAGATACCGGCGAAATGCCCCGCGTTGGGCGACGTGATCGAAACACGCCTCGAACGGCGTCAGCCACGTGCTCAACCGATCCAACCACGCGGGCGCGTTGCGCGGCAGCACCGCGAGGTAGCGTAATGAAATGGCACAGGAACGACACGAACAAAGAACTGATCGAGTCCATCAGCAATAGAGATCGGTCAACAGATCTGACAAAGTCGTACTAGGCGGCGTGACGCTATACCCAACGGTGATCAGCGCGAAGGCGCGCTACAGGTGTTTCACCAGGAAAGGAATCCCCCGCTTTCCCCAGAAGGAATGGTCGGCGGCAAACACTTCATGTTCGATGCGATCCGCGGCACCGAACACCTCATAGATCTGGCGCACGCGCTTGACGCTCTCCTTGCTGGCCTCGATCGGAAAGATGTTGTCTTGTTCGCCCGATTCGGCGAACAGTGGTCGCGGCGCGACGAGTCCGGCGACGTCGTGCATCTCGGCCCAATTGAGGATGCCCGGCACGAAGTTATCCATGCAGTGATTGAGCGAGCCGACGCTGTCGGTGAAGGTATTCAGATAGCCGCTCACCATCGCGACGCGAAGCCGCGGCTCCACCGCCGCCGCGAAGAGCGTCGCCGTCCCGCCGCCTGAGATCCCCATACAGCCCACCCTGCTAAGGTTGAGATCGGAACGGGTGGCGATGTAGTCGATCGTGCGGATCACGTCCCACACTCGCCAGCCGATGAGCGTTTGCCCAAGCATCAGCGCACCGCCCGCGACCGGATCGCAGGCCTTCTGGGCAAGGCTGCGCCTGGCGTTGATCGGGTCGCGCCGACACCCGAATCCCATCGGCTCGATCGCCACTGCGGCCATGCCGGCTTCCACGACTTGTATTGCGAAGTCGTGCTGATACCCGCTCTTGTCGGTCCGATCGTTCCCGCTTTCGTCGATGCCGACGATGTCGTCGACGCCGCGGCCGTGCCCGGGGACGCAAATCATCGCCGGTATCGGTGATGGCGCGCGCGAGGGCGCCAGGACATAGGCGAGGACGCTGACGCCGGGACGGCTATCGAACACGACTTTCTCGCGACGGTAACCGGGGAAGGTCCGAGTCTCGAGGACCTTCGGCCGAAGCGGCGAGCGAGTTGCCGGAAAGCCGCCGAGCAGCTCGATCAGTTTCGCCCGCAGGGTCGTCTGCCACGATTCCGCCTCGGCGCGCGTCTTCGCCTGAAAGCGCAGACGCCGCGGCGCGCTCGCATACAGGTCGCGCGCGAGCACCACCGGATCAAACTGTCTGTCTTCGAGACCCGAGATGCCCGTGAGCGGGCCGATGTACGTCGGCTGCGCGGGGGGCGCTTCTGCCGTGAGGGTAGCAGCGGGGGCGAACCGCATGCCCGGAGCGCCCGGCGTGACCGCGAGCGCGGCTGCGAGACGACCGAGATCGCGACGAGAGAACTTTGGCATCCGAGTGCCTCCTGTCGCGCTGCACTCTACCACCCTCGTGGCTTGGTCTGGCTCATCGTGTTCGCGCGGCCAACGTCCCGTACGATTCGGGCCTGGCGATTGTCCGCCACACGGCGGTGCACCGCGCGCGATGAGCTTCAAGGCGGCCTATCTGCAGCGAGGATCCGAAGAGGAGCGCGTCGGCATGGATTGGATGCCGGAGTCATTTGCACTCGGCGAGGTTCACGGTAAGTGTTGGCGGCGCAGTGCCGCATCGGCGGGCCAGACCTTCACCGCGGCCTCGCACACAGGGAACGGAACGAGTGAGCACCCTTAGTGTTTTTTCTTCCACTCGTCCGTGTCCTTGATCGCGTTGACGACAAGCGTCCAGGCGGCGTTCGATGAGGCGCCTGACAGCCGCGCGTTCAAGGTAGATGTCGAAGATCCCGCGGCGCGAACGCAGCGAAGCTCAAGGAGAAGAAGTCATCGTGTTAACAGGTTGCGGGGAAGCCCCGCAACCTGAAAACAGAACGCGCACGGGCGCCGCGGATCACTTCACGGAGTACTTCGTGAACGCGCCGCCTGCCTGAGTCAGTGAGTTCGGCCCTTCCGCCGCGTAGACGTTACCCTCGGCGTCGACGGCGACCCCTTCCCCTGCCGTGCCCTGATACACCCGGTCTTCGCGCTCGAAGGGCGGAATGAAACCGGTGATGCGGTCCTCGTCGACGGGACCGATGCGTACACCGTTGCGCCAGTTCGGGTGATTCAGCGGACCCGACTCCGAATCGATCGCGTAGAGCATGTTGCCTTTGATGAAGAGCCCGCTGATGCGGCCGTACGAGTAGCGCGACTCGAGGTAGGTGCCCTCCTGGTCGAAGATCTCCAGCCGGTGGTTGCCGCGATCGGCAACCCAGAGACGGCCCTTCGCGTCGAACACCATCGCGTGTGGTGTGCGGAACTCGCCGTGCCGCACGCCGATCTTTCCCCACGACTTGATGAACTTGCCGTCGGGCGAAAATTTGCTGATGCGCGAAGTCGCTCCCCGCTTCAAGCCTTCCGCGATGGCGGCGGCGGTCGTCATGCCCTGGGCATCGTGGCCGTCGGAGACGTAGATACTGCCGTCGGGCCCGACGACGACGTCGTTGGGCTGGTTGAACTGACCATCGGCGTTGCCCGGCTTGCCGGCCATGCCGAGGCTCATCAGCTTCTCGCCCTTCTGGTTGAACTTGTGCACCTGATGTCCCTTGGTGCCCTCCTTGTTGCCGGCGAAGTCGGCGATCCACACGTTGCCCTGCTGGTCCACGTGGATGCCATGCGGCGTCACCATCACGCCCTTGCCGATGTTCACCAACACCTTGCCGCTCTTGCGGTCGAACTTGAAGACGGGGTCGACCGGCGTGTTGTCGCAGTCCACGGGACCGCCGCCGGCTGTCCCCGCGCCGCAGCGCTCGTAGCCCCAGACATGCCCGTCCTTCGGATCGATGTCGAGGCCGGCCGACGTGCCCCACTTTCTGCCGGCGGGAAGCTCGCCCCAGTTCTTCGTGACGACAGGGGCTGGATTCGGGAGCCCCTCGCCGGTGATGAAATTCGCCACCTTTGACGTGGCGGCCGGTTTGGATTGAGCGCTCACGACTGGGGCGGCGTTGTCGCCCGCAATCAACAGAAACGCGGCGCACGCGCCGAAAGCCGGGAGCAGGATACGCGTCATGGACATGGCATCTCCTCGTGAGTGGTCTGACAGTAGAGCGGAAAGCGCGGCCTTCCGCAAGGGGCTGCGGAGAACGAAAATCGGACTACCCTACGGGTGAGGTGGCGACTACCCTACGGCTGAGGTGGCGACAAACCTTTAGGTTTGTCGTTGTCGACGAGTGCGAAAGCGCAATTCGATGACGAGATTCGGCGCGTGTTGCCGGGGAACCGGTACCCCATCGTCGATCTGACGCCGCCCGACCATGTGCTCTGGCGCATGATGTTCCCGGTGTCGCGCTTGCCTCAGATGGCGTCGATCCAGACGTGGCGCCGAAATACTTCTTCAAGTTTTCGCCGGAGGCGTACGCCGTCGGGATCGACATCCTGCTCTACGCGATGACGCACTGACTGGAGTCGGGCCTTTCCGATTTCGCGTCAGGTCTTCGCTTGACACTCAATGCCGACGGTAAGGGTCTTCTCACCACGGCCTCGCGGTCGCGATCTGACATCTGGATTCTCGACAACCCACCGCCGGCGAGGGGTTGGTTCCGATCATGGTCACTGTCGCACGCCAGAGGACACTCCGCCGATCTGTGCGAACAGCGTCGGATCGATCGTGCGGCTGTCTGCCTTGTCGGGCGCCTTCTCGGAATACAGATCGAACCGTACGGTGGCGCACTGCGGTCCAAAGTCCGTGAGCGCGAAGACGTACAGCCCTTCGCGAATGGCGGCGCGCTCGGAGATCTGTCGGTTGATGATGAAGGGCTGAATCGGCACGACTTCCACGCTGCCGCAGAAAGCGCGCATGCGCAGGAAGTTCGCGTTGAAGCTCTTCAGCGCCGGCAGCGCCATGCCCTGCGTCTGCGCGGCGCCGCGGGCGAGCATCTTCCAGAAGCTCTCCTCGAATTGCGGCGTCACGCGCACCAGCAGCACCGGCGGCGCATTCGCGACGTAGTCCATCCAGTTGCCGAAGTCGGCGCGCGGATTCGACATCGACGGGTCATCGCGCGCCATCAGCGGCGTCAGGAATGCCATCTCGAAGTCTGACGACGTGATGACCGGCGCCTGCGCTCGCGGCCTTGCCCCGAGCGAAGTCGAGGGGGTCTTCGGGTCGGCGATCGTGCGCCGCGGGTTGGCAGGCAGCGCCGCTTCCACGCGCAGCGAGGTCGCAAGCGGCGGAACGCCGCCAGCCATCGCCTTCTCCGCCGAAGCCAGCGGGCCGCAGGCATGGCTGATCGGAATCACGTAAGCGTCGCCCCGCCGCTCGCGATCGCGCTCGTCCTCGTCCACGGTGATGCCGATCGCGGTGCCGTCGGCGGCGAACACCGGTCCGCCCGCATTGCCGCGGCCGAGCCGCCAGTCCACCTGGAAGGCCTGGCTCTCGATGCGGCCGACCGACCCGGCAACCGCATTCTTCGGCTCGAGCATCGGCGTGATGATCGTCACGATCCGGTCGTTGTACTTGACGGCCGGCCCTGATGTGTTCGCGCATCCGAGTGGCACCGGCGGCAGCGATGCGATCGATCCGGGATCGATCCAGATGATGGCCACGCCCTGCAGACGATCCGATGCGATCACGCGGCCGGGGATCTTGAGCGGTTCCGGCGTGGTATTCCGCCCCGCGAACTGCACGTGCACGGAGGTGGCGTCGCGGATCGCCTTCTCGTTGGTGGCGACGAGGCCGCGTCGGTCGATCACGAAGCCGGTGGCATGAGCGGTCGGCGTCCAGATCTCGACGATGCTGCGCTGCCATGTGTTGAAGATGGCGGCGGAATCGGCGCGCAGGGGCGCCGCGCTGCTGGACGTTCCGCCGGCGTCTTTGTCGATCGCGGCGTTGGTCGCCGTGAGGGCGAGCGCGGTGACGCGGCCGGCGGCGACATCGATGATCTCTGTCCAGAGATAAGCTTCTCCGCCAAGCGCGACGGGGCGATCGGATTCCACGGTGTAGTTGCCCGGGCGCAGGTTGAGCTCGACGGCGCCGTCAAGACCGGTGCGGACACGCCGCGGCTCGCCGGTCGCCGGATTGTCGCTGACGAGCAGTACCACAC
>JBOGIV010000344.1:0-6109 GCA_050747925.1 Vicinamibacterales bacterium
CGTCTCCATCACTGCGCCGTGGCCACCAATGGGCAGCTTGTGCTCGTAGAGATACATCTGCACGTCGTCCTGATACTTCGTGTAGTAGTCGGGGACGTAGAACACCCGCACGCCCTTGGACGACCACTTCGCGTTCCTCTCCTCGGCCGCGTCTTTCATCATTCGCTGGCCGCCGCCGTGATCGCCCATCACGAAGATGTTCTTGAAGCCGTTCCACGCCATGCTTTCGATCTCAGCGAGCTTGAGGCCTTTGAAGATCTCAGCGGAGACGGTGATGCCCCCGGGCGCTCTGGTGCCTTCGGTCACACCCGTGGCGCCCACGTCGATCGGCATCACCGGCGCGACGAGCGTGTTGCCCAGCGTCTTGGCCACGTCGATCGCGGTCATGCGTGACATGATCGTGTGCCCAGCCAGGATGTTGTGCGGGCCGCGAGCCTCGGTGCCACCGTTGACGATGAGCACGTTGGTCATGCCGGCCTGTTGCTTCGCCACGACCTCGCTGGTCGTCAGCAACTCCAGCTCGACGATCTCGGTTACCGGTTTTCCAAGCTGCGCAAAGGCCGATGTCGCCACGAGCGACAGGCTACAGAAAAGGCCGACCGTTGTCTTCATACATCCCCCACGTAATGACCCGACGCCGCCGGTAACCTGTGCATTCTATCCGTTGAATGTCACTCGAGTCAGGTTTGGTGACGCGCGCCAAATGACCGCAGTTTCTGCAACACGAAATGGCCCAGGGCGCGCGCAGCAAGAGAACCTCCCCAACGGGGTCAGACCCCTGCGCTGACCCCGGGTCTGTCCCCGGGGCTGTCCCCATACAAGGACTGAAGGTCCGAGCCCACCAGGAGCCGAAGGCTCCGAGCCTAATCCTCCCGGAGCGCGTCGAGGGGATTCGCGCGAGTGGCGCGACGGGAGGGAAGCCAGCCGGCGACGGCAACAAGCCCCAGCACCGGCAGCGCGACCACATAGCTGACCGGATCCCAGCGTCCGACGCCGAAGAGCTGGCTTTCGAGGAACCAGGCTGCGACCCCGGCTCCACCGAAGCCGACGATCAGTCCGGCCGCGGCCAGGCGGAAGCCCTCGCGCATCACCAGCGTTCGCAGCTGCCGGCGAAGAGCGCCAAGAGCGGACGGCGAATCTCTCTCGTCGAGTCGTCGTGCAGCGCCGCGGTCTCGAACAGACGGCCGGCCGACCCGTACTCGGCGTAGGCCTGAGAGATCTCGCGGGCAACGCGATCGACGTCTTGCCTCGCGTCGGCCACGCTGATGCCCGCGCGCATCCGACCCACGACGCGGAGGTAGCGCTGACCGCGAGGTCCTTGTGTGAATCGCCGATTGAAGGGCTGCCACGCGTCCAGATCGTCGGGCACGGCCGAGTCGGGCGGGAGCAACAGGCGGAAGGACTGCGGCATCACGCCAACCACCGTCGTTGGCTGCCCGTTCACGTCGATGCGCCGGCCGACGATCTGGGGATCGGCGCCGTAGCGGCGTTTCCACAGCCCGTCGCTCAACAAGATGGTGGTTGGCGCCACAATGCGCGCCAACTGTACCGAACATCACGAGGAATCATGATCGAGCTCCGTCGTAGCGGCCTGCAGTCGCCGGCAGAAACCCTTGACGACTGAACGTTCCAGACCCTGAATCCTATTCCCGTCGCAAGTCCGGGTGTAGTCTTCCGCCATGCAGACACGCATCGTTCGGCTGACTGCGGTGTTCATCACGGCGGGCTACCTTCTGGTCCCTGTTGCTGCGCAAGTGGCGGCGCCCGCTCCAGTCACGCCGGCCCCGAAACCGGTGCCGACATCGGCCTGGGCGCCGAAGCCGATTAAAACGACGGGCTACACGCCACCACAAAGACCGTGGGTGAAGTTGTCCGATCTGCAAGCCCGGCACAAGGGCTCGGAGAACTGGCGCGAGGTGCTCGTGGACGATGGGCGGTTGATCGGTGAGTACGTGTCAGCCGCTCCCGGCGCGACGGTGAGCCCGCGATTTCATCCCGACACGCGGGAGTGGTTTGCGGTAGTCGCAGGACAGGTGCGTGTCGAGATCGAAGGGCAAGAGCCGCTCACGGCCACTCGAGGATCGCTGGTGAATATTCCTCGCCAGACGATCTACTCATTGCGGACCTTGGGCGATGCGCCCAGCCTGCGTTGGGTTGTCAACGTTGCCCGCGCGAAGACGCTCTATCCACAAGGCGAGCAACCGCCGCCAGCGCCCGCTGGCACCTCATGGGAGCCCGTAACGGTCAATCGCAATCCAGGACGCTACGACGAGTTCAATCAGCCGCACGTGAATATCCACGAAGCGGCCGCGAAGAACGAAAAGTACATGGGCGGACGCTTCATTCGCGACGACAAGTCAGAGATGCTCGTGATCTACGGCCACGAAAGGAATCTGCCGCCGCTCGACCCGAGCGACAAAGGCCACTTCCATCCGGAGAGCGCTGAGTTCTGGTTGGTCTTCACCGGCCAGATTCGGTACTCCTTCGAAGGCCAGCAGCCCTTTGTCGCGAGCGAGGGAGATGTCGTGTACGTGCCCGCGAACACCTGGCACGCCACGAGATTCTTCGGCGCCGAGCCGGCGTGTCGCCTTTCGATCACGGAGTATGTTGGCAACACGCTACTGCTGGAGCCTCGGAAGTAGGTCGGTGTGGTGCCGCACCCCACACTGTGCGGCACCAGCCAGAAGAGGAAGGGAACTCTTACAGCGCGGCGGCCAGCGATGCGATATCGGATCGCGCTTCCGCGCGGGCCCGGGTCGCCTCGATGGTCGCGTTCACCGACGGCTTCAGCTCGGCAATCGCTCGATCGAGCGTCTTGCCTTCTCGAAGCACGCGCTGCTTGAGCAGCACGAACGGCACCTGAGTGTTCTTCGCCGCGTGCGCCACCGACGCGAAGAGCTCAGCGTCGCGGAATCCTTCCGAAGCGATCTTCATGTCCGCCCCTTTGTTGAGAAGCGGCTGCAAACGATCGAGCAGCTCGGGCATTTGCGGCGAGAGCTTCGGCAGTTCGGGCTCAGCGGCCGCCGTTGTCGCCTCTGGCGTTGAACCGCGCGGCGTCACGGCCTTGGGCCGATTGGCGTTCTCCGGTTCTGCTGCGGCTTGATCGGGCGTCGGGGTGGTCTGCTCGCCTACCGTCGAGGGGGATGACGCGCGGTCGGCGATCTTCGGCGCGACCCACACTCCGAGCGCGATCACACCGACAAGGCCCAGAGCCAAGGCCCACGCCTTACCAGTCGTCATTGGAGCACCTCCTTGCAACTCGCGAAGCGACGCTTGTCCGAAGAGCACAAAACTCTCCCGGCTTTGCTTCGCTCGCGCAGCGCCTACGCAGCTCTACTGCAAGAATCGGTGCGGTTCGATGGGTCTTTAGAATCAGTGGCTTAGACGCGGCTGGCGCCTGGGTCGGGGCGCCAGCCGGTAAGAATTGCCGGGATTGTCCCTATCGCCGAGTGGCGCTCCAGGTCCCGCCCGAGCCGCCCATGATGGTGCCCTTCATGCTGTTCCCATCGACTCGGCCCGAGTAGCGCTGGGTGCCGACGCTGAAGTTGATCTCGGCGCCATGCAGTTTTCCGTTCGCGATCTGCGAAGTGCCCAGCGTGCCGGTGATGTTCTGAAACTTCTGTGAGATGGCCAGCGTGCCAGGCGGCGTCATCTGCCAGCTGCCCTCAACCTTTGCCGGCACCATCCAATAGTGCGCGGTGCACCAGCTGGTGCATTCACCGGTGACCGTCTCGCTCTGATCCGCCTCCCAGTCTTCCATCGTGAACGTATTGGAGGCGATGCGCGTGCCCGGCTTCAGGTCGAGGATCGCCGGCCGCAGCTTCATGTTGATCGACGGCAGCAGGAACATCGTGATCACCGTCGCCTTTGAGAGGTCGGTCTCGAACAGATCGGCCTTCACAAAGGTGGCTGTGGTGGAAACGCCAGCCGTTGCCGCATTTCCTCTGGCATGCTCGACCATGTCAGGGTTGAATTCGATGCCGATGGCGGTCGCGCCGCGCTTCGCGGCGCTAATGACGGTGATGCCATTGCCCGATCCGAGATCCATGACGACGTCCTGCGGCGAGACTTTGGCGAGGTCGAGCATCTTGTCGACCACCGCCTGAGGCGTCGGTACCCAAACAACATCTTTGCCCGGCTGCCCAACCTGAGGCTCGTACGGCTTGGCAGGCGTTTGCGTGCCATGTGCGTTGAGGCCGGTTGACAGGGATACGCAGACGGACAGGACAGTTAACAGTGCAAACCAACGTGCTCTCATCGCTGTACTCCCTAGCGAAGCTTCGCCTCAAACCGCCCCGAAAGAACGCCTCGGCTCCGCTTCGCGAACTTGCTTCAACTGCAACCACTCTGGTGTAAGAAGATGTCTGGGGCCGCGCGGGGAACCGCCGGCAACGGTGAAGAATACTACGCGAAAGCGAGCCGCGCTTACGGCTTCACGAGGCGGAGCCTTCAGTGTTCTCTGGCGGTCTGAGGCGAAGCCTCGCTAGGCGGGACGAACGGCCGCGACGGCGGGCTTCGCCGCCCCGGGGGTTTGCAGCGTAATCCCCGCGCGTTTGAGCAGCGAGTCCAAGCCGGTCTTGTCGACCGCCTTGGCCATGGCTTCGTCTGGCGCCACGATCTTCTTCGTCACCAGCTCCATCAACGCGTCGTTCAGGCTGACCATGCCGCCCGCTTTGTTGACCTGCATCATCGAGGGAATCTGGAACGTCTTGGCTTCGCGGATGAGATTGCTGATGGCCGAGGTCGCGATTAACACCTCGAGTGCCGCGACGCGGCCGCCGCCGATTTTCCGGCACAAGGTCTGTGCGATGACGCCGCGGAGCGATTCCGACAGCATCACGCGAATTTGCGCCTGACGGTCCGCAGGAAATTGATCGATCACGCGATCCACCGTGGACGCCGCCGTCGTCGTGTGCAGGGTGCCAAAGACGAGGTGGCCGGTCTCGGCGGTCTCGATGGCGATGGCCACCGTCTCGAGATCCCTCAGCTCACCGACCAGGACAATGTCGGGATCCTCACGGAGCGCCGCGCGAAGGGCGTCCTTGAACGAGTTGGTGTGCGTGCCAACCTCCCGCTGGTTGATCAGGCACTTCTTGTTGTCGTGGACGAACTCGATCGGGTCTTCAATCGTGATGATGTGATCCGGACGCATCCGGTTCACGTAGTCGATCATCGCGCAGAGGGTCGTGGATTTGCCCGAGCCGGTCGGGCCGGTCACGAGCACGAGACCTTTGTTGAGGTGACAGAGCTGCAGGATGTGCTGAGACAAGCCGAGCGTCTCCGCTGTCAGGATCTTGCTTGGGATGACGCGGAACACCGCACCCGGGCCCTTCCGATCCGCGAACACGTTGGATCGGAATCGCGCGAGGTCCGGAATCTCGTAGGCGAAGTCGGTATCGTTCCGCGCAGCGTATTCCTGCCGATTCTTCTCCGGCATGATCGGCTGCAGGAGCTGGGTCAGTTGCTCACTGGTCAGCGGCGCCGCGCCCTCGCGGAGCGTCTGCATGTGTCCGTCCTTGCGCACCATCGGGACGTTGCCGACGCTGAGGTGGAGATCCGACGCGCCAAGCTGGACCATGGCGTGAAAGAGTTGGTCGATTTGAGGCCTCTCGCACATCGACCACCCTTATCGGCACGAGCACGGACCACGAGAGGGGCCAACCGCGAGAAAGATCAACCACGAGAAGGATAACCACGAGGAAGGATCAACCACGAGAAGGATTAACCACGAGAAAGACTAACCACGAGAACGATCAACCACGAGGAAGACTAACCACGAGAACGATTAACCACGAGAAGGATAACCACGAGAAATGCGGGGGCGCGGCTATGATTGAGTTCCACCACGCCACAGGAGCACAGCAAGTGACTCGACCCTTGACTCGATTGCCCGTCTCATCGCTCGTCGTTCTCGCGGCGCTGGCCATTGTCGCGGCCAACCCGTCCGCGCAGCGTGCACCGAAGCCCGCGGCGGTTCTAGCCGACGACGCCGCCTTCGCCACGTTCGTGAAGAGCGCGACGACCAAGCCGGAGTTCTCGTCGCCCCTCATCGATCACTTGCCGAAAAAGGCCGGGGTGCCGACTCCGAAGGACGTCCTCGGCTACCACG
>JBOGIV010000345.1:0-11452 GCA_050747925.1 Vicinamibacterales bacterium
GAGGAGCTCGGCCGCCTCATCCCCGAGGCGGGGCGTGTGACCATTCCACAGGCGGGGCATGGCTCTCCACGCCAGAACCCGCTGGCGTTCAACGCGGCGGTTCTCGAGTTCTTGGGGCAGCGCAGAGCGACCGGTCGCTGAATGTGCGTACCGCAGTTGCGCCTCCGGGAAGGTGAAATGCATCGAGGGGCCGCATAACAGGCCGCTGCAGCCGACGAGCGGCGCGAGAGGCCTGAGCTGATTCGATACCATAGAGGCGCCGCTCGCGGCTGAGCGGCAGACGTTAGCCAGACGAACCGTGCGGACGCTCATCTACAAACGTACTCACCACGGGGATCCTGACGAGTCGGGGCAGTTCGGTGTCCACGACTGTATGGGTCGTGTGCGGGCGTGGGAATTTGGGGCCGTGATTGGTGTGGGTGGTGTTGGGGATGAGCCCACGTCGCACGGGCTGGATGGCAAGGTCAATTGGATTGGCATCGGGCCACATAAGACAAGAGTTGCCGGAAAGCGCGGCCCTCTCGTCACCTTCGACCACTTCCTCTTCTTTGGTTCGAATGGACCGGACTTCGAGGTACTCGCCCCTCGATTGGCCGAACGCATTTACTCGAGAAACGTGCGTGTGGTCATGAACGGCTTGACCGATAGCGAACAGAAAGAAGTTGCGGTCATCCTCCAGTTGGCGAAGGGGGCCCCACCGTCATCCGGACGGAGGGCACTACGCAAGGCAGCTACAGGTTGTTCGCGCTAATCATTTGTGGCTTTTGCCGCTCAAACCAACGCATGAATCGCTGCGCATTGAGCATCGCCGGTAGTACCGCGCTTCGCTGCAGATAGCCATCGCGACACGACAGACCGCCCCATTCTGCGAGGACATGCCGTTGGACACGGTACGCTCGATCGCGAAACTCGCCGATCGGAATGCACCTCTTCAGCCGGCCACTCGCGCTGGCTGCGGCGCGAATGATCACGTCGCTGGGTTCGAGATTCACGCAACGAGTGTGAGCATTCGTCCGCCATCTCTCCACGCTCACAGCGCCAGCTCGTAGCACTTCATCCACGCGGTAAAGTCCTAGGAGAGCGTAGACAAGCCGGTGCCCGCACTCGACCACAGGCTTGAGGCCACCGTAAAACGCTACGAAGTCGCCAGTGCCGAGACTCGTGAGATCGCGCCCCCTGCGAACACCACTGTCGCCATAGGTGAGCTCAGCAAAGTCCGGGTCAAGGTGCATGTTCTGCGTTGTCAGCTGTCGCGGTAGGCACACGTCTGCCCGCCGAGCACCCGGGAGCTTTGTCGCAAAGCCCGCCAACGCGGGTCCAATCGCGGTGTAGGGCGTCGCCAGCTTGGTGTGCATGGCACGGCCTTCGGGAATCGGCACGTATACGAACTCGTTCGTCGTTGGATCCATTGGCGCATTCCATCCGCCGAAGGCCTGGTCCACCCCGATTCGAATAAGGTATGCGCGCATTTGGGCCGAGCATAGCCGACCGGCTGGCTAACATCAGCTTGCAGGCGACAGCGGCCAGTGAAATCATGGCCGCCGCGCCTGAAGCTGGGCGTTCGGGCAGCCTTCAACACCCCTTCGTACTGCCCTGTACTGCACAATGCTAAAATTGCCTCATGTCGACTGACGAGTTGCTGGCGCACGCTTTACGCTTGTCGCGACAGGAACGCGCTCGGGTCGCCGAGGAGCTGCTCTGCAGCCTCGAAGAGGCCGAGGAAGACGTCGCCAGCGCGTGGGCAGGGGAGTTGGAACGACGCTCTCGAGAGATCGCCGAGGGGCGCATTCAGACCATTCCTTGGAGCACGGTGCGAACCGAGATTCTGAAGGAGCTCGAACGGCGCCGTGCAGATCGAGCTGCATCCTGAGGCTCGCACCGAGTTTCGATTAGCAACCCTCTGGTACGAAGAGCGACGCCCGCGCTGGGCGACCAGTTTGCCGAGCAGGTCAACGCGGCACTTGCGCGCATCGCCGAATACCCCAACACCTATCCGATCTGGGCGAGCACCAGCCGTGTGGCGGTTCCGATTCGCAAGACAGTCATCGCGCAGTTCCCGTACGTCGTTGCCTTTGAGTGTCATCCGGAACGTCTGTTGGTACTCGCCTTCGCTCACGGCAAACGACGGCCAATGTACTGGCTCGCGCGCGCGAGCGGCGCACCCGGCTAACCAGCGATTGGAGCCGACGACGGCGCACAGCCGTGGCATGATCCGCGCGATGGGCCGCCGCAGCTCGATCGCTTGACGTTAGACCGCCGACGGAAAGACGGCCAACGATCCGGGAGCGGCTTTGTGAACGTCAGGAGGCCAGATGCATCGTCGCCAATTCCTCGAGTCAAGTGGGCAGGCTGGCGGGGCACTGGTCTTTGCGGCCTTTCGTCAATCGCAATCGTCCTGGAACGGTTTCATCGCCAACCACGACCAGTGGCTGATGCGAGTGGAAAGCGCCGACGACCTGACGCGTGTCAAAGGCTCCGGCAAAGTCGTGCTGCTCGGCCTGCAAGACTCGACGCACTTCCGGCTGATGTCGACCTCTTTCACAGCCTCGGCCAGCGCGTGTCACAACTGACTTACAACACACGCAACCTCATTAGCAACGGCGCGTTCGAACGGCAGGACGACGGCATCAGCGATTTCGGAGTGGCGATCATTGAGAGGATGAACAAGGCCGGCATGGCGGTCGATGTGTCACATTGCGGCGACCGCACGCGCTCGACACCTTCGACCTGTCGAGTTGTCACCGCCCAAGCCGATGAGGACGCCGCTTGGCGGAAAGCGATGGTGGTCAAGCGACCGAAATCAACGTCGTTGTCAATTCCAGCGGAACTGGCGCTCGAGCAGCTTTTCTAGCCGGCTCCATCGCGAGAGTCCGGTGGACAAGTGGGTCGCGCGAATCGTGAGAGAACGGGTTGAATTGAGGAATCGGCATTCACGGCCGCCAAGACAATCTCGCATGCCGAACCTATGACTGATGATCGGCGGCTCGTGTCAGGCCGATCGTGAATGCCGACAGCGGTGAAGCCTCTAACACTTTCCGCCTTGTGCCTTTTGCCTTCCGTTGTGTTGCGTTAGGCTTACGCACATGACTCGACTCGTCCTCGCCGTCGTTGCCCTCACGTCAACTGCGCTTCTGGCGCAAGCGCCAAATCGTCAACCCGACTGGGCCAAAATGGATGAAGAGACGATGCGCCACTTCCAGGCGATTCTTCGTCTCGACAGCGCGGACCCGCCAGGAAATGAGAAGCCCGTCGTCGATTACCTCGAGCAGGTGCTGGAGGCAGAGGGTATCGCCGTTCAAGTCCTGGCGATGCCAGACCGGCCCAATCGACCGAATCTGGTCGCGCGTATCAAGGGCAGCGGCAAGCAGCGACCCCTGCTCGTGATGGGGCATACCGACACGGTGAACGTGGATCCGAAGAAATGGACCTTCCCGCCGTTTGCCGCGACGCGAGACGCCGGTTACGTGTACGGCCGCGGAACGGTGGACGACAAAGACAACGTGATCGCCAACCTGATGACCATGCTGATGCTGAAGCGGCTGAACGTAGCACTCGACCGCGATGTGATCTTCCTGGCAGAAGCCGGTGAAGAAGGCGCGTCAACCCTTGGCGTGCAGTTCATGGCCAACCAGCACTTTCCGCTCATCGACGCCGAATACTGCTTTGCGGAAGGTGGAACCGTGGCGCGCTCGAATGGCGCCGTGAAATTCGCCTCGGTTCAGACGATCGAAAAGATTCCGCGGGCCATCACGGTCACCGCCCGGGGCATCGCGGGCCACGGCTCGGTTCCGCTCGAGACCAACGCGGTGGCGCACCTGGGCGAGGCTGTGGGCGCCATTGCGGCGTGGACCCCGCCGCAACGCATCAACGAGACGACGGCTGCCTATTTCAAACGGCTCGCGACGGTTTCCACGCCGGAAGAGGCCGCGCGGTACCGCGATGTGCTGAGCCCCGACCCCAAGATCTCCGGGCCGGCCGATGCGTACCTGCGCAAGAACGAGCCGCGCCACTGGTCCATGCTGCGGACATCGCTGTCGCCGACGATCATCCAGGGCGGGTACCGCACCAACGTCATTCCATCCGAGGCCACCGCCACCATCGACACGCGCCTGGCGCCCGATGAGGATCCCGCGACGTTTCTCGAGCTGGTAAAGCAGGTCGTCAACGATCCGAGCGTCGAAGTGAGCTACGGGGCGCGCGACAGCCGGCCGGCCACGCCGACCGCCAAGCTGGACTCCGACGCCTTCAAGGTGCTCGAAGCGATGATCATGAAGCACTACAAGACCATCACGCTGCCAACGATGAGCACCGGCGCCACCGACATGGCGTTCCTCCGGCGAAAGGGCATTCAGTGCTACGGCATCGGCCCGGCGCTCGACCTCGAGGATGGACCAAAGGGCTACGGCGCGCACAGCGACCAGGAGCGGATCCTCGAGAGCGAACTGCTGCGATTCGTTCGCTTCAACTGGGATGCCGTCGTCGAAGTGGCGCGTGCCAGGCAGTAGGAGTCTTCCATGCGCGCTCGCGCTACGCTCGGCCTTCTCTTCAGCGTCGGTCTCACAGCGTGTCAGCAGGCCGCCCCGCCAGCACCCAAGATGACGTACCCACAAACGCGCAAGGGCGATGTCGTCGACGACTACGCCGGCTTCAAAGTCCCGGACCCGTACCGCTGGCTGGAGAACCTCGACTCGAAAGAGGTCGCCGACTGGGTGGCGGCGCAGAATTCCGTGACCGACGCACACCTGGCGAGTCTTCCGCTGCGCGGCACACTCAAAGAGCGTCTGACGGCGTTGTGGAACTATCCACGCACTGGGCTGCCGCAGATCGAAGGCGGGCAGCTCTTCTACTCGAAGAACACGGGATTGCAGCGTCAAGCGCCCATCTATATGCGTGCGGGTGCCGCGGCCGCGCCGAAGATGATTCTCGACCCGAACACATTGTCGCCCGACGGATCGCTGTCGCTGGCGCAGTATGCGCCCTCACCAGATGCGAAACAGCTCGCCTACGCCATCGCGGAAGGCGGCGCCGACTGGGAGACGGTAAAGGTCCGCGATCTCGCGACCGGCAAGGATTTGTCCGATGACGTCCGCTGGATGCGGTTCTCCGGTGTGTCGTGGACGCTCGACTCGACGGGATTCTTCTACTCGCGCTATCCCGAGCCGCCCAAGAACAAGGTGCTCGAAGCCGCGCTGTCGGGTCAGGCGATCTATTACCACCGCGTCGGCACACCGCAGTCCCAGGACCTGCTCATCTACGAGCGGAAGGATCACCCTGGATGGATCGTCGGCGGCGAAGTGACCGAGGACGGGAAGTATCTGTTGGTCGTCACCTTCGAGGGATCAGACAACAACAATCGGTTGTACTTCGCGGACCTCGGTGATCCACTTAAACCAAACTTGAAAGCGACGATCAAACCGATCACGGAAGCCGGCGACGCAGAGTACGCACCTTTCGGCAGCCGGGGGTCCATGGTGTACCTCCGATCCGACAAGGACTCGCCCAATCGCCGTGTGATCGCGATCGATCTCGAGGACCCGAAACCCTCTGCCTGGAAAGTCGTCGTTCCCGAACAGAAGCAGGTGATCGAAGCCGTCAACTTCATCGGCGGCCGCATCGTGGCGCAGTACCTCGTGGACGTGCAGAGCCGGCTGCGTCTGTTTGGTGCTGACGGCACCGAGGCGGGCGAAATCGACTTGCCAGGAGTGGGGGCGGTGGGCGGACTGACGGGTCGAGGCGATCAGCCGGACGTGTGGTACGCGTTCAGCTCACCCCTCGTTCCCTCAACCATCTATCGCTACGATCCAACAACCAGGCAGAGCTCGTCGTTCGAGGCGGCGACGCCACCGGTTGACACGAGTCAATTCGAAACCCTCGCGCTCTTTGCTCCATCGAAGGACGGGACACGCGTGCCGTTCTTCCTGGCGGCCAGGAAGAATCTCCCGAAGAACGGCGCCAATCCGGCGATGCTGTATGGATACGGTGGCTTCTCGATCAGCACACTGCCGACCTATCGCGCGGACGTGCCCGCCTGGCTCGAGCTTGGCGGTCTCTGGGTAACGGTGAACATGCGTGGCGGCGCCGAGTACGGCGAGGCCTGGCACAAGGCCGGCTATCTGGAGAAGAAGCAGAACGTCTTCGACGATTTCATCGCCGTCGCCGAGTATCTGGTCAAGGAGAAATACACCTCGCCCGCCAAGCTCGGCATGATGGGCGGCTCGAATGGCGGCCTGCTGGTCGGCGCCGTCATGGAGCAGCGTCCGGATCTGTTTGCCGTCGCACTGCCGGCGGTTGGGGTGATGGACATGCTTCGCTACGACCGGTTCACGGGCGGCAAGCTGTGGGCGACCGAGTACGGCACTTCATCGAATCCCGAGCAGTTCAAGTTCCTGATCGAATACTCGCCGCTTCACAACTTGAAGCCGGGAACGTGCTATCCAGCGACTCTCGTGACCACGGCCGATCATGACGATCGGGTCGTGCCGAGTCACTCGTTCAAGTTCACCGCCGCGCTGCAGGCGGCGCAGGGATGCGACAAGCCCGCGCTCATCCGCGTCGAGACGCAGGCGTCACACGGCTATCGCCCGACGGACAAGCTGATACAGGAGCGCGCGGACCAGTGGGCGTTTGCCGCAGCACACATGGGGGTCAAGTAATCATCACGGCTTACAGACGTTGGCCACAGAGTCACAGAGTAAGCCAGTACTTTCCTCTGCGTCTCTGTGTCTCGGTGGCTATGTACGTGATCGTTGGTTGCGGAAAACTGAGTGGCTACCTTGTGGCTTAATTCGCAGAGAGTTTTGCCGCGCTCGGTCCCGACAGCACCGCATCGATCTCGCGGGCGATGAGGCTGGCCAGCTCGGACTGCACCGCCAGAACGTCGGTCGCCGATCGATCGTAGCTGCGTGCCCAGACGTGCTCGTCGGTGCGCGCGTCGATCAGCTGGGCCGTCACCCGAATGCGGGCGCCGTCCCGCGCCGCCGAGCCCTCAACGACAAAATCGACACCGAGCTCACGTGCAACTTCGGGAATCGGCACCTGTCGGGCCTTGTAGTGCATGGACGACGTGCGTGAAATGACTCGAAGTTGATCACTCTGTGCCAGATCCGTGATCAACGCCTCGGTGATCCCGTCCACGAAATGGTCCGCCTGCTCGCCCTTCGAGTAGTCGTCGAGCGGCAGCACGGCCACGACCGTCTGCCCATGCCGTCGAGCTTTCGCCGTCGCATGCGAAACATTGGCAGGAGCGCTGACAGCATTTGTCGAAGACGTGATCGCTACCGAACTGGACTTGTGCAAAATCAGGAAGCCGAGACCGACCGTCGCTGCCGCGCCGATGAGCTGCGCGAGGATGCGGCCGGTGAAGGAAATCCATGCGGAGCGCACTCGATCCTTCTTACGAAGCGAGCGATCTGGCCGCCTCGCTGACGAATCATCCGGTGCTGGGGAGAGGACACTCTCATTCATCGAACGCTGAATGAGCAAGCGTCGTGCCACTGCTTCGTAGGGCACGACTTTAGTCGTGCCGATGGGCAGGACTGAATGAAGTCCTGCCCTACTGACCCTACGTGAGTCGCGCCGGTGTCTTCATCGCAGAAAACAGATCGATATGACCTTCGACGATGCGTTGGCGCTCGGTCTGGTCGACGTCCATCGTCCACACGTCACGCTGCGAGGTGCCGCCTAAAGCGATGCCGTCAGAGCGCGGCATCATGTGAATCCCGATCCCAGCCTGCGGGGTCGCGACACGTAACCCGCCATTCGTGCCGTAGTTGATCTCGGCTTGCGGCATCAGAACCGTGAGCTGGCCCTTGAGCGGAACGAGCTCGGGATCGTCGAACAGCGCTTTGGCGCCCAGCCCCGTGCAGTTCACGATGACGTGTTCCGGGAGCGCCATCAGATCGCGTGGCGTCTCGAACTTCCGGATCACGATCTTCCCGCCGAAGAGCGCGACGTCGTGCATTAGCGCGTCGAGATAGATCGACGGCTCGATGCGCATCTGGGTCCGCTCGATCGCGTACCTCGTGGGGAAAGGATGCTCCCCAGGCTGGAGCACCACGCGCGGATTTTGGATACTCTCTGGCAGCAGCGGATTGACGCCGCCCGCGCCTCCACCTCCACCGCCTTGTTGCTGATTGATGTCGTCAGTTGGCGAGTAGTTCTGGATCCAGCTGATCCCGTATCGCGGGCCGGCGAGCAACTGCAGGCGGTGATACGCGATCTGCACGGCCTGCCGGAACTGCGCGTCCCACTCGGGCGTCCGACGATTGTTTTGGACCAGGCCCGACGTCGGCGTGAATCCCGCCAGCGACATGTTCGACGTGGTGTCGGGCGGCACGGTCGCGGCGTAGATCGTGACGTCGAAGCCGCGTCGCTGCAGCTCGCGCGCGGTCGTGAGGCCGACCACGCCACAGCCGAGAACGGCCGCACGCCGGTCTGGCTGCTGCATCGCGAAATCAACGGCCATCGACGCCGTGCCCCACGAGAGCGACATGCCCGCTCCGCCGTGACCGAAGTTGTGGATCACGGTCTTGGCGTCGAGCTTGTCGGCCTTCAGCAGGAATCCCGAATCACGGTGAGGCCGAAGGCCGATGGTCGTCCGGATCACGCGGTCCCACGATGCGCGAACGACCGGCAGCACGCGCGGGGTGTTGCGCGGCAGCGACTGCGGCGTGACTGCCGGCGCCGACTTTTGCGCGCATCCCTCCAGCCCAAAGCCGACGGCGGCCATCCCGCCAAGCCGTACGAACGTGCGTCGATTCACCGTAGCGTCCTCCGCGTGCGCCACATCATACGTAAAGTTCCAAGGGTTCCATGGTTCCAAAGTTTCCGCCTCCGCGGCGAATGCCGCTTCGGCGAGACCTCGCCGGAGCTCGCCAAGCCGGGAAGGGCGAGCGAAGGCGGGCCAGAGTTCCACGGTTCTGAAGTTCAGAACAGGCCCGCGAGCATCACGATGTCCGAGTCCACGTCTGATACCGACGCGTAGATCCACGCGTTGTCTCTCGACCACGCGATGCGTCTGGCGATGATCACGCTGCGATCGCCAAAGTCGGTCAGCGGCCGCCATTGACCGTTCGTGGTGGAGAGCGCCCACAGATTTGTCGTCGACCCGTCCAACAACGGCATGGCCAGCCAGCGCTCATCGGGTGACAGCAGGCCGTGATAGTTGATCGAAGAGGTTGGAATTCTGGCGCCGAACACTTTCCCGATCATTTCGGATGGACCGGATTCGGGCTGCGCGCGTCGCACTTCGAAATCCCACGAACCGGTCGCCTGCGTCAGGACCTTGCCGTAGTACAGCGTCGAGCCATCTCGGCTCACCTGACACCCCACGGCATTGTCGTCGCGAACCATCGTCGGGG
Source organism: Vicinamibacterales bacterium (assembly GCA_050747925.1). Classification (GTDB taxonomy): domain Bacteria; phylum Acidobacteriota; class Vicinamibacteria; order Vicinamibacterales; family UBA2999; genus 12-FULL-67-14b. The sequence continues at coordinate 9,360 of JBOGIV010000345.1, forward strand.
CGCCGCCGGCCAGCGGCCGCTTGTGGATGGAGTAGACGGCCTCTTTGCCGCTCGAGAAATACAGGAACCGGCCATCGCCACCAGCACGCCCAGGCCCCAATCGCGCCCAGGTCACGAGTATCGCTCCCATCGGGGCGCGCGATCCACAACGTGACATCCGCTCCGCCGGTGCCCCGATTGCTCAGAAAGTTCACCCAGTCCCCCATCGGCGACCACACCGGCACCGCGACGACGAAACGCGAGTCGGACTCGCGCGTGAGGGCGCGCATCTCGCCGGTTGCGGTCTTGGCGATCCACACGTTGGCATGTCCGCCGTTGTCGGAGAGGAAGGCCACCTCCGACTCATCGGGGCTCACTGACGCCGTTTGGATCTGACCGGTCTGTCTGGTGATGCGAACGCCGCGGCGCGCGTTCTCGTGCGGCAATCCAGTCACGGGAAATTTCCAGACATCCGATTGGGCCCGAACGCGACTGACGACCAGGCCGCCCTGAGCGTCGAGATCGGGGAATTCGTACGAGAATTCGCCAAACGTGAGCTGAGACGATGCACGGCCGTCCAGCGGCATCAGCCACAGGTTGAACGTGGGCGGGTACGACATCGTGCTGCCGCGCGAGGAGCTCACGATCAAGCCCGACCCATCCTTGAGCCAGGCAAAGCCGCTCACGTTGACGTCCATTGGCTCACGCCTGACCTCCCCGGTTGAGCTGTCAACGATGAAGAAGTCTGCCGTGAAGCGCGCACCACCGGTGTCCTGCGTTGTGGCAATCCTCCCGTCATCGGGCGCCCACTTCGGCACCGAGTAGGCCGCGGCCGGAAGTTTGCCAAGGCTCTTCGGGCTCGAACCGTCGCGGTTGGCAGCCGCGAGTTCGACGGCGCCCTCGCTGAACCGGAAAAACGCGAGCCGTGTTCCGTCGTGGCTGAGATCGCCGGGACCAAGGGCGGTGATGACCCGCCGCGGGGGACCACCAAGCGCCGCGATCTCCCAGATGGCCCCAGGCTCGCCCGGTTGGGGGCCCGGCGTGAAGTAAATGAGGGTGCTGGAGTCGTGAGCCCATCGAGGCCAAAGGTGATCGCCGGCATCCTGCGTCACCCTGAGCGGCGCTCCCCCGGACAACAGTCGGACCCAGATATGTCGCGTGCGACCGAGCGTCTTCACAAACGCGACCGTTTTCCCGTCAGGCGAGATCGCCGGGGTCTCTTCCACACCAACGAGATCGGTTAAACGGCGGACCTGAACGTCTTGCACTGGAGGCGTGTTCTGGCGAACCAATGGTTGCCATACAACCATCGCCGCGGCTGTCGCCAACGACACGGACGCCACGACCCACGGGACCCACCGCTCGAGAGGTCGCGAGGTCGACGGCATCGACGCTGTTTCCTCGCGACCCGCAATCGCGTCCTCGATTTCGAGTCTCGCGTCGGCGATGTCGTGCAAACGCCGCCGCCGATCCTTGTCGAGCAGTCGGCGCAGCAGGACTCGAATCGTCCGAGGTGTCGTGTCCGGCTGCTTCGTCCAGTCGGGCTCGCGCCCGAGAATCACGGCGATGGTGTCCGACAGCGTTTGGCCCGAAAACGCCTGCGCCCCGGTGAGCATCTCGTACAACACGCAACCGAACGCCCAGACGTCGGTTCGCTTGTCGACGCGGTGACCGCGCGCCTGCTCGGGGCTCATGTACGGCGCGGTCCCGAGGATCACGCCTTCCAACGTCTTGCCGCTCGACATCGTCGGCGAGTCGGCGAGGGGCCCCGCCGAGTCGCCGTCCACGCCTTTTGCCAGGCCGAAGTCGAGCACCTTCACCGTGCCGTCCGGCCGGATCTTGATGTTCGCGGGTTTCAGATCGCGATGAATGATTCCCTTTTCGTGCGCGGCATCGAGCGCGTCGGCGATCTGTCGGGCGATGGTCAACGCCTCGGGCACCGGTATGGCGCCGAGCTGCAGCCGATCGGCAAGCGTCGGCCCCTCGACCAGCTCGAGCACCAGCGCGCGGCGTCCGCCCAACTCTTCGATCGCGTGGATGGCACCGATGTGCGGATGGTTCAGCGCCGCCAGCTGCTGCGCTTCGCGGGTGAAGCGCTCCAGTCGATCGGGATG
>JBOGIV010000346.1:0-8121 GCA_050747925.1 Vicinamibacterales bacterium
AGCCACTTGCTCTTGCTCGCGATAGAAGTTCGCCTTGTCGAAGTCCTTCGCCGTGACCGCGCTTTCCATCTGCTCGACGGCGACGCGGATGCTCTTGTTGATCTCGCCGAACTCTTCGCTGTAGCCCGCTTCGCGCAGCTTCGCGCGCGCGCCCGCCTCGTCCACCAGATCGATCGCCTTGTCCGGCAAGAAGCGATCCGTGATGTAGCGGCTCGACTGATAGACCGCCGCCTCGAGCGCCTCGCGCGTGTACTCGACGCGGTGGAACTGCTCGTAGCGATCTTTGATCCCCATCAGGATGGAGATGGTCTCGCTCTCCGACGGCGGATCGACCTTGATTGCCTGGAAGCGCCGCTCGAGCGATCGGTCCTTCTCGATGTACTTGCGATATTCCGAGGGCGTCGTGGCGCCGATGCAGCGAATCTCTCCGCGGCTCAAGGCCGGCTTCAGGATGTTGGCGGCATCGAGCGACCCTTCCGCCGAGCCCGCGCCAACCAGCGTATGCAGCTCGTCGATGAAGACGATCACGTGCGGGTTGTCGATGAGCTCCTTCATGATCGCCTTGAGGCGCTCTTCGAACTGCCCGCGGTATTTCGTTCCCGCCACGATGAGCGAGATATCGAGGGCGAGCAGCCGCTTGTCGGCGAGGAAGTGCGGCACGTCGCCGTAGACGATCTTCTGCGCCAGACCCTCCACAATCGCCGTCTTGCCGACGCCCGGTTCGCCGATGAGGACCGCGTTGTTCTTGGTCCGCCGGCAGAGGACTTGCTGGACGCGCTCGAGCTCGTAATCTCGTCCCACGAGCGGGTCCAGCTGGTTCTTCATCGCCGCTTCGGTGAGATCCCGGCTGAACTCGGCGAGAAGAGGCGTCTCCTTGACACGGTTGAGCGACGTCTTCTCGTTGAGGAGCTGCACGATGTCCTCGCGCACCTGGTGGAGTCGCATCCCCTTTTCCATGAGGATGGTCGAGGCGACCGATCGTTCCTCGCGGAGAATGCCCAGCAGCAGGTGCTCGGTGCCGATGTAGTTGTGCAGGAGCCGATCCGCCTCTTCGGCGGCATATTGAAGGACGCGCTTGGTTTCAGCGCTGAAGGGAATCTCAACCGACGTGGAGACCTTGTCTCGAAAGACGGTGCGGCCCTCGATGTCCTTGCGAATGTTTTCGAGTGAGAGATGGGATCGGGCAAAAATTCGACTCGTGAGGCCTTTACCCTCCCTGATCAATCCGAGGAGAAGGTGTTCAGTCTCAATCGAGATACTTCCTAGTTGGCTGGCTTCGTAGCGGGCGAAGAACAACACTCGCCTGGCGCGCTCGGTATACCGCTCGAACATCCGCCGCTACAGCCTCCTGTCACGACATTATAAGGCACGAACGGCGCTCTGCGCCGGCGCCAATCCGCCTAAGTTGATAAACCAATGGGACTTCGGTGATTTGGATCCGCCTGCGATCGTCAGACTGTGAACGAGCTTCGGCGAGACAGGCTTTGCCGGTCATCAGAAGTGCCAGCCGACGCTCATCGATGCGCAGGTTCCAAGCTTGGTAACCGCGTTGACGGGAGTTGGTTCTGGGCGTAACGTTGCCCGAAACAGGGAGGGCGTGCATGGATCCCACTGGTCGGTTCATCAACCGCGCCTTGCGAATCGCTCCGCTCGTGCCTCTTGCGATCGTTCTCACGACACCGGCCACGCCGAGCGCGCAGCCGAGCGGCGCTGCCAGCGTCACTTTCACCAAGGACATCGCGCCGATTCTCCAGCGCAGCTGTCAGCACTGCCATCGTCCGGACGGCGTCGCGCCGATGTCGCTGGTCACCTACGAGGAAGTGCGGCCGTGGGCTCGCGCGATGAAGATGCGGACCGGCCTGGGTCCGCACGCCGGCGTCATGCCGCCCTGGTTTGTCGAGAAGGACATCGGCATTCAGCACTTCAAGGACGACCCGTCCCTGAGCGACGCCGAGATCGCGAAGATCGCGAAGTGGTCGGACAGCGGCGCCGCCCGTGGGAATCCGGCCGAAGCACCGCCGGCCAAGGACTTCGTCAACACCGACAAGTGGGAGATCGGCGAGCCGGATCTGGTTCTGCGATCGCCTGAAGTGATTGTGCCGGCAGCCGGCCCCGACAAGTGGGGATCCCTGGGCCTCGTGCCGACCGGGCTCATTGAAGATCGATACGTGTCGGCGGTTGAGGTCAGAGAAATCAATGACATTCCGAGGGGAGGCGCGACCAACACGGTCGGCGGCCGTTATGGTTTCCACCACATGACCTACTCGAGCGTGGTGCCGGGTGAAGCCTCCGCCGGCGGGGGCGAGGGCGGCAGCAGTTGGCCCATTCACGAGGTGGGACGCAACCCCGACATCTTCCCGGTCGCTGCGGGGCGACTGCTGGCCGCGAATTCGTCGTTGTCGCTCGACGCGTACCACTTGCACTCAAACGGTCGGGAGACAAAGGCACACCTGGAGTTCGCGTTCAAGTTCTTCCCGAAGGGCTACAAGCCGCAGTACCGACGCGCGACGTTGCGGCTGGGCAACGGCATCGACATCGACGTGAAGCCGAATCAAGCGAGTCAGGAGCTCCACGCGTTTGCGACGCTTCAGGAGCACACGAAGATCGTCGCGTTCGAGCCCCATCTTCATGCGCCCGGAGTGCGGATGTGCCTCCAGGCGATCTGGGGCCACAACATTCTGACGCTCAACTGCGTCGGCTACGACCACAATTGGGTCAAGCAGTACGTCTATGAAGACGATGCGGCGCCGCTTCTGCCGAAAGGCACCATCGTCCACTTGATCGGCTTCCTCGACACCACACCCGCAAACAAGAACCCGGCGGACGCGAGAAACTGGGCAGGAGGCGGCCGACGGTCGATCGCGAACATGTTCATCGACTTGGGCTATTCCGTATCGCTCACCGAAGAGCAGTTTCAAGCCGAGATGGCGCATCGGCGTCAGAAGATGAAGAGTCGCAACGACTACGACATCGGGTGTCCGTTGTGCTGGGCGCCTCCTCCACTGGTGACCGAAACGACGACCGCAAAACCAGGAAATCAGTGACGGTCCCGTACCGAGCTGGATTATTCCAAGGAGCGCGAGTACTGCTCCTCGCGCTTGCGGCGTCGCTTGTGTCCCAGAGCGTCGATGCTCAGACGCGATTCATGTATCTGAAGGGCCAGACGGTGTCACCAGCCTACGAAGGCTGGTGGCCCAACGAAGACGGGTCGTTCACGATGTTCTTCGGCTACATGAACTCGAACTGGGAGGAAGAGTTCGATGTGCCGACCGGCCCCGACAACCAGATCGAACCTGGTGGTCCCGATCAAGGCCAGCCGACGCACTTCTATCCGCGACGCAACCCGTTTCTCTTTACCGTGCGAGTGCCGAAGGATTTCGGGAACAAGGAGCTCATCTGGACGCTCACCACGCACGGAAAAACTGAGCGCGCGTTCGCATCGCTCAAGAGCGACTACCAGATCGACAAGCAAGTCATCTCGACCGAGGTGGGCGGCGATTTCGGCAGCTTGCGCGATGAGCTTCGAACCAACATCCCGCCGGAGCTGAAGGTCGAGGGTGAGGCTCGCCGCGCCGTCAAGGTCGGCGAGCCGTTGACGCTGGTCGCCTTGGCCAAAGATCCCGACAACATCCCGGCAAGGCGCCAGACTCGACCGCCGGCGAGCACCGCCGCCGCCACCGCCGCGTTGTACCGACCACCTTCGTCGATCGTCGCGTCGAGCGGACCCGGCTTGCGACTCTCATGGATCGTGTATCGGGGGCCCGCCGATCGCGTGAAATTCGATCCCGAGCAGATGAAGGCGTGGACCGATACGCGCGCCTACGCGAACTCGCCGTGGTCGCCGCCGTTTTTCATTCCGGAGCCACCGGCCAATAACACCTGGCCGGTTCGCGCGACCTTCCACGACCCCGGCGTCTACATGCTGCGCGCGATCGCGAGCGACGGCTCGCTGTTCACATCGCACAACGTCACGGTGACCGTCACTCGCTGACCGTCACTCATCTCGAAGCGCCACGACCGGATCGACGCGGAGCGCGCGGTGTGCCGGCACATACGCCGCAACGAGCGAGACAAACACGACGAGCGCGGTGACGGCGGCAAATGTGGAGGCGTCGGTCGGCTCGATGCCGAAGAGATAGGCGCGAAGCATCTGCGCCGCCGAGACTGCCGCGATGACGCCTACCAGACCGCCGATGATTGGTGCCGTGAGTCCCGTGCGAAGCACGAGCCGTAGAATGTCGTGCCGCGTGCCACCGAGCGCGAGTCGGACCCCGATCTCACGTGTTCGCTGCGCGGCCAGAAGGGTCGTGACACCGTAGAGCCCGACCATGGCGAGCAGCAACGCCGTGCCCGCCAGCATGACGGCAAGCACGAGGTAGAACCGCCGCGGCGCAACCGTAAGCGCGACAAGCTCGTCGAGGGTCGCGACGATGCCAAACGTCTGCGCCGGATACACCGATCTGATCGCCGCCTTCATCGAGGGGACCAGTAGAAGCGGATCCGATTGGGTCCGCACGACAAGGCTCAGCGACCCAAAGGGCGACTGCTCCTGCGGAATGAACACCTCGTCGCGCGTCGAGGAATCGAGACTGACATGCCGGACGTCGCCGACGACGCCGATCACCTGCAATGGCCCCGGCGTGCGATCGTTTTTCACGACGATGGACCGGCCGACGGAGTCGGCACCCAGACGCCTCCGCGCAAACCCCTCAGAAACAATGGCCACAGGAGTCGAGGTCGCATTGTCGCGTTGATCGAACGTTCGGCCGTGCAGCAGCGAGATCCCCATCGTCTCGAAATAACCTAGCGTCGTGATGCTCAAGAAGGCGGACGAGGTGGCGGCCGAATCGGCGTCGCCGACGATCGAGACGCTGGCGTCCATCTCGATGCTGTTTGAGCCGAGAAACGGAAGCGCCGTCACGCCGCCGGCACTGACCACACCGGGTAAGGCACGAAGCCGGTCGAGGACCTCGGCGAAAAACAGACGCTGCTGGTCGGGCTTTGGAAACGTCGACCAGACCAACGTTTCGAGCGTTACGACGTTGTGCGTTCGAAAGCCCGGATCGACGCGCGTCAGGCGAACAAAGCTCTGAACGAGCAGGCCGGCGCCGATGAGCAGGACGAAGCAGATCGCCACCTCAGCGGCGACGAAGACGAGCCGAAGCCGCGTCGATTGGCCGTGCCCGGCACCGGCGGTCGCGCGCAGCGCATGGACGACATCACGACGCGCGTGGAGCGCCGGAGCGGTACCAATAAGCGCGGCGACCGCGATCGCAAGCCCGGCGCTGAACGCCAGAACCCGCCAGTTGAGCCCGGTCTGATCGAGTCTGGGGATCTCGCCGGGCGTCAAGGCGACGATCGTGTCGAGCGACACATAGGCAACAAGCAGACCGAGTCCGGCTCCAATGAACGAGATGAGGAGGCTCTCGACCAGAAGTTGGCGCGCGAGCCGTCCAGGTCCCGCACCGATGGCCGCGCGCACGGAGAACTCCCGTTGGCGCTCTGCACTTCGAGCGAGCATCAGGCTGGCCACATTGGCGCACGCGATCAGGAGAATCAGACCAACCGCCCCAAACAGCACGGCGAGCGCCGGCCTCACCTCACCGGTCACCTCGATGTCGATCGGGGTGACCTGCAAACTGACGGTTCTGTAGACATCTGGGGCGGTTTCGATGAGGCGGCGGGTGACCACCGACGCTTCAGCGCGCGCCTGATCGACCGTCACGCCGCTCTTGAGACGCGCCACCGTGCGCAGGAACGTCTGCCGTCGAGCCGTGCGAGCGCGCTCGGAGAGCACGTAAGGCGCCCACATCAGCTGATCCTGATCGAGCCAGTGGAACGCCGCCGGCAGAATGCCCACGATCGTGACGGGTGCGTCCTCGAAGCGTATCGTCCGCCCCACGAGCCCTGGATCGGCGCCGAATCGCGAGCGCCACAGGCGATCGCTCATGACGGCCACTCTTGGGGCGCCCTGCTCATAGTCCTGGGGAATGAGCAGGCGTCCCGCCGCAGGCGCAACGCCTAAGAGATCGAAAAGACCCGCCGACACCAAGCCGGCCGGCAGCACTTCTGGCTCTCCACTTGTTGTGTCTGTGAAACTCCACGGCCTCACGGTGGCCATGTCCTGATATGAGGTGGCGGCGTCACGCCAATCGAGAAACGTGGCTGGTGAGATCAACCCTGGTTCGCCAGAAGAGCCGCTGTGATCGACCTGCTCCAACACCACCAGAGTCTCTGCACGTGAATATGGCAGCGGCCGCAGCAGCACGGCGTCGATCACCGAGAACATGGCCGCATTGGCCCCAAGCCCAATGGCGAGAGCCGTCAACGTCGCGGCCGTGAACGCCGGACGTCGTAAGAGCATTCGAGCGGCATAGCGCAGGTCGCTGGTGGATGTGTGCATGAAGCCGTCTCCTTTCGGCTCGGCGCATTCCGTCTCGAGGGTTGACTGACGACGATGATGAACGCTGGCAAGAATGGATCGCAGCGCCTGTCGCCGGTACCACCGCTGCGCGGCCTTCTCGCCGCGTCCCGCTCGGATGGCGTGGAACTCTTCCTCGAGGTCGCCCGCGACGACATCGCCGGCAGTGTCGCGGTACGCCAACCGCAGCAGGCGGTCGAGCAGGCGGCGCATACTCAGACGTCGGACGGCTCGAGCTGACTGCGACTGGCGAGCGTTTGCACCATAGAGGAGTGCGACGCGGCGACGCGGCGCCCCTCAGCGGTCAGACGGTAATAGCGACGCGGGCGCCCACCGCGTAGCGGAGAACCGTCACCGAGGCTCGAGAGCACGAGACCACGCGCTTCGAGCCGCTCGAGTGTCGTGTAGATCGCGCCGCTCGACGGGGATTTGCCGGTTGCGGCTTCGATGGCGCCGCGAATGGGCACACCGTACGCCTCGTCGCCCTCAGAGCGGACGGCCAGCAGCAGCAACAATTCGAAGAGTCCGATGGCTGAAGGCATCCCAAACTCACACTGTGAGTATCATGCGACGCGATTCAAGTCAAGGTCCGGCTACCCACGGGTCGAGCAGGGCGGCCACCGCTGAACAAACGATGCAGGCGGACGTCGAAGGGAAGGCGCGACTGCTGGGCCCTTCCATTCGCGCGACGATTGGAAAAATCGAGGAGACGCTGCTGGCGGGCGCGCCTGTTGACCGTGTGACGACCTGCGCTCGCGTCCAAGCTCGATCGACCTCCAGACCGTCCCGAGCTCGAAGCTGTCCCCACTTCACGCTGACGATCTTTCCGGACTTGTCCATCAAGCATGGCGGCGGCCGCGTCGATGTGTCGGCCGATATCGACCGCGGTGAAGCCCGTCATCGGGCAAGGCGGCGCGCGCCCTGAGTTCTCTATTCTTCGGGGTGATCGTGCAGCGCCTGCCACAGCTCCAGATATTTCTCTCGGACGAAACCGTTGAGCTCGTCGACGAGCGTCCGCGGTAGGCGTTGGATGCGAATCAGCTCTTGCACATCGGCAAGGTCTTTGAGGCGATGCGGTGCGGTCATTCCTGACGCGAGTTTGAGCTCGATCAGCGTGGGCAACGGCAGTAACGCGATGCGCGCGCCGCGTAACGCGATACGTGCCGGGTCGGGAAACACGACCGGCTTCGGCTTGCCATCACCTGGATACGTGCCGGTGAGGACGACGTCGATGTCGACGCCGTGTTCAGTGTCGCGCATGCCTCGGCTTCCCGGGAACTTCTCGAGGTATCCCCGCCCAAGCGCAGTCGCCCTGAAGATTTCCAATCCTTCGCGCGTCAGCAGGACGTCGACGTCGACCGTTGCCCGTTGATAGCCAAACTCATTCAAGGCCATCGCGCCAACGATCGCGTACGGGATCTGATGGGCGTCCAGCACGCTCGCCAGCTTCTCGAGCGCCTTCTGGACGTCGGCCTGCCCCATGAAGAACCTCCCGACGGCCTCTACACCGTGCCAGAACCGCTCTTCAGCAGCGTGCGAGAGCTGACTCGAACGCGACACTCGCTCAGCATAACAGGACTGAAGTGGTCGCCCGCCAGGCAGGCAGCACCTTCTGCCGATGTCCGCGTTTCAGTTTCGAGTCTCTGCCCGATAGACTTCACCCATCCCGTCGCCCCTCGAGCGAAGCGACGATCTCATCC
>JBOGIV010000347.1:0-3509 GCA_050747925.1 Vicinamibacterales bacterium
ACGGCGGACCGGCCGCGATCGGCCTCGCTGAGAAGCACGCCATCGATCTGCAGCAGCCCCTGAGGCTCGCCACGGAACGTGCCTGTGGTGCGGAAGTATCCGGCGTTCACGGCGACGATGGCGCCGGTGCGGGCGGCGATCGAACTGACGGTCTCGAGGCCGACGCCCTCGTCCATCGCGTGGATGACATCGAGCGTCACCACCGTGGGATCGATGCGAAGCAAATTGATTGGCCAGGGGCCCGAGACCCCGTCGGGGCCGGCTGATCCTCGCGTGAACCTGGCGTGCTCGACACCAGGAGTCACCGTGCGCCACGTCAGCGGAGTCTGCTGAGCAGCAACCATGGCCGACGCGAGCACGATCACGAGCACGGCTGTGGCGCGAGAGAAGCGACGGGTATCTCTCCGCTGCGTAACGGCTCGATTCGGATTGGGCCGCACGAGAGTATCGTATCCTCGCGTCGGTCTTTCCGGCAGCGCTGCCTTTTGCCTTTCCACTAGAATCCGGTGCATGCGCACGCTCGTTGCCATTGCCCTGATCGTCGTCACCCTCGTCGCTCGACCGGACGCGCAGGAAGCCCGCCGCCGCTGGGAGCTCGAACGACAGATCCGTCTCGACAAATTCGAGCAGGTGCTCCCGCGCGCGATGCGCGACCACGGCATTGACATGTGGATCGTTGCCGCCAAGGAAAACCACTATGACCCGCTGTGGCGCGATCTCGGACGGGGCTATATCACCGGCATCGGCTACTACGTCTTCGCCGATCGCGGCGGAGACCGCATCGAGCGCCTGGCGCTCGGTCCGGGTGGATATCTGATCGCAGAATCAGGCGCCTACGATCGGTTCCTCCCGGCATCTCGTCTCGCCGACATCGTCAAAGAGCGCGATCCCAAGCGAATTGGCGTCAACATGTCCGACGAGATCGGGCCGGCAGATGGCCTGTCGGTGACGATGCTGGCGCATCTCAAGCGAACACTCGGCGAGCCGTACGCGTCGCGGCTGGTGACGGCCGAACGTCTCGTGGCCGATTTCCGCTCGCATCGCGTGGCGGCGGAAATCGTGGCATTCGGTGAGGCAGCGACGATCGCGGTTCAACTCGCGGAGCGGGCCCTCTCGAACGAGGTGATCGCGCCCGGCAAGACGACGCTCGAAGAGGTCGCGTGGTGGCTGCAGGATCGCCTGCTCGATCGCGCGCTCGGCTCGGAGTTCGACATGCCGTCGGTCTACATCACCGGGCCCGAGGGGATCGTCGCCACGTCCAGCAATCGCATCATTCAGCCCGGCGACGTGATGATGATCGACTGGGGCGTCCAGTTGATGAACTTCGGCACCGATGTCAAGCGCGTGGCCTATGTGCTCAAGCCGGGTGAGATTGCGCCGCCGCGCAGCATCCAGGCGGCATTCGACAAAGCCATCGCGGTTCGCGATGTGTTGAAGAAGGTGATCAAGCCCGGCGTCCGAGCCGACGCGACGATGACGGCGATGGATCAGGCGCTGCGGAGCGCCGGCTATGGCGTCATCGAGTTCAACAGACCCAACGCCGACGAGAAGACGGATGTGGTCTATGGGTTCCACCCGGTCGGCAACACGGGCCACGACATCGGCCCGTCGCTCACCACGTGGCAACCACTACAAACGACGTTCACGATGCACGTGCAGCATCTGTTCTCGTTCGAGTACTTCGCGTATACGCCAATCGCTGAATGGGGCGGAAAGAAGCTGCGGATCCCAATCGAGGACGATGCGCTGCTGACGGAGAGTGGCGTGCAGTTCGTACATGCGGCGAACTACAGACTACTCATCGTGAAGTAGAGGCGGGTGACTCCGTTTCGCCAGGCGACCCTAAAGAGTCGCCTCTACGAGACGGCGCAGCAGATCGCGGTCGGCTTCGGGAAACGCGAGCGACGCCAGCTCGTCGCGCGGAACCCATCGCATCTCCTGCCCCATCATCGGCTTCGGCTCACCCAAGAAGCCACAGCGATAGAAATAGAGCTCCACCGTCTTGGCTGGATAGGCGTGCGTCACGGTGTGGAGCAGCTCGCCGACCTGGCCAACGATGTCGAGCTCTTCGAACAATTCTCGCCGTAACGCTTCAGAGTGGGTCTCGCCCGAATGCACCTTTCCTCCCGGAAACTCCCAGTGACCCGCTAGATGCGCGCCCGACGGCCGCAGCGTGATCAAGAACGCGTGATCGCGCTCAATCACCGCCGCAACGACGACAACTGTCGCGCTCACACTTTCTTGCTTCTTGCTTCGTACTTCCTGCTTCATCAGCGAGGGCCCGTGGCTCCGATCGGCACGGGCTGAACCCACGCCACCTTCCCGTTCGACTCCAACACCTTTGCTCGAACGTAGCCTTCGTCGCCCTTGAACGTGTAGCTCGCCGGACTGCTGGTGGCTTCGGTCAACACGCGGCCGGCACGGCCGATGAACTGAATGCGGTACTTGCTGGACGGCTCCTGGCGAACCGTGATCGTCATCGTCGAGTTGGCGACGTCGAGGGAGGTGAGCTCGACCCCGGTCGACGCGTAGAACTCGCCACGCTCGAGCGCTTCGACCAGTGCGCGACCATCGAGTCGAGGCGAGCGGACATAGACCCATCCTGTCCCCGGCGCCGGCGCCGTCGAATCCCACGGCCGCTTGAAGTAGTGCGCATCGTCCACGGCGATGCCGTACAGGAGTCTGCCGCTCGAGAGAATTCGATCCCACGTCTCCTCGAGCCCCGGAATGCCGCCGCCACCAACGTTGTTGACGCGCGGATGGCCGTTGAAAACCTCGAAGAGCCGGGTGCGCTGAATCTGGCCAAGCTCATCCGGAGAAATCGCCCAGCCGTAGTTGGGGTGGTTGATACTCGGTATCCCGTTCGCGCCTCGAATCGCGTCGACCATGTTCTGCGCGACTTCGACAGCGCTCGAGCCGCCCGGAGGATCGACCAGACGATCGACCTCGAGGCCGTTCACGTGGATGGGCTTCTCCCCGACGCGACCCGTCACCTCTTCGCCTTTGACAACCAGGAACTGACCCGTCGCGCCGTGCAGCGAGTTCAGGCCCTCGACGCTCGTCAGGTAATTGTGATCCGTCAGAACGAGGAACTGGTACCCCTGCTCTCGGTACCATGAGACGACGTCGTGCGGTGTGGAATCGCCGTCGCTGTTGAGCGTGTGCGTGTGCAGGTTGCCCTTGTACCAGCGCGTCGACGCAGGCGTTTGCGCATGCAACGGCCCCGGGTCCCAGCTGCGCGCCCCGATCGCGGCGGCTAGTAACACTGGGACAACGAGTAGCGCGGTGCGCGTTGAGCTCACTGTGGGCATTTCAGAATACCCCTTGTATCATTCCGGCGTGTCGTCCGAGACACGTGACCCAGAGCCGGTCGAGCCGCCACAGGACGAAGGGCCCATCGAGGCCGCCGCGCAAGGAGGGCCCGTGGAGATTCATCCGCCGCATGCGCCCGCTCGCTCGTTCAAGGAATTTGTCATTCAGCTCGTGACGATTACGGCGGGGTCCTGATC
>JBOGIV010000348.1:0-12088 GCA_050747925.1 Vicinamibacterales bacterium
GGTCGAAGCCGAACTGCGACGGCTGGCCCGGATCTACATGAGCCGTGAGCGACGAGACCACACGCTGCAGCCCACCGCGCTGGTGAACGAAGTGTTCGTTCGACTGGTGGACGCGGCGCACGTGCGCTGGCAGGATCGCGCGCACTTCCTGGGCATCTCCGCGCGATTGATGCGCCGGGTGCTGGTCGATCACGCTCGGTCGCGCGGCTATCAGAAACGTGGAGGTGGGCTGCACCGCGTGACGTTCGACGACCAGATGGCCAAGGCGCCAGGGTTGGATGTCGATCTCATGGCCCTCGATCGGGCGCTTGAAGGATTGGCCCAGGTCGACGAGCGCAAGTGCCGTGTGATCGAGATGCGCTTCTTCGGCGGCCTGAGCGTCGCGGAGACGGCCACGGCCCTGCGAGTGTCCACCGACACGGTCAAACGCGACTGGCGAATCGCGAAGCTGTGGTTACTGAAGGCAATCGAGGACGGACACGCGGAGGCTTGAGTCTCACTGGCGTCGCCGGGCCGAGAGCGTGTGTATCGGGCCAGGGATACCCACAAGTACTGTTCTCGCTTTCCGACGGAACCATCCAGGATGTGGCAACCTGAACGACCGATCGAGCGACTGTTTTGAGATTTGGAGAATGCGTGACGGAGCGAATCGATCGGCAGATCGACGATTGCCCAATCGAGTCACGACATCGTGCGATCACGCCATCAGGAAACAGTCGCTGAATCAGTCGTTCGGTCGATCGACAATGGTTACAGCCCCATCACTTCGGCGGCCGCACGACGATGTTGGCGACGCCGCGGCCGCGCATCAAGTCGTTGATCGCCTTGAGGTCCTTGTTCAAGAGCGCATCCACGTCGCGCTGGAGTGCTCGCAACTTTTCTTCGAGCACCTTCTGCACTTCCAGCTGCTGGTTCGTCGGCCGGAAATCACCGCTGGCGAGTCCGCCGGCGAGATAGTTGATCTTGCTCAGCAGTTGCGCGCCAAACCGCACGCCGTCCTGACCGCGCCCCGTCGTTCGCAACTCGATGAGGTTGCGCTCGACCTCCACGAGCTTGCGATCGAGCTCCGAGGCCGGCTGCAGAATCTCAGACTCTTGAATGACGTTACGGAGGTTGGCGATTTGACCACGCACGAGCTCGATCTGGTTCACGACATCCGCCGCCTCGTCCAGCGCACGACGGAGCTCGGTGAGCGTCTTGATCTGCGCACCGATATCGGCTTCCGTGCCGCCGGAGTTCGGGTCTTTCCGGACCTCGAGCCTGGAGGTGAGCGGCTTGCCGCCGACGTTCAGTCGCACAGTGTAGGTCCCTGGTGGCTGCAGGATGGAGAGGCGAGGCCCGCCGCCTGGTCGCACGCCGTCTGGCCCCACGCGCACCTCGGGCGCATACAGCGGGCTCGTGCGCAGCCGGACCTCCCGACTCGGGTCGTCGGTGAGATCCCACACGACGCGGTTGAGCCCGACCGCTTTCGGCCCCGTGAGCGTGCGCAGCGCCTGGTTCTGCGCATTCAGGATCGACACGGTGACATCGCCCGCGGGCACTGACTTCAGGTAGTAGTTGATGGTCGCGCCGTAGGGCGGATTCTCACCCACCGTGGGATCGTTGGTCGACGAAGCGTCCTGCGTGATGTTCCGCAAGCGGTACGCCGGTCGGGGCGTGAACAAATGCGCGTCGGAAGACAGCACCTGGGCGTTGAGCTGCTGCAGTGGCGTGATGTCATCCATGATCCAGAAGCCGCGGCCGTACGTGCCCACCACGAGATCGTTGAAGTGCTCCTGCACGGTCAGCCAATAGACCGGCGCGTGCGGGAGGTTGCTCTGCAGCGGTTGCCAGTTCTCCGCATCGTCGAACGACACATAGATCGCGTTCTCGGTGCCGAGGTAGAGCAGCCCGCGCCGCACCGGGTCTTCCCTGATGCAATGCGCATAGCTCAGCATGCTCTTCGGTACGCCGTTGACGATGGCCCGCCACGTTCGTCCGTAGTCGGTGGTCTTATAGACGAACGGATCGCGGTTGTTGACCTGATGGAGATCGACGGTGAGATACGCCGTCGCGGCATCGAAGCGTGACGGCTCGATGTTTCCGACCGTGCCCCACGGCGGCAAGTTCGGGATGTTCTTGGTCAGGTTGGTCCACGATTTGCCGTTGTCGCGCGTGAGCTGCACCTGCCCATCGTTGGTGCCGGCCCAAATCACGCCGCGTTCCAGTCGCGACTCGGCGATCGCCATCACGACGAACGCATATTCGACGCCGATGTTGTCGCCGGTCAGACCTCCTGAGAATTGCTGCCGCGCCTTGTCGTTGGTGGAGAGATCGGGGCTGATCACTTCCCAGCTCTGACCACGGTTCGTCGTCCGATGCACGTGCTGGCTGCCGACGTACACCGTGTTGCGATCGTGCGGCGACATCGTCAACGGCATCGTCCAGTTGAACCGATATCGGAGCTCGGCAGGAATGCCGTTGGCCTGCTCCGGCCACACCTCGACGTTGCGCGCCTGACGCCGGTTCTCTTCGTAGATGGCGACGATGCCGCCGACGCTGCCCGCGCCGGACGCACTCGACCAAATGAGGTTCGAGTCGACCGGGTCCGGTGTCGACCAGCCGCTCTCGCCACCGGCGACCGTGTGCCACATGCTTCGCGGAATGGTCCCACCCGTCCGGCTGTTGCTCGGCCCTCGGTACGAGGGACCATCCTGCTTGTTGCCGATGACGTTGTACGGGATCGCGTTGTCCACGGTCACGTGGTACATCTGCGCGTTGGCGAGCCGATTCCGATACCACGTGCGGCCGCGGTTCATCGAGATCGAAAAGCCCTGGTCGTGCCCGACGATCATGCGATTCGCATTGGTCGGATCAATCCACATGTCATGGTGGTCGCCGCCCGGCGAGCGCGCTTGATTCTGCTGCGCCAGCGTTTCGCCGCCGTCGAGCGACACGCTGTAGCCGGCCGTCAGGAAGTAGCTCTCGTTCTCGTTATCTGGGGACAGAAAAATGTGCCCGTAGTAGTGCGAGCGGCCCATGGCGTTGCGGTCGTAGCTGACGACCCGCCAGTTGTCGCCGCCATCCTCCGATCGCCACACTTGTCCGCGATCGGTTTCTTTGTCTTTCCATGGGATGCCGTCGCCGGTTTCGATGAGCGCATACACGCGATTGGGGTTCGACGGCGCGACCGCGACCTTCACCTTGCCGACCTCCCGTGCGGGGAGCCCGCGGCCGCGCAGCCGCGTCCACGTGGCGCCACCGTCGTTCGAGGTGAACAGGCCGCTGCCAGGCCCGCCGCTTTCTCGCCCCCACGTCTTGATATCGATCTGCCACATGCCGGCGAACAGCTTGCGAGGATTCCGCGGGTCCATCGCCAGCTCCGAACAGCCCGTGTTCTCGTCGACAAAGAGCACGCGGTCCCAGTTCTTGCCGCCATCCGTGGTTCGAAAGACGCCGCGCTCGGGTTGAGCGCCATACGCGTGTCCCAGCGCGCACGCGAGCACGACGTCGGGATTCTGCGGGTGCACAACGATGCGCCCGATACGGCCGGTGCGCTCGAGACCGCTTCGCGTCCATGTCTTGCCGGCGTCGGTGGACTTGAAGATGCCTTCGCCCACCGAAATGTGGCTGCGGATACAGCTCTCGCCCGTGCCAGCCCACACCGTACTTGGATCGGACGGCGCGACGGCAATCTCCCCGATCGACTGCACGGTCTGGCGATCGAAGATGTGCTCCCACGTGACGCCGCCGTCGGTGCTCTTGGCGATGCCGCCCGAGGCCGAGCCGGCGTAATAGACCAGCGGATCGCCAGGCACGCCCGAGACGGCGCTGATGCGATTGCCTTCGGGCCCGATATGTCGCCACGACAGCCGGCCGTAGAGATCGGGCGCGACCGTCGTCACCGATTGCTCAACGACAGTTGCGGGGCTCGACGCCGTAACTACTGGAGAAACCGTCCCGGGCGCGAGCAGGACGGTTACAGACAGCGCTATCGCAACGAAGCCAAGCCGGGACATGGGGCCTCCTCATCCGACAACCAACGAAGCAAGAAGCAAGAAGAACGAAGACAGAAACCGAAGCTGACTTGGCCCTCGGCACCGGGACGAACCGGAAACCGAGGGCCAAAGACTACCGCCAGCCGACTATCGAGTCCCAGCGTTCAGAACTTATATCCCAACGTGAGCTGGAATGCTCGAGGCGGATGGCGGTTGAAGCGCGACAGGTACAACGCGGTGCCCAGCCGCTGCGCTCCGGTGTTCCACTGGGTGTGCGCCCCGGTGTTGAACACGTTGAAGATGCCCAGACCGGTGTCGACGCTCTGTTTCCCGAACTTGAACGTCCGGGCGAGATTGAGCTGCAGATAGCGAGCGGTCTCGTTGCGAAGCTGGCCGTCGGACCGCGTGTTGTAGGCAAACCGCCACGTCGTCGCGAGCGGGTTCGACTGTGCGGTGCCATCGGCCAGCCGGACCGTGCCGGGCCCGAAGATCGGGTCGGCCGTCACTTGCCTAATCACGGGCCCCAGGTATCCGCCAGCCTGAATGATGTAGCTGGCCGACACGCGCACGCCTCCGGGCGCGAAGTACTGGCCGGCCATCCGGACGGAATACGGGCGGTAGGCGACCCCCGACTCGTTGCCGCCGCCATCGAGACTGTTGTCGTCGCCGTTGCCGAACAAAAGGCGCGACAGGTCACGGTTATTCGCGAAGGCATCCGGCTGAGTGAAGCGCGCCGGGTCCGTCGGATTCCATGTCCCGTCCAGGTGCTGCCACTGCCGCGTCAAGCTCGTCATCAGCTGGAAGTTGTTCGACAGGTTCTTGGCGATGATCATTTCGAGATTCTGGACGACGACCGTGCTCCAGGTCCTGTTGGTCTGTTGCATGATCATGCCGCGGTTCGGATCGACGCGGCCGAAGCCGAGGAAGGGCTTGTTCGGGCCATCCGGATACATGCCGTTGATATCGACCTCGGCGTAGCCGTCACGGAAGTACCGCCGAGAGGCGGAAATGTCGACGCTGATCTGACTGCGGAACTGTCGCGCGAACCCCAGCACGAACTCGTCGGTGAACGGCTGATGCAGGTCGGGATCGAACGCGATCGCGTTGAGCGCGTTCGTGGCGGCGGGTGTGATGATCTCCTGCTCGAAGATGCCGTCGCCCTGCGCGTCGTAGATATCGCGCCGGAAGCGGTTGGAGGTCGTCGCGAACGTGGTGATCGGGTCGCGCCCGTTCACCTGCTCGTGGACGCGGCCGGCGGATCCGCGTAGCACCGTGCGATTGTCGCCCGTAACGATATAGGCGAAGCCGAACCGCGGGCCGACGTTCACGCTGTTCATTCTCTCCACGCCGTAGATGTCGTCGAATCGGCGCACGAAGTCGACCCGCACGCCACCGTTGAACGTCAGACGGGCGTTCGGCTTCCACCCGTCCTGGATGTAGAGGCCGATATCCCGGTCTTTTGCTGCCGTCTCGTGGAACTCGATCGGCGTCTCGTATCGCCGGTGGAAAGGGACGGTCCCCGCCGCAGGGTTGTTCGGGTCGACCTGACGCACATTCTCGAGGAGGAAGCCGTCGTTGACGCGACGGCTCGTCACGTCGCGGGTGAGGCGTGGCGCCGCCCAAATGCCGGTCTTGAGCTCGTGCGATCCGATCCATCCCTCTTTGAAGTACGTCAGATCGCCTCGGAAGATGAACATGTTCGACGGCGAGATGCTGCGGCTCTGGACGTTGTTCATCGACACGAGTTCGGACGTCCCTGTCGGACGGCCGCCCTGGATGACGGTGCCCTGATGGACTGAGATCTGGGGCCCGAAGCCGGTCGCGTTGTTGTACGTGTCTTCGTCACTCCCACCCTTGTTGTTGTAGGAGGCCGAGAACGAGGTGGTGAGCCGCTGGCCGAACACCGAATTGAGCTTGGCCACATAGAGCGATCCCCCGGCCGAATTGAAGTTGACCAGGTGGGTGTTCCGTTCGCGCGAGCTCGTGTAGCGATTGCGATCGTTTTGGAAGAAGCCCGACAGCTCATGTGTGCCACGCCCGGTGAACTGGGTTGTGACTTTCGCGAACGGCTGTTTGCTGACCGAGTTGTTGTCGAACGGTTGAAAGTCCTTCCTGAACGCGTTCAGGAAGGCCAGGTCGGCTGGTGTCCGGCTAATGCCGTTCTGCAGATCCGCGTAGCGGTACGTCGCATAGAACCACACCTTGTCGCGCAGGATGCGCCCACCCAGCGACAGATCCCACTGGTTGACGGATTGCGATGTCGGCAGCCCGCCTGGCGCCGCGCCGCCCTGAGTGTTGTCGCTGTTCCACTCCATGGGCTGGAAGACGTAGTTCACTGATCCTTTGAACTCGTTCTGCCCCCGAGGTGTGACGACGTTCATCACGACACCGGTGCTGAGCGGGGTCGAGGCGTCGGCGCCGCCCAGCTTGATCTCCACGTCCTGCACGGTGTCGCCGCCCATGCCCATCGAGTGCGCCGCTGAATCGATGTAGGCCGATGCCGGCGCCCCTTCGAGCTGAAACGCGTGTGCGTAAATGTGCGAGCCGCGGAAGTAATAGGCCCGCCGGCCCACACCATCGTCCACATTGCGCGACCCGATGCCGGGGGCCATGTCGAGCGCGTCGCTGAAGAGCCGGCGCGACGTGATGGGCGCGGCCCGCAACAGCTCGCCCTCGATGTTGATGACACTCGTGGGCCGGTTGGTCTCGATCATCGGGGATTCGCCGGTGACCGTGATCGTTTCTGCCACGCTGCCAAGCGTGAGCGCGATGTCGACGGTGACCGTCAGCCCGGCGCGCATGACGATGCCCTCGCGGCGGTAGCTCGCAAAACCACTCAACTCGGCGGCCACGTTGTAGGTACCGGGCGGAAGGTTGAGAATGCGGTAATACCCCGCGCCATCGCTCACGCCAACCACCGGCGCGAGCAATGCCGGGCTGGTCGCGGTGACGGTGACTCCAGGGAGCACAGCGCCCTGCGCATCCTTGATATAGCCGCGCACGCTGCCATCGCCGGTCTGCGCTGAGACCGGATTGGCGACAACCAGCACGAGTGCGAGTGCGAGAGACGACCGGACGATCCAACGACTCATTGACGCCCTCCTTCTGGGAGCTGTCAAAAACAATCCGCGAATACTGCCGAGAGGGGCGACGCCGCGACGAATGGAAGGACTTTACCGAAGCGATTGTCCCGGATCAATGAGGTTGAAGCTTGCCACATGCGTTTCGTCACCAGAGGATAGCGGCCGAGAGGCCCGACAGGGCTCTGGTATGACTCGAAGGGACAACGATCGCGGGTTTCGCGGCCTATCGCTGGGATCGACGTCAATACATCTGGACGCCAGGCAATTGGGCTCGACCTCCGCGAGGCTCCGCGCGTTGGGAGCCAGGGCCGCTGGGTGCACTCGCGACGAGGCTGGTTTCTGGTCCGCGGTTACTGGCGCCAGGTCTGCGCGCCACGAAATCGGCACAAGGACGACACCAATCAACGACGCGGCGTGAGTACACTCTCGCCTGATGCTTCGGGCAGGGCCGTCGGCTCTTCTCGCCAGCGCTCGCCAGCTACGTCCGCAGCCTCCTCACTGGAGATTCGCCGTACGACCGGTTCGTGAACGGTGATCGCCAGGCGTTATCGCCCGAGCAGCAGCGTGGCCTGCAAGTGTTTCGCGGAAAGGGCAGCTGCACCGCGTGCCATGTCGGCCCGATCTTTTCAGACGAGAGGCGGCACAACACCGGCATCGCGCGGCGAGACGGGCGGTTCGTCGACGTCGGGGGTGGCCGCGGCGATTTCAAGACGCCGACACTGCGCGAGGTCGCGCGGACCGCGCCGTATATGCACGACGGCAGCCTGACCACGCTCGAGGACGTGATCGAGTACTACGATCGTGGCGGCAACGCGAATCCTGCGCTCGATGCCGAGCTGCGCCCGCTGCGCCTGTCTCCGCAAGAACGTCGCGATCTCGCCGCGTTCTTGCGCGCGCTCTCCGGGCGCGTGTCCGAGGGCCCGCAATCGGCTCGGTGACCGAAGACACCGTCGAGGCTGTGACTTGGCAATCAACTGATTGAGCCGCCGAGGGTGCGGCTGGCCGGCTGGCCGAGTGGAGGTTGGCGTCCGGGCCGGTGATCGAAGGTCGTTTCAGGTTTTGGCGAGGGAAGCCGTCGCGCTACCATATCGTCATATTTCCAGTAAAAATGACGGTATGGTAGACACACAGTCTGGCTGATTCCGATCGACGATCCGAGCCGAGCGCACAAGCTCGACATCGGCGTCGCCGATTGGACCGCCGACACCAGGGGTTTTTCAATTCATCCTGACGGCCGACACATCCGCGTACATCGCCGCTTCTGGCAAAACAGGGCGACGAGGTGTGGGCGCAGGAGAAATGTCCTGCCGGCGCTCAGCGCCGGGAAGTCGCTCCGCTCACCGCTGCGCAGATCGCAAACCGGTCACCGTCGCCAACCTCCCACCAGATCCTTCACCGTGACGATCGCAACGTCTCCCGTGCGGGCGACCCGTTGGGCGTCAGGCACGAAGAGGGCCCGCACGACAGTGTGGCGGCGATAGCGGGAGGGCAGATCGGGCGGCGGACGCCGCCCGACGCGTTCAACGAGCGTGCGGTGATCTCGAGTGGCGAGCTTCACCTCGCCGATCAGCAGACGCTTCCCTGCGACGTCCTCGGCGACGATGTCCCACTCGGGTGCGGCCCTGGCCCACCAACGTGAGGCCGGCTTCCACTCTCCGGGCGCGCCGAGCGATCGATGAGTGATCGCCGGCAGGCGTTGGCGGCAAAGTTGTTCCCACGTCACCGAAACCAGACGCTCCCAATGGCGCTCGAGGACGGCGCGCCGGCTCTGCCGCGTTCCGCTCACCAGCTCGGCGCGGTGCGGCGCGACCGCCCTGAACCACAGACGCGTGAACGGGTCGGCGATCTGGTACAGGCTTCGACGGCTCGTGCGCGCGGCTTCGCCGAACGGCACCTCGCGAACGACGAGCCCGAGTTCGATCAACCGGTCGAGCGGACGCGACAGCGACGTCGCCGGGCGGCCGATGCGACCCGCAATCTCGGACACGCGATGGGCGCCAGCGCCAATCGCGTCGAGCACGGGACGCACCTCGAGCGCCGACGGCAGTTCCTCCAACAGAAGGCGATCGGGTTCGCGGTGTAGCGGGCCACGTGGATCGAGCACGAGATCGTGTATGGCCGTGCGCGTGTCGCCTCCCATTTCGACGGCGAGCTCCCAATAGCGAGGGACACCGCCCCACGCGGTGTAGAACTCGATCACATCGCGAGGTGCCACCCGTCCGATCGCCGCAAGAACGTGAGGGACCTCGAGCGGCAGGACGGCGAAGATCTCCCGGGCACGGCCGTACAACGGCGCCTCGCGTCCGAGCGCAAGGCCTTGCATCATCCGTTGGCTCGACCCCGCGACGGCCACGACGAGCCCCGCCTCTCGCGCCTCGTGATCGATCCATCGCTGCAGCACCGACGGCAATTCCGGCGACGAGGCGATCCAGTACGGGAACTCGTCGAACACGATCGGTCCGCGCCACTTGAAGGTTTGGGCCTCGGTGGACAAGCGGCTCAGCAGACCGCGCCAGTCGCGATAGTCGACATCGGCGAAGCCAGGAAACCGTTGCGCGAGCGCCTCGGCGAGGTACCGACGCTGCACCTCCGCCGCCGACTGGTCGGCCACGGCGTAGAGGCCGCCGTGGCGCCGGCACCACTCGAGCAGGAGCCGGGTCTTGCCGATGCGGCGTCTGCCGAACACGACGGCGAGCCCACCGCCCGGCGATGTGGCGTGGGCGTCGAGACGCGCGAGCTCCTCGTCGCGATTGAGGAACAACATTATGCCGTACAGCATAATGCCGTTCGGCATAATGCTCAACCATCGGCGCAGCCTCTCGCCCGACAGCCGTCAGCTCGCGTCCGACCTTCCGGTTGGTCAGCTTCTCTTTGGGCGTCACGGGTGCGGGATCGCTGATCGCCGACCGGAATGTGAGCAGCCGCGACATTCGCGTGGCGCCCATCGACCTCGCCAGCGGCCGTCTGACGGGCCCGCCAACCAGCTTTTCGCGGGGCTTTCTCGAAGGGCCTCGCGTGCCCGACTGGTCGCCCGACGGCAAGTATCTCGCCTATCAGGCATGTGGAGGCGACTGCCTCGCGGTCCGATCGGTGGAGAGCAGTGAGGTGCGAAGGTCCCCGCTGTTCCCCTCTATCCCACCTTCCCGAAGTGGTCACCCGATGGGCGGGCATTCCTTTCCGCGGCTCGCGACCTGAAGGGGAGGAACGGAATCTTCACCATCGACGCCCGAACGGGCACCGTCACACGCGTCGTCGATGTGCGGAAATTCGGCGTCAATCCGCAGTGGTCGGTGGACGGCCAGAAGATCTACTACTGGAATCGGGATCGCGCTCCCGAAGGAATTGTCGAGCGCGACATCGCGACCGGCATGGAACGGAACGTTCTGCTGGGCCAGTTTCAGTGGGACTTTGTCGTGTCTCCGGATGGAAAGTACATCGTCGTCCGAACGGCACTCGATCCAAACACGAAGGACGCCCACGGCCGGCGGCCCAGCTCGGGAGATGCTTCGCGTGAGCCCGCCGGATTCTCTCGAAGGGACCCGCACCACGGCGTTTACACCGGATAGCAGCGCCATCCTCGTCACACGGCGAGTGGGCGGGACGCGTTCAGAGCTTTGGAAGCTCCCGCTCTCGGGCCAGCCCGCCCACAAACTCGATATCGACGCCGACATCCGGACGAGCGGCGCGCAAGGCGGGAACGACCACGGCTTCAGCTTGTCGCCCGACGGACGTCACATCGCGTTTCTCGGTGGCAAGACGGCGGTGGAGGTGTGGGCGCTCGAGAATATCCCGAGCGGGAAGAAGTAGCCCATCGGTATGGCGGCTCGCCGTCCGGGCGAGCCGCCAGCGCTCATTCCCTCGAAACGTCAGACTCTTGGCGTGATGGGCTTGAGCCCGGCGGCGCGCGCCAGTTGCTGCTGTCGCTTGTCGAATGTCATGAAGTCGCGGAGCCCGAGCTCGACGGCTGTTGCAACATGCAGCAGTCAAGAGACCGGCAGCCGAGCGCCGGTGTATGCCGCCGGCCGAGTTCAGCGGCTCGCCTGAGGGTCGCGCGCCAGAGGACATCTGTGTGGAATAGCGGTCCTCGGCGACATCCTTGTTGAACGACGCGATCGCATCTTTG
This sequence comes from Vicinamibacterales bacterium, assembly GCA_050747925.1. GTDB lineage: Bacteria > Acidobacteriota > Vicinamibacteria > Vicinamibacterales > UBA2999 > 12-FULL-67-14b. The sequence continues at coordinate 11,184 of JBOGIV010000348.1, forward strand.
AGCGCCTCTGCGCCGATCGTTTTCCGAAACGCCGCCAGGCAGATACCGTTGATGATTTCGACGCGCCCATGCAAGGTCAGGGGCCACGACCTCGCCGCCGACGCGGCTCGTAGACGCCGAGCGCCAGCAACGCTCTGGGATCGACGTAGGTCCGATCAGCGCTCGCCACGGTTGGCGTCGCGAAGCGCTCTGGCCTCGGCCGCGCTGATGGGACAAGGCTGATGGCGGCGAAGCCGCGCCAGGTAGTCCTTGGCGGGTGCAGGCTTCTTCCGGTCGGCCGTCACATACCGCGTCAACCGATACTTGGGCGCGCCCCGCTCGGTCACGACCACCTCCCCCTCCTCTTCGACCAGTTTCCTGACGTGAGGGAATCGATTGCGTAAATCGCGGATGGTCGCGGTCGAGGCCATGGCGGTGGACAAGTATGTCTCACACCAAATTCGCGTCAAATGGAACCACCGGCCGCCGCTGCGAGACGCTTCGCACAAAGACCCGCAGGCGCGACGGAGAGATGAGCGAGACGCGCGCGCACGAGGTTTGACCCGCCTGGCATGGTCAGATAAGATGACCATCATAGAGGCAGGCAGGCATGGCACAGTTCAACATCGCTGAGGCGAAGGCGCGGTTTTCAGAGCTGGTCGAGCGCGCCCTGGCTGGCGACGAGGTCGTCGTCGCACGCGACAACAAACCGCTGCTCAAGCTGGTGCCCCTCGCAGATGGCGCGGTGCGGAAACCGGGGTCGGCGCGCGGCCAGGTGCGCATGTCAAAGGACTTTGACAAGCCGCTCGCCGACTTCGAGAAATACCGCTAGTCGTGGCCCTCTTGCTCGACACGCACGCGTTCCTCTGGTGGGTGGAGGATTCGCCTCGACTGTCGACGAAGGCGAGAGCGGCCATGGGTCGGCC
>JBOGIV010000349.1:0-17336 GCA_050747925.1 Vicinamibacterales bacterium
GCCGCCGAACGCGCCGAAGAAGTTCGAGAACGACCCGATGCCGGCCAGCGTGAACGACATGTTGAACCGGCGATCCTTTGGAATGCCTAGGCCCGATCCCGCGAAGTTGAACGACTGAAACTCGAACGAGATCCCGCAGCACTGCGCGTTGTAATAACCTGTCCAGCGCTGTTGAATCAACGACGATCGCGCGATGTCGTAATTGAACGACACATTCCCGCCGATGCGGTTCTCGAGCAACCGCAGATTCGCTGACGTCTGAAGGTAATCGGCCGATTGCGCGGCAGTGCCGCCGCCAAACGCGCGCCGGCTCCAGCCGACGGTGGCATCGATTTGCTCGAAGCGGGCCGTGCCGTTCAAGCCAAAGCCGACCAGCGGATGCCTGGCCGCCTCCAACGTGGGGTCGTATTCCAGGCGGAAGTCCACGACGACGGGCACGATCGGGGCGCCGCGAGCGGCCAACGAAATTGGCGAGAACGGACTGGCCGGGCGGAAGAGATAGCCATAGGAGTACGACGAGTCGTACTGGCTCGCTCGTTTGTCGGTGTAATAGCTTTGCCGCACGCTGACGTTGAGCAGCTCTCGTGGAGCGCTGGCAGCCGGCTCGTCGGCCCGAGCCGTTTTGCGCACGAGCACGCGATTGGCAAACCCATAGGAATAGCGCGTGGTGCCGCCGACGATGGTGTCGTAGCCGCCTCCCACCAACGTTGGAATCCGTCCCTCCGAGGCAATCGAGGTCGTGCGCTGCACCGATAACGAGGGTTCGATGACGTGCTTCAACCGATCGGCGAGCGCGTTGTTCGGCGAAAACACGCGGCTGACGACGGGACCAACGATGTCGGCCCGCAGATCAGCGTAGCTTCGCGACACGGGATCTCTGACCTGCTTGTTGCTGGCGTCGAGACTCTCGCTGAAGTATGTCGTCCGATAGGACAGCGTCGTGTTGACCTGCAGGTAGGGCAGCGTACTCAACGGCGCGCGCAGCGACGGCGAGAGGTCGACCTTTGCCAGCGTCAGATCCTGTGTTGCCAACGCCGACTTCTGAATGTAGAGCAGATTGCTGCCTTCCGCGTTGATTGAGGCGTAGATCGGCAGAGGGCCGAGCCGCCGGCCACTGTAGCTGATGCTGAGTCCCGGCGCCTGGCCGCTGACATAGGAGTCGGTCGGACTGGTGAAGAACTCGGTGCGCTGGTAGTTGCTGTTCAGGGAGAGGCCCTTCCAGGCGCCCGAGAATCCTCCCCCGAAGGTTCGCGTACTACGGGACGCGTCGTAGAAGTTGTTGTTGTAGAGCTGCTGAACGGTGACGTCGGTGAAGTACTCGACGCGCACGCGTCCGGTAATTCCCAAGGGAAAGCCTTGTGATAGCCCCCCTTTGTACTCGGCGCTGCGTCGCTCTGGGCTCGAGACGCCGTTGACGACCGACGATTTCTCGTTCAACCAGTACGCGCGGAAGTTTCCTTGCGCGCTTGGCGCGAGCAGGTATCGATACTCGGTCCCCATCCCCTGTCCACGAGAGAAGTACCAGTCGTGGACCAGCGTGGCATCCTGGCTGCGACTGATGGCCCAGAAGAATGCGTTGCTGATCGATTGGCCTCGATAGGTGGACGTGCCCCAGAACGGAATCAGAAAGCCGGTCGCGCGGTCATCGTCCTGGATTGGATAGTAGAGAACGGGCAGATAGAAGACCGGCACGTGCTTCACCTGGATCACGGCGTTTCTCAGGATCACGTAGTCGTCCAGGTTCACGGTCGCGCTGCCGCTGACGATTTCCCATCGCGGCGCAGGCTGGACGCACGTGGTGAAACCGCCCCTCGTGATCTTGTATTTGTCGTCGCCGATCTTCTCGATGGTCGAGCCGTAAAAGTACACATCTGGCTCGAGCGTCCCGAACATGCTCCGGCTCCGAGCACCACGCTCACCAAGCTGGGCGATGCCCGACGCGTTGTGAAACGTTCCTCGCTTGGTTTCGGTGTTGAACACGACCGAATCGGCGGAGATGCGAGCCGTGTCGGTCGCGAAGACGACGCTGCCTCGTGCGGTCAGCTCGCCGGTCTTGGTGTTGAGCTCCAGCTCATCGGCAAAGATCTTCTGGCCCGCGTTCGGGCTTCCCGCTTCGCCTTCGATCTCGACTTCGCGCATGAGCCGGACGCGGTCCGCGTCGATGCGCTCGAGCGTGAACTGCTTGGTATTCCAGCCGGGAACGATCTGCGCCGATGCCGCACGCGCGCTGAGGACGAGCGCCGCGGCGAGGCAGAGTCGAAGCCAACCATGAAAGCACACTGGAAAAGACCCGGGCGCTGACATCCCTGGTCGAGGATAGCACTGCAGCGACTGGCCGGATTCAACCCTTCGCTATCAGACCCGCGTCGCTCCTTCGGCGAGGAGTCGCGCACGAAGCGGACCGATCAGGAAGATCGAGCCGGCGACGACGGCCTTGTCGTGATGGCGCAAGGCCTGCATCAACGCACGATCGGGCGACGCTTCGATGGCCACCGGTAAATCCGGTGCGATGCGCAGGATGTCGCTGGCGAGGGACTCGGCATCGCGGGCACGCCGGGACGTGACGGTGGTGGCGATGAACTCGGAGGCGAGCGGCGTGAGCGGCGTCAGCATGCCGGTGATGTCTTTGTCGCGCATGGCCGCCAACACCATCGGGAGCGGCGTGACCTCGGCTTCGCGGAGATAGTCGGCGAGCGCGCTCGCCCCCGACGGATTGTGGGCGGCATCGATCAGGACCTCGGCTCCTGCTGGAAGGCGCAGCCATTCCAGACGGCCCGGCCATTCACAGTCGGCCAGCCCGGCGACGATCGCGTCACTTCGGATCGGGGGCATCTGCGCCGACCACACTTCCAGGACGCGCGTCGCGACGAGGGCGTTGTCGAGTTGATGGCGGCCGGCCAGCGCCAAGGTCGTTCGCGGATAGGCGCGCAACGGTGTGGTGAGCGTGACGCTTACGCGGCCCTTCTTCACTTCCGTCGTGAGCGTCACGCCATGGTTGGCTTCGACGACGGGCGCGCCGACCTGATGAGCGACATCGTCAATCACGCTCCCCACTTCAGTGGACACTCGGCCGACGACCAGCGGCACACCGTGTTTCGCGATTCCCGCCTTCTCGAACGCGATCGATCGGAGCGTGCTGCCGAGATGGCGCTGGTGGTCGTAGTCGATCGACGTGATCGCGGTCACGCTCGGCGAAACGGTGTTGGTGGCATCGAAGCGCCCGCCAAGGCCGACTTCGACAACGGCCACCTGGACCCGTTCCCGCCTGAAGATCTCAAACGCAATCGCGGTCGAGACCTCGAAGAACGTGGGCGTCACCGAAAGCGAACCCCTTGCGATCGCCCGATCGATCGTCGCAAAGACTTCGGCGGTCACGCCCGCAAAGGCCTTTGGGCCGACCGACGCCCCGTCGATCGCGACCCGCTCCTCGATCGCCGACAGGTGAGGAGATGTGTAGCGACCGGTGCGAAGGCCCGCAGCGCGAAACGCACGCTCCACCATCGCGGTCGTCGACCCCTTGCCGTTGGTCCCGGCGATATGGACCGACGGCCAGGCGGCCTCCGGATGGTCGAGCTCGTCAAGGAGCACTCGGATGTTGTCGAGCCCGAGTTTGATGCCGAACTGTTCGAGGCTGAAAAGCCGCTCGATCGGTGTCACTGCGTCTGCGGAGTGGTTGAGCGGCCTGTCCCGAGCGACGTCGATCCGGGATCGGCGCCCATGAACCGCAGCGCGCGACCGATGGTGGGTCTCAACTCCCGGCGATCCACGACGAGATCGAGCATGCCGCGTTCGAGGAGGAACTCGCTTCGCTGGAAACCGTCCGGCAGCTTCTGGCGGATCGTTTGTTCGATCACTCGCGGCCCTGCGAACCCGATCAGGGCCTTGGGTTCCGCGATGTTCAAGTCACCAAGCATCGCGAAACTGGCGGTCACGCCGCCGGTGGTCGGATCGGTGAGGACCGAGATGTACGGCAGGCGCGCCCGATCCAGCCTCGCCAGGGCGGCGGAAATCTTGGCCATTTGCATCAACGACAGCGCGCCCTCCATCATGCGTGCTCCGCCCGAGCACGCCACGATGATCACGGGCATTTTGCGCTCCAGCGCGATCTCGATGCCTTGCACGATCTTCTCGCCCACCACCACGCCCATCGATCCGCCGATGAAGCCGTACTCCATGGCGCCGACCACGACGTCGACGCCGTTGATCCTTCCGGTGGCAACGATGATGGCGTCCTTCTGGCCGACTGAGGCCTTGGTCGTGGCCAGCCGATCGCGATACGGCTTGGTGTCGGTGAACTCAAGCGGATCGTTCGAGGCGAGGCCAGGCGCGATCTCCTCCCATCGATCGTCGTCCAACAACGCCTTCAAGCGATCCGTGGCGCCAAGCCGGAAGTGGTGCGCGCACTTGTGACAGACGTGCAGGTTCTTGACGAGATCCTTGGTGTAGATGATGGTGTCGCACTCCGGGCATTTCTTCCAGAGGCCTTCGGGCACGCGGCTGGTTTTCTCGAGCGTCGCAATCGGCTTGCGCGCCTTCTTGAACCACGCCATATCTAGTAGATCGGATCAACGAGATCGAAGGTATCGAACACTATGGTGCCACGAGATCAGCTTAGCATCACTTTCTGACGACGAAATAGCGCGTGCCCTTGCCCATCGTGCGCACCTGCTTCACCAACTCGTCGAGCGCCCCGTCGTCTGTTTCGGGATCGAACTCCGAGGTTTCGACGACCAGCAGCGGTGTCGCGGAGTAGTGAAAGAAGAAGTGCTGGTACGCTTCGTTCAGCTCGCGCAGGTAGTCGGCGTCTGGCGCGGGCACGTCTCGATCCGGATCCGTCGCCCGCGCCTTCAAGCGCTTCACGAGCAATTCGGTCGGCGCCTGCAGGTAGATCACGAGATCGGGAGGCGGGACCTCCTTGCTCAGCAGGTCGTACAGCCGTTGATAGATGAACAGCTCGTTATCGTCGAGATTCAGGTACGCAAAGATCTTGTCTTTGTCGAACAGATAGTCGCAGATGGTCGTCTGCAGAAAGAGATCGGCTTGGCGCAGGTGGGTCAATTGTCGATGACGGTTGAGCAGATAGAACAACTGCGCCTGCAGCGCCGCGCCCGCGCGGTTGGCGTAGAAGTCCGCGAGAAACGGATTCTCGTCGTCCTCGAGAATCGTCGTGGCTTCGAGGCGCTCGGCGAGGCGTTCGGCGAGGCGTGTCTTGCCGACACCGATCGGACCCTCGATGGCGAGATAGTGAAAGGCCACGACGGAGCTACTATAGTGCACACGTGCGAATCGATTCGCTCGAGCTGTTTCTCTGTCGGCTCCCGCTGGTGCATTTCTTCGAAACGAGTTTCGGACGTTCGTACGATCGGGCGTTCATCCTCGCGCGCGTTGAGGGTGACGGGTGCGAGGGTTGGGGCGAGGCGGTCGCGGAAGCGAATCCGTATTACAGCAGTGAAACAACCGAAACCGTCTGGCACATCATTTCGGGATTCATCGCGCCGCTCGTACTGGGCCACACCTTCGAGCATCCACGCGACGTGTTTCCGTCGCTTCGACGCGTCCGTGGACACGCCATGGCCAAGGCCGTCGTCGAAATGGCCGCGTGGGATCTGTATGCGCGGTCGATCGGCCAACCGCTCTCGCGTGTGCTTGGCGGCACGCGCGAGCGCATCGCATCGGGTGTGTCGATCGGCATTCAGGATTCCTTCGACCAGCTGCTCGACACGATCGATCGCGAATTGGCCGCTGGGTATCAGCGAATCAAGATCAAGATCAAGCCGGGATGGGATCTGGAAGCGGTCGAGCGCGTCCGAGGGCGCTTCGGGAACATTCCGCTGATGGTTGATGCCAACGCGGCCTACCATCTGGACGATGCGGCTCACCTCGCCCGCCTGGGCCCCTACAACTTGATGATGATCGAACAGCCGCTGGACTACGACGATGTCATGGACCATGCCGAGCTGCAGCGAGCCATGACGACACCCATCTGCCTCGACGAGTCGATTCACACGGTGCGGATTGCGCGGGACGCCATCGCCGCCGGCGCCTGCCGCATCATCAACATCAAGCCCGGGCGCGTGGGTGGACATCGCGAGTCCATCGCGTTGCACGACCTTTGTGCCGCAGAAGACGTTCCGGTATGGCACGGCGGCATGCTCGAAACCGGCATCGGGCGCGCGCACAACATTCATCTCGCGAGCCTGCCCAACTTTCGGTTGCCGGGAGACATCGCGGCGAGCCAACGCTATTACCAGCCCGATCTGATCGATCCGCCCATCGAAGTGGCGAGCGATGGCACGATTGCCGTGCCCGATGGTCCCGGCATCGGCGTCAATATCGTTCGCGATCGGGTCGCGCACGCTACCTTGCGTCACGTCAAACTATGACTTCCGTGTTCCCCCGGACCGCCGCGCTCGCCCTGACCGTTGCCTGCAGTGCGTGTGGCCCCCAGGTCGCACCGCAGATCCCCTCGAAGCCGGCGCCACCGACCTATGAGCAGAAGTTCGGCGTCATCCTTCGGCTCGAGGACGAACGGCAACTGAGATCTGCGGCCGGCGATCTCGTCGCGTTGATGCAGGACGCTGACCCACGACTGCGGCGGCGCGCCGCGCTCGCCGCGGGCCGCGTGCGGCTCGTCGAGGCCAGTGCCGGACTGACGACCCTGCTGAGCAGCGACCCCGATCCGGAAGTCGAGCAGATGGCGGCGTTTGCCCTTGGCTTGATTGGGGACGCCTCGGCGGCTGACGCCCTCAGCAAGGCGCTGGCGGATCCGAATCCCGTCATCCAGGGTCGAGCGGCAGAAGGTCTTGGACTCATCGGGCACAAAATGTCGGCGGCCGCGATCGGCGCGATGATGGCGACCCATGTGAGCGCTGGAGTTTTGAACGACCTCACTCCCGACGATCTGAGCCATCCGATGTCGCCCGCCGTCGAAGCGGTCCGGCTTGGCATGTACGCCCTCGTGCGGCTCGGATCGTACGAACCGCTCGCATCGGCGCTGCTCGACGAAGCTGGCCGACCTCGCAGTCAGTGGTGGCCCCTGGCGTTCGCGTTTCAACGCATCAACGACGTGCGGGCGGTTCCCGCGCTGCTGGCCTTGGTTCAGAGCAACGGACAGTTCACCAAGGCCTTCGCCATCCGGGGACTGGCGGCCTCAAAGGATCAGCGAGCGCTGAAGCCGCTCGTCGACGCCGTCGGCAACTCCAAGGACGCCGAGGCTGTTCGGATTCAAGCGATACGTGGCCTGGCGGCGATGAACGCGACCGCTGCAGTGCCCGCGCTCACTCGGATCCTCTCGACGGCAAACGTCGAGCCGAACGTTCAGCTGGAAGCGCTGACGGCGCTCGGGACGCTGGCGCCTCGGGGGGCCACGGAGCTGTTCATCGATCTGGCTTCAGCCCGCTCACCGGCGTTGCGAGCGGCTGCGCTGAGGGCGCTGGCGCGCGCCGATCTGGACACGTTTCTCAGTGGGATCTCGGGCCTCGACCCCGATCCTCACTGGTCGGTCCGCGCGTCGCTCGCCACGACGTTGGGTGAGCTGTCGCGCGAGCGGGCCGAATCGCCCCTCACCAGGATGCTCGGCGATTCCGACAAGCGCGTGTTGCCGTCGGTGATGGACGCGCTCGTCAAGGTCGGCGCGCGCAACGCCAGGCAGGCTGCTATGGATCACCTCACCAACGACGATCCAGTGGTGCGCGCAGCGGCCGCTCGAGCATTAGCGACACTCAAGGCGCCTGGTGTCGCCGCCGCGTTGACCGCCGCTCTGGAAACGTCACGTCGCGATGGTCTGTATGTCGCGCGCACCGCCGCCCTCGAGGCGCTGACCGTGCTCGACCCTGCGGCGGCCCAGCCGCTGCTCGTCGCCGCCTTGAGCGATCGTGACTGGGCGGTACGGGTTCGCGCAGCCGAGCTGCTTCGCAAGCTCGACGCAGGCGCCGATGTCGCGGCGATGCGGCCCGCGCCAGCCGTACCGGAGCTCGCGGCCGTGGACACGCTCATCGCTCCGCCCTATTCGCCCGTCGCCTATCTCGACACGGACAAGGGGACGGTTCAGATCGAGCTTGCGGTGATTGACGCGCCGCGCACGGTGGCGAACTTCGTCGCATTGGTCCGAAAGGGCTACTTCAACGGCGTCGCGGTGCACCGCGTGGTGCCCGACTTTGTCGTGCAAGACGGCGACCCTCGAGGCGATGGGGAAGGCGGCCCCGGCTATACGATTCGTGACGAGTTGAACGAGCGTCCGTTCCTTCGCGGCACGGTGGGCATGGCGCTGGACTGGACCGACACGGGCGGCAGCCAGTTCTTCATCACACATTCACCGCAGCCGCATCTCGACGCGCGCTACACGGTCTTTGGTCAGGTGGTTTCAGGAATGGAGGTCGTAGATCGCTTGTCGCAGTGGGACACGATCATCCGCATTCGCGTGTGGGACGGCGTGGCGTGGATTGGACCTCAGTAAAAACGAAAGGTAGCGCGATGAACGCGCCCCGAGTCTCCTCATAAAGAACGGGAGGCGCAGTCGCGCCTCCCGTTGATCTTCTGGCTAAGACGCCTTAACGCTTCTTGGCCTTCTTGGCTGCCTTCTTCGCTTTCTTCGCCATCGTCTTATCCCCCCCTTCAGGTTGGGTTATTGCGGAAGAACCTGCCGCCGCACCGCGTTGCCTCTGCCGCCTGGCACTCAGCTCACAGATGCCGGCGTTCTTCCCGCTCCGCTGCGCGCGTTGGCGGCGCGCTGACTGCTGGTGAAAAGGGTGGGGCAGTCTGTGAGAACCGCCCCGGTAAGCGGCCTAGCGCTTCTTCGCCTTCTTCGCCGCCTTCTTTGCCTTCTTCGCCATTGTTCTCTCCTGATGGGGGGTGACTCTGCCTGATGGCAGCCGCTGATTGATTTTACGTGTTCACAATCAGTGGCCTGAGCCGCACACCCTCATACAAGATGTAGATTATGGATGAGAAAATCGGCTTGTCAAGCACAAACCGTTCGTGCTTGTCAACAATCGCACCATCTCTCCACCAACCCACACGTCAACACTTCGTCTCGGATCGAACACGAACGCACTGTAGTTGCGGCGCGCATCGATCGTGCGCGCCGTCAACGTGGCATGAGTGTTTGACGCATCGCGCGCGCGCGGCCGAGCGCGCCGGCGGGCGCCGATGGCGCGAGCGCAATGATGGCGTCGAGCTGTTCGAGCGATCGCTCTCGCTGCTGCAGGGCGCGCCACTGCGCCGCGAGGTTGAGTCGCGCTCGGATTTCCGCGATGTCGGCGCGATAGACCTGGCGGCTGAGCGCGAGGGCAAGCAGCTGCTGCGATGCGCGGAGGCTGGCCTCGCGATCGTGAAGGTACACGTCGAGGATCTCGGCCTCGAGCTGCCGGAAGTGCGGATTGTGTGGGTATCGCACCTGGAGCCCGCGCAGCAGTTGCAGGGCTTCTGTCGGCTTGTTCTCGAACCACAGGTAGATGAGGTGGATTTGATAGAGGGCTTCACCTCGAACGAGAAGCCCGTGCTGACTGGCTCGCTCGAGTTGCTGCAGGCCCTCCGTACGGTTGCCCCCTGGCAACAGGAAGAGCCAGCGCATCATCCGCAAGATCGCCGGCGCAACCGCCGCGTAGTAGCGATACATCCCCACGCCAGCCGCCGCATCGTCCATTGACGGGTCGAGCGCGAGGGCGTGCTCCAACGACTCCTTGATGGCCTTCCCATCGCGCGCCGCCGCTAATCGTTGGCCACGCAGCACTCGCAGCTGCCCGCGAACGCCGTAGGCGGCGCCCAGATAGAACCAGGCTTCGGCACGTTCGGGCTCGCCACTGCTAAATGCACGAGCCTCGGCGATTGCGCCTTCCGCCTTCGCCAGGAACGCGCCGTCGAGGGCACGACTCTCGGGATCCAGCACGATTTGCCACCAGATCCCGAGTGCCTCGAGTCCGGTGCAGGCGACGCGCGGGGCGGGTGGGCAGGTGGCCGCCAGCTGCTCGGGCACGCGTTCAAACGCGGCATCGAGGATGGTGTCGTAGACGCGCGCCACCTCTGCGGCGCCAGTCAGGCCGCGCTGAGGATTGGCGCCCGGCAGCGCTGAAGCCAGAAGACAGAAGCAAGAAGCAAGAAAGCGTCTCACAGCGTGCTTGTTCGCAGGCGCTGTTTCTCCGCGTGTCGGTCGAGCGCCAGCCGAATGAGTCGATCGACGAGCTCCGAATAGGTCACGCCGCTGGCCTCCCACATCTTCGAATACATGCTGATGGTCGTGAAGCCGGGCATCGTGTTGATCTCGTTGAGAAAGATCTCGCCGTCTTGTGTGAGCAGGAAGTCCACGCGCGACAGACCGGACGCGTCAATCGCCCGGAACGCGGCGATTGCGAGGCGCTGGACCGTTCGAACCCGATCCTCGCTCAGATCGGCGGGGACGATGCTGCGCGATCCCTCGTCCAGGTATTTCGCTTCGTAGTCGTAGAATTCGCGCCCGGGCACGATCTCACCGGGCACCGAGGCAATCGGCTCATCGTTGCCGAGCACCGAGCACTCGATCTCGCGCGGGTTTGGCACACCCTGCTCGACGATCACCTTGCGGTCGTACTCGAGAGCGGCCAGCACCGCGGGGACGAGCTCGCTCTCTCGCTTCACTTTTGAAATCCCGACACTCGATCCCATGTTTGCCGGCTTGACGAACAGCGGAAGCTCCAGCGTTCCGAGATGCGAAAGGACGCGTTGACGATCGCGATCCCAATCTCCGCGAGCAAACGATCGCCAGGGAACGATCGGAAGGCTATGGGCGGAGAAAAGCATCTTCATGACCGCCTTGTCCATGCCGACGGCCGAGGCGAGGACGCCCGCGCCGACGTATGGAACGTTGGCCAGCTCGAGCAGGCCCTGAACCGTTCCATCCTCGCCGTGCGGTCCATGAAGCACGGGAAAGACCACGTCGAGGCTCAGCCCCGTGACCACGGCCTGCTCGGTTTCCTGATCGGTCGACGGCGGCCGCCGTTCGACGGTGATGAGCGTCTCCTCGTTCGGGTACGCGGCGAGCAGCGTGTCACGTCCAGCTCGAATGTGCCGGGCGGCATTCAGCCTGGTCTGCTGGATGACTTCAGCCGCCGAACGCGCGGCCGGGGCGCGATCGGCCAGCGTCCAGCGCCCATCTTTCTCGATGCGAATCGGGATCGGCTCGTACCGTTTCCGATCGATGTGCTTGAAGATCGACGCCGCAGACGCGACGGAGATTTCGTGTTCCCCGGACCTGCCGCCATAGATCACGCCGACCCGCAGCTTCTTCATCGAACGTAATAATAGCGCTCAGATGTTCAGGCTTACGCACACGAGCGGAGGCGCCCGACGTGGCCTGCTCACGACGCTGCATGGCGACATCGACACGCCGGCCTTCATGCCGGTTGGCACGCAAGGCGCCGTGAAAGCCGTGACGCCGCGCGACCTCGAGGAAGCCGGGGCCAGCGTGATTCTCGGGAACACATATCACTTGTACCTCCGGCCTGGCGATGAGTTGGTCGCCCGTCGTGGCGGACTCCATCGCTTCATCGGGTGGTCGCGGCCGATTCTCACCGACAGCGGCGGCTATCAAGTATTCAGCCTGGCCAGCCGTCGGAAGGTGGAAGAGCAGGGTGTTCACTTCCAATCGCATCTCGATGGCAGCGCGCACCTGCTGACACCGGAGAAAACCGTCGACATTCAAGCCAACCTCGGGTCTGACATCGCCATGGTGCTCGACGAATGTCCGGCCCTGCCGTCAACCGCCGACGTGATCGATCGATCGGTGGAGCTCACGGCGCGATGGGCGCGGCGCTGCCGCGACCGCTTCCTCGCGCGCCAGGAGTCGTCTTCGGTGTCACCTGCGGACCTGGCGTCTGCTTCATCTGCGTTGCAGTTTGGCGTCGTCCACGGAGGTACGTTCCCTGAACTGAGGGCGAAGAGCGCCGAGCTGACCGTGGCGACGGGATTCGAAGGCTATGCCATTGGCGGCCTCAGCGTCGGTGAGCCGAACGCCGTGATGTACGACGTCATTGCCGGTACGACGCCGCTGCTTCCGATGGACAGGCCACGGTATGTGATGGGCGTCGGCACTCCGCTCGACATTCTCGAGGCTGTCGCCCAAGGGGTCGACATGTTTGATTGCGTGCTGCCGACGCGAAACGCGCGGAACGGACAACTCTTCACGTCCGAGGGCCCGATCAACATCAAGAACGCGGCGTTTGCCGAAGACGATGCGCCGCTCGATTCGACCTGCGGCTGTTACGCGTGCAAGCACTTTTCGAAAGCGTACTTACGTCACCTTTTCATGGCCGGCGAGATGACCTCGGGCGCCCTTAACACGTTGCATAATCTGACCTTTTACCTTGACACCATGCGACGGATTAGGCAGGCTATAGCGTTTGGGACGTTCGAAGATTTTCGACAGGACTTCCATCGTACGTTTACCCGCCGCGCGCAGACTTCATGACCCCGACGGTTCCGCTGACCGGTTTCGTGCTGGCTATGGGTGGCGCACCCGATCAATCGGTGAGTCCGCTCGTCCAGTTGATCCCGTTTGCGCTGGTTCTGGCGATCTTCTATTTCGTCATCCTGCTGCCCATGAAGCGCAAGCAGAAGAAGGTCCAGGAGTTCCTCGACGGGCTCAAGGTTGGCGACAAGGTCGTGACGTCGGGTGGCATGTTCGGGTCGATCGCCAAAATCGGCGAGACTTCCATCCAACTCCAAATCGCAGCCAACGTTCGCGTGGACATCTCGCGCGCGGCCGTCGTCGGCTATCAGGGCCAGGCGCCGGTCGTCGAAGGCGCCGGTCGTTAACGCCATGGCGAAAAACCTTCGTTGGAAAGCGTTCATCATTCTGGCCGTCGTCGGGCTGAGCATCTGGTCGTTCTTCCCGCCGGACCAGAAGGTGCGCCTCGGCCTCGACTTGAAGGGTGGCGTTCACCTCGTCATGCGCGTCCAGACCGACGACGCGCTTCGGCTCGAGACCCAGACGACGTCGGCCCGCCTCGGTGAGCAGTTGAAGACGGCAAAGGTGAATGTCGGCGCGATTACCGTGACGGGCCCGACCGAGTTCACGGTGACCGGCGTGCCTGCCGATCAGGATGCCGCGTTTCGCGCCGCGCTGACCGAGGTCGAGCTCAACTACAACCGAACTTCGGGTGCGGGCGGCAGCTATACGTTGGCGCTCCGGCCCAACATCGCCGTGCAGCTCCGCGAGGACACGGTGAACCAGGCGCTGCAGACGATCGAACGGCGCGTGAACGAGCTGGGTGTCGCCGAGCCGATCGTGGCGCGGCACAGCACCGCCGATCAGATTCTGGTCCAGCTGCCGGGCGTCTCCGATGTGGCGCGAGCCAAAGAGATCATTCGTTCGACGGCGCTGCTGGAGCTGAAGCAGGTCGAGCAAGGCCCGTTCATCGACGAGAACGGCGCGCGTCAGGCATACAGCGGCAACGTTCCACCAGATATTCAGATCCTCCCCGGCGTGAGCGAAGGTAACGCACCTGGGCAGCCGGCAACCACGGTGTACTACGCGGTGCGTCGTGTGCCGGCGGTCACCGGCCGTGACCTTCGCAACGCGCGACCCACGCTCGACGAGAACAACCGGCCGGCGGTGAGCTTCTCGCTCAACAACGAAGGCGCCCGCAAGTTCGGGATCTTCACGCAGGCCAACGTCGGCCGGCAGCTCGCCATCGTGCTCGACAACCGCGTCGTCTCGGCGCCGCGCATCGAGACACGGATTGACGACGAAGGCCGCATCCACGGCAATTTCACGAATCAGGAAGCGCAAGACCTGTCGCTGGTTCTGCGATCGGGCGCCCTGCCAGCGAATCTGGCCTACCTCGAAGAGCGGATGGTCGGCCCATCGCTCGGCGCCGACTCGATTCGCGCCGGCATCAACGCCGCGATCGGCGGGCTGTTGCTGGTCACCCTCTTCTTGCTCTTCTATTACCGGCTGGCCGGCTTCAACGCGCTCGTGTCGATCACCGTCAATCTCACTCTGCTCTTGGGACTGATGGCGTACGTCGGCGCGACGATGACGCTCCCCGGCATCGCGGGTTTCATTCTGACGATCGGCATGGGGGTGGACTCCAACGTGCTCATCTTCGAGCGCATCAAGGAGGAGCTCGGCACAGGCAAGACCGTCAAGCAGGCCGTGGCTGCCGGGTTCGATCGTGTCTTCCTGACGATCCTCGACACCCACGTCGCGTCGCTGATTGCGGCGGCGTTCCTCTTTCAGTTCGGCACCGGTCCGATTCGCGGTTTCGCGATGACGCTGACCATCGGGTTGCTCTCCAACGTCTTCACCGCGTATTTCGTGTCTCGCACCTTGTTCGAGCTGACGCTCTCGCGCCGTCAGGTGACCAGGCTCAGCATCTGATGGGTATCGAATGCACATCCTGAGCAACGCGAACTACGACTTCATTCGGTGGCGCTGGCACGCCATCGCGCTCTCGACGGTGGTCATCCTGGCCGGCGTGGCGCTGGCGGTCACCAAAGGCCTGCCGCTGGGCATCGACTTCTCGGGCGGCACGATCGTGATCTTGAAGTTCGAACAGCCCACCTCCGAAGATCAGGTGCGCTCGGCGCTGGCCGTATCGGTTCCGGGTGAACATGTGGTTCAGACCTACGGCGATCCCTCGGCCAGAGAGATTATGGTGCGTCTGCCTCTGCCGGAAGGCGAGGAAGCGGCGTCGCTCGAGCAAGGCACCAGACTCGAGGAACGCGCCAGAGCCGTGGTGGACGCTGTCGGCAAGGCCAATCTCGGCAAGTTCGAGGTCATCAGCCGCGAGCTTGTCGGTCCCGTCATCGGCAGGGACTTGCAGCTCAAGGGCATTTACGCCACGCTCGCGTCGATCGTCGGCATCACCATTTACATCGGCTTGCGCTTCCGGTTTGCGTTCGCGATTGGCGCCATTGCGGCGACGCTCCACGACATCCTGGTGACGATTGCATTCCTGTCGTTCTTCGAATACGACCTGTCGCTCAACGTCGTGGCGGCACTCCTGACGATCACGGGCTATTCGGTGAACGACACGATCGTCATCTTCGATCGCGTGCGCGAGAACCTCCGCACCAAGAAGCGCGAGGCGCTGGAGCAGGTCGTGAACCGCAGCGTCAATCAAACGCTCAGCCGGACGATCATCACGGCGGGCACCACCTTCTTCGCGGTCCTCTCGCTGTACTTGTTCGGCGGCGAAGTCCTTCGCGGCTTCGCCTTCACGATGCTCGTTGGCATCGTGACCGGCACGTATTCGACTGTGTTCATCGCCGCAGCCATCGCCGTTCTCCTTACGGGTGGCCAAGCCATGCGACGCCCGGCGGCGCGCAAGGCTTCCTAGACGTCCTGAAGGCTGAAATTCCATGCACATGAGTCAGGTTTTCGGCTGGCCTTCAAGACGTCTCGCCCCGCCGTCCCTCGACGTTGCTCGGGACGCCCTGAGCTCTGGTCGAAGGGCGGAGGCGGGGCAAAACGATGCTGCCCTCGCGAGGCGGAGCCGAACCGTCGGTTCTTCTCGGCGGTCTGAGGCGCAGCCTCGCTAGCCTTTCATGTCGTGGACTTGCTCTCGGCGGCGCTTCTCGGCGTCATACAGGGGCTCACTGAGTTTCTGCCCGTGTCGAGCTCAGGACATTTGATCCTGGCCCGGGCCGTTTTCGGGTGGGACCTCGGACGATTCGGGATTCCGTTCGACGCCGCCTGTCATGTGGGGACGCTGTTGGCGGTGGTTGCGTACTTTCGCGCCGACCTCGTTCGGCTGGCGGCGGCGATTCCGGGCGCGCTGACGATGCGCGACGGTGAATGGGAACGACTGGGCCGACTGATCCTCGCCGGCACGATTCCAATCGTGATCGTCGGCGGGTTATTCGAGGATGTCATCGAGTCGCGACTGCGAACGCCATTGATCGTCGCCGTGAACCTCGTCGTCGGAGGGATAGGCCTGATTTGGGTGGAACGTGTGGCACGCCAGAACCGCCAGGCGAGCTCACTCCGCTTGGGGGAAGCCTTCGCGGTCGGCGCGGCTCAGGCTGCGGCGCTCGCACCCGGGCTCTCGCGATCAGGAGCGACGATCACGATCAGCATGTTCCTGGGGATTCGGCGGGACTCGTCGGCGAGATTCGTGTTTCTGATGAGCCTGCCTGCCGTCGCCGCCGTGGCCGCGATGGAAGTGATGAAGCTGGCGGCCATTGGACCCGCCGGCGTGCCGATCACGCTGCTTGCCGTCGGCCTGGTTTCGTCGGCAATGGTCGGTTACCTCACCGTGAAGTATTTTGTCCGGTATCTTGCCGGCCACTCGCTGGCGGTCTTCGCGTACTATCGCTTCGCCCTGGCCGGCGTGACGGCGGCGTGGTTGCTGTCGCGGTGAGGCTCGAGCGGCTTCGAACGGTCCACGATGCACTGGCTGCGACGCAGTTTTCTGACGGGTCTGGTCGTCACGGTCCCGCTGTTCATCAGCGTGGCGGCATTGGTGTGGACGTTTCGTGTCGTAGACGAGGTCGCGCGGCCGCTCGCCACGAACCTGTTCGGCCGAACCGTGCCGGGTCTTGGCGTCTTGATCACGGCACTTTTCATCCTGGCGGCGGGCGTGGTGGCGACCAACGTGATCGGGCGGCGGATGCTGCAACGCGCCGAGCGATGGTTGATGCGCGTGCCGGTGTTCAGCACAGTGTATGCGCCCGTGAAGCAGCTCGCTGCGGCGTTCTCGCCCGACAACGAGGCAGGATTCAAGCGGGTTGTGCTCGTCGATCAACCCGAGGGTGGCATCGCGCTCGGGTTCCTGACGAGAGAATTCACGATCGATCGGGGCCGGGGAGTCGAGTCGCTCGTCGCCGTCTACGTGCCGACGAACCATCTGTATCTGGGCGACGTACTGATTTGTCCCCGCGACCAGGCGTATTTCCCCGATGTCTCGGTTGAAGAAGGCATCCGGATCTTTCTGACGGGTGGAATGGCGTTGCCGGCGACGCTGCAGGCGCTTGGTGCAGGCGAGACTCGGGGGAAGTCTGCGTAGCAACATCGTGTGACCTTGTGATCGGTTGACGTGGTGATTCTGGGATCTGGTGATCGGTTGATCACATCTGGTGATCTTGTAGTGATCTTGCGATCTCGAGAGGGTAGGACTCGATGGTGACGAGACTAAGAAATCGAGCACTTGGTGGGCGAACAACCCGGTGTGGCGCCATCGCCGCCGCCGCACTGGTGTGGGGTTTGGTTGGTCTGGCGGCGACTCCGATGCTGGCCGCGCAGGAGCAGCCCGGGACATCGCATCGACCTGGCGGCGAGGTGAACATCCAGCTCCCCGACCTCAACCAGGGCGACTTTCTCGGGATGACAGGACACGAGATCCTGCTGTCGGGTCTGGTCG
>JBOGIV010000350.1:0-4781 GCA_050747925.1 Vicinamibacterales bacterium
GTCCTGATCGCGCTATCGTTCGATGGCATCCGCGAATGGAATCATTACCGCACGCTCGTCAATGAAGCCAGAGGGAACATCGCCCGTGAGATCGCGGACAACCGGAGAGAAATTGCGATCGTGCTGAACGGCATGGAGGAACGGCGGAAACATCTCGAGAATGCGCTGAAGTTGGCCAACGAGGTCCTCACGACGAAGAAGACATCGGTGCGGCAGGTCAATCTCGGTTTTGAGCTGGCCGATGTGACGGCGTCGAGCTGGCAGACGGCCGCGCGCACGGGCGCGCTGGCGCACATGGATTACTCGGAGGTGCAACGGTACGAGCGTCTCTACGCCCTGCAGGATTTGTATGTCGATCGGCAGCGGCGCGGGGTCGAGCAGCTTGCGTCGGCAATGAGCATTCTCACCGGCGACCCGACGCTGGCCCCGGTGAACGACCTCGAACTGTTTCGACAACGTCTGCTCGAACAGCTGGCGGGTTTGAGTCTCGAGAAGGGGATCGGAGAACGGCTGCTCGAGGCGTACGACAGGGTCACCAAGGAGTAACGCGCCAGTGCGCCGGTCGGGACTACAGGATTGCAGCGTCGATGCGCGTTGATGTCACGACGGCAATCGCCGTGCCCGCCGCCGCGAAGTCGCGATGCACGTAGCCCAAGCCGATGAGCGCGTTCTCGGCTGGCGAGAACGCCGCGCTCGTCACGCGGCCGATCTCTCGATTGCCCGCATAGATTCGCGGCTTATCTGGTACGGGGTGAGTCGGCACGACTTTCGCCCACGATGGCAGATTTTGAAACGGTGTCTGACACCGCCAGCGGACCAGGCGTTTGGCGACGCGGCCGCCGCCGCGATGTGTCACGCGCACGATCACTTCCTGCCCGACGTAACAGCCTTTCGTAAACGAGATCGCGCGATCCTCGATTCCCGCCTCGAGTGGAATCGTGCTCTCGTCCATATCCACGAGAAACTTCGGCGTTCCAGCCTCGATGCGCAACACGTCAAGCGTGTCGAGACTAACCTCGGGCAGCTCCGTAAGCTCGCTCGGCAAGGGCTCATCGGCGTCGACATAGAGGGTGAGCCCGGGGACACGGTAGCTGGCATCTTGGAACCCTGGAACCTTGGAACCTTGGAACTCTGGAACCTTCGCGCGCGGGCCGTAGATGCCCCATGGCGCGATAGACTCGCTCGCGTCGATCACTTGTGCGTCCTCGGCGAAGATCAACCCGTCGAGCCGATCCCTCAATGGCGATGCCAGAGGCGCCGGTACGTCGAGCCAGATGCGATCCGCCAGCGCCACGACTTGCATGTCGGTGATCATGCGACCCTGTGGCGTGAGGTACGCCGAATAGCAGCTCTGGCCTTCCTGCAACGCGACGACATCGTTGGTGAGCAGGCCCTGCAGCCACGCCGCACGATCGCGACCGGTCACAACGATCACGGCGCGATCGCTGCGCCTGACCGCGGCCGCGTTGTTTCGAAGGGTCCAATAGCCGTCCAACGAAACCATGTTCGCGTCGATGAGCGTCAATTCGTTGTGCTCGGCACGATCTTGCCTACCCGGCCACCCGGCCTACCCTGCCACCCGGCCACCCGGCCCACCCGGTCACGCGGCACACCCGGCCTACCCGGCCTACCTGGCCCAAGATAAGCTTGTGTGTGACGTTTTCTCATCTTACTGCCCGGGTGCAGTGGCTGGCGTTTGCGTTCTGCCTTCTGCCCGCCTACGCGGCCGAAGGCCGCTGCGGCGAGACCTGGCCGAAGCTCGCCAGAACTGGTTGCGCGAGCGAAGGCGGGCCCACTGCCTTCGCATCCGCGCAAACCCCTTCGCTGCTCCCGCCGCCTACGCCCGCGGCCACGTCCTATCTGGTGTTTCTTCGAGCACAGCCTGTGGGTCGTGAAGAAGTGGTGGTGATGCAGACCGCTGAGGGATGGATCGTCCGCGGCACGAGCCGGCTGGGTCCACCGATCGATATCACGACCCGCGTCGCTGAAGTGATTTACGACTCAACGTGGCACCCGCGGTCGTTGCTGGTCGATGGCGTCGTCCGAGGTCAGGACGTCATGATCAAGACCACTTTTGCCGACGGCAAAGCCTCGAACGTCATCGCTGTGCAAGGCGCGCCGCAAGCGAAGGTCGACACCGTGGCCGCCGACACCATTCCACTTCCAAATACGTTTCTCGGGTCGTATGCGGCGTTGGCCGCACGGCTCCGAGGCAAAGCCGTGGGCGCTGAGCTCAAGGCGTATATCGCACCCCAAGGCGAGTCGCCCCTCACCGTGACCGCGGTCGCCAACGATCGCATCGAGACACCGCGGGCGCACATCCCCGCGACCCGTTACACCATTACCGTCGCCAACCCGCCTCCAACGGGCAACGTGGTCATCAGTGTCTGGACCGACGCCAATGGCGGTCTGCTGCGCCTGAGCGTGCCGGCCCAAACGCTGGAGGTCGCGCGCGAGGACATCGCTTCGGCGGCCTCGCGCACATCGACCTTCTCGATACCTGGCGATGAGGCGGCGCCGATACCCGCATCCGGGTTCAATCTCGCGTCGACCATCACCAAACCAGCCACGTCGTCCGCGCCTCTCCCCGCGATCGTGCTCATCGGAGGGTCTGGAGCGACCGACCGCGACGAGACCGTCGCTGGCATTCCCGTCTTCGGGCAGATCGCGCGCGATCTCGTGGCGGCGGGATTCTTCGTCGTGCGCTACGACAAGCGCGGCATCGGCCAGAGCGGGGGCCGGGCTGAGACCGTTACGCTGTCCGACTACGCCGAGGACGCGCGCGCGATCGTCGAGTGGTTGAAGAAACGCAAGGATGTGGACAAGAAGCGCATCGCGCTGGTCGGGCACAGCGAGGGCGCGCTGGTTGCGGTCGTCACCGCATCCCGCGAGCGCGATGATGTGGCCGCGATCGTCACGATTGCCGCGCCCTCAACCAACGGATCGCTGTTGGTGCTCGAGCAACAGCGACACGTGCTCGGGTTGATGAAGATGGATGAGGCTGAGCGCCAGTCGAAGATCGCATTGCAGGAACGCGTCAACGCCGCTGTCATGGGAACCGGGACGTGGGACGACATTCCGGCGAGCGTGCGGAGACAGGCGGAGACGCCGTGGTTCCAGAGCTTCCTGGCGCTCGATCCGCGGGAGGCGCTCAAGGACACCGGCCAGCCGATTCTGGTCGCGCAAGGCGAGCTCGATACACAGGTGCCGCCGCACCACGCCGACAAACTCGCCGAGCTGGCGCGAGCGAGAAAGCGGAAAGCTGACGTGCAGGTGTTGAAGGTGCCGGGGATCAATCACCTGCTCGTGCCGGCGAAGACGGGTGAAGTGGACGAGTACGGAATGCTCGGCCCCGACGCGCAGGTTTCTCCCGCGATCACCTCCGGCATCGCGACGTGGCTGACGAAAACGCTGGGGCCTCCACGCTCTCGATGAATACCGCAGCGCCCACGCTGTCGCCGTAACTACTCGACCGATTTCACTCATGTTAGAGTTTTGCAACCCCCGAACGCCTGGAAGGAGCTCGTCATGCAGACGTATCGGTTCATACGTCAAGCGCTCACGCTCGTCTGGATCGGGATCGCGCTCGCCGCGCCTGCTCGGGCGCAATCGATCGGCTCTGGCCTGTTTGATCTGCTGACCCAGCAGACACCGCCGCCCGAAGGGTACGCGCGCGATCACGCCGCGGCCGCAGCCACGTTCGCCACCGTCGCCTCACTGCTCACGGTGGAATTGAGTCACCTGCCGACCGCGTCGTCGTCGGGCGGATTCGTCTATCTCTTCAGCCCGGACTTCGGGACGGTCGATCGAGCCAGCGACAGCTTCGGGCCGTTTTTCAGCGAGCGCGCGCTGCGCAACGGCCGTGGTCACCTCTCGGTTGGCCTTGGGTTCCAGGTGGTGCGCTTCACGACGCTGCAGGGCGCGGATCTCACGGCGGGAACGTTTCCGACCAACACGGCCCGGTTTGGCGGTCAGCTGCTCCCCTTCAGCGTCGACACGCTGTCACTGACGCTCGACCAAGACACGGCAACTGCATTTGCCACCTATGGCGTCGCGAACCGGCTGGATGTCGGCGTGACCGTCCCGCTGATCAGCCTGCGCTTCTCCGGAAGGCGCGTGAACACGTTCAACGGCATCTCGACGTTGCAGTCGGAGCAGAAAGGCCTGGCCACCGGGCTGGGAGATGTGGGGGCGAATGTGCGCCTTCGCCTCACAGGCTCGAATGGAAGTGGCCTGGCGGTCGGCGCCGATCTGCGCGTTCCCACTGGACGCGAAGAGGACCTTCTCGGCGCGGGAAAGACGGCAGGGCGGTTTCTGGCGATTGGCTCGTGGGAGGGCGGTCTCTTCGCCGTGCACGCCAACGGCGGCTTCGGCATCGGCGGCGTGTCTCGTGAGCAGTTCGTGGGTGGAGCGGTGACGGTCGCGGCCACCCCCAGATTGAGTCTCGTCGGCGAGCTGTTCGCGCGCAGGCTGACCGATCTCTACACGGTCGCGGATGTCTACCTGCCGCACCCGGTGGTCGCTGGTGTGGAAACGATGCGATGGCTGCCGGCCAAAACCGGTGTCCGGACGGCGTACGCGGCGACGGGCTTCAAACTGAACCTCTTTGGCGGGCTGTTGCTCAATGCGCAGGTCCTTACCCGTCTGACCGACACGGGCTTGAAGGCGCGATTCACGCCGTCAGTGGCGCTCGACTACTCATTCTTCTAGCCGACATGTGCCATGAAGAACGGCGTCATAGCGATCGGGCTCCTCGCGGCGGCCGCCGGCATTTGGATCTG
>JBOGIV010000351.1:0-8468 GCA_050747925.1 Vicinamibacterales bacterium
GGCATGAGCCGTCCTGAATTGACGCTGGCACTCGTGGGCTTCGGCCGCGTCGCACGGCGATTCGTGCGCCTGCTGGACGAAGTCGCCGATCGGCTGGACTTTTCGTGGCGCGTGGCCGCGATTGCCACGCGGCACCATGGCAGCGTCATCGACGCCGATGGCGTCGATGTGGCGCGCGCGCTCGCCACCGTCGAGTCGTCGTACTCACTCGACCGGCTCGACCGCGAACCCGTCGAGCGGAGCGGCATCGACGTCGTCCGGCAGGTGTGCGATCAGCTCGTCGACGAGGCGACGGATGGACGGCTCATTTGCGTCGAGACCACCGTGCTCGACATCGATCAGGGCGAGCCGGCGGTGTCGCACGTTCGTGCCGCCCTCGAGGGACAGGCCCATGTCGTCACGGCCAACAAAGGGCCCGCCGCGTTTGCCTATCACCGGCTGGACACCCTGGCGGAGTCGGTGGATCGCATCTTCTTCTTCGAGGGTGCGGTCATGGATGGCGTCCCCATCTTCAACCTCGCGCGCGACACGATGCCGGCCGTCCACATCAAAGGGTTTCGCGGCGTGATCAATACGACATGTCAGTACGTCTTGTCGTCGATGGAGCGCGGTCGCGAGCGCGAACACGCGCTTGCCGACATGCGCGCACGTGGCATCGCGGAGAGCGACGCATCGCTTGATCTCGACGGATGGGACGCGGCCGCAAAGGCCGCCGTGCTGGTGAACGCACTGGTGGGCGGATCCATCACACCGCACGAGGTTCAGCGGACAGGCATCACGGCACTGACGCCGGTGGATGTCCGCGAGGCGGCGGCGCGAGGCAAGCGGATTCGACTCGTGGCCTCGGCATCCAGGCGCAGCGGGCATCTGGTCGCTCGCGTCGAGCCAGAAGCGCTGGATCGCAGCGATCCGCTCGCGGCCCTCGACGAGCTGGATAACGCGCTCTACCTCGACACCGACCTGCTCGGTGAGCTCGGGATTGTCCAACGGTCGTCGGGACTCACGCAAACGGCGTACGCTCTGTTGAGCGACCTCGCGCGAATTGCGCAGAGACTTCGCGAGGTCTAGGGGCGTCGACCACTGACTAACGACTAACGACCGCCGACTACCGATTCCCACTCCTGATGACACTCGCCGCCCAAGGTCCCCTTTCCGGCTGCACCATCCTCGACTTGACGCGCGTGCTCTCGGGTCCCTACTGCACGATGGTGTTAGGCGATCTGGGTGCGCGCGTGATCAAGGTGGAACATCCTGGTCGCGGCGACGACACGCGACATTGGGGGCCACCGTTTGTTGGAACCGAGAGCGCCTACTTCCTCAGCATCAACCGCAACAAGGAAAGCGTCACGATCGATTTCAAGGACGCCGCTGGTCGAGAGATCCTCGAGCGGCTGGCCGGTCGCGCGGACGTGCTGATCGAGAACTTTCGACCTGGAACGCTGGAACGCGCAGGCTTCGGATGGGAAGCGGTTTGCGCGAGGTTTCCCCGACTCGTCTACGCCTCGATATCGGGCTACGGACAGACCGGACCACGTCGAGAAGAGGCGGGCTACGACGCGGTGATGCAGGCCGAGGGCGGGCTGATGAGCATCACGGGCGAAGCCGACCGGCCAGGGTACAGACTGGGCGTCGCGATCACCGACATGGTGGCCGGCCTCTATGCCGCACAAGGCGTGATGGCGGCGCTCCTGGCGCGTGCCAAGACGGGACGAGGGCAGTTCGTCGATATCGGCATGCTCGATACGACGGCGGCGCTCCTTACCTATCAAGCGGCGAACTGGTTCACGACCAGCCTCATCCCACAGCGCATTGGCAACCGCCACGCGACGATTGCGCCGTACGAGACCTTTACGACGCTCGATGGTGAAATCGTCGTCGCCGTCGGCAATGACGACATCTGGGGCCGTTTCTGCCCGGCGATCGGCGTTCCAGAGCTCGCGCGCGACGCGCGGTTTTCGACCAACCGCGATCGGATGGCGAACTACGACGACATGCGCCCGCCGATCGATCGCGCCTTTCGGACGAAGACGAGCGCGGAGTGGGTGGCGATTCTCAACCTCGCCGGTGTCGCCAATGGCGAAGTGCGCGACATCGGCCAGATGTTGACCGATCCGCAACTCGCCGCTCGCGAGATGATCGCGACTCTGATGCACCCGACCGCCGGCGCCACGCGAGTGATCGGATCGCCAATCAAGCTGTCCGACACGCCCTCAACCCTGCGAACGCCGCCGCCGACGCTTGGCCAACACACCGAGAAGGTGCTCGGTGAACTCGGATACGCAGAGGAGCGGATTCAGCAACTGCGCACCGCGCGTGTCATTTAACGCACGATCACGTACGTCGCGTGGTTAAATCCTCGAATGCCTGACGTTGGAGTGATCCGGAAACGTGTGCGCTTCGCAATCGACGCGGCGCGTCGCGATCAGACGGAGCGGCGGGTGCGCGCGTCTGAAGCGGCGAAGCAGTACGAGTCCTTCCTCGAATCGGCAGCCACACCGGCGTTCCGCACGCTTGCCAATGTGTTGAAAGCCGAAGGACTCGCCTTCGAGTTGATGACGCCATCGGGCGGCGTTCGACTCGCTTCGGATCGCAATCGCGACGACGCGATCGAGCTGGAGCTGGATTCGTCGGCCGATCCCCCCGAGCCCGTCGTCACCATCACTCGCGCGCGAGGCAGCCGCATCGTACGCAAAGAGCGACCAGTCAAGCAGGGGACAGTACTGCTGCAACTGACCGAAGATGACGTCGTCGAAATGCTGCTCGAGGAGCTACGGCCGTGGCTGGTCTAAGGTGCCAGGGGTGCCAGGGGTGCCAAAGGTGCCAGGGGTGCGTCGGACGCCTAAAACACTTGGCCGCCATCGTGACGATCGCCGCTAGCGTGACTGGCTGCTACGAATCGTTGGTTCCACTCGATTCCGCTCCTCAGACTGACATCGACGCGCGAGTCATTGGCGGGTGGAAGCGCATGTTTGCCGAACCTGATGCCAACCGCGTGTTCGCGATGGAGGTGAAGCCATCTGGCAACCGGCAGTATCAAGCCACCACGATGGTGGCTGGCGGAGATCTCGGACGATATCAGCTCTATGCATCGACTCTGAAGGGCGAGCCTCTCGTGAATGTGCGCTCGCTTCAGGCGGAGCCGGGAGAGAAGCCGTGGGTGTTCCTCCGCTATGAGTTCCTCAAGCCCAACGTGCTTCATGTTCGAGCGATCCGCGAGGCGGCGCTCGAAGGAACTCAGGACTCAGCGGCGGCCATGCGTAAGTCGCTGGAGCAGTCGAAGGACGATTCGGAGATCTTCGAGGACGCGTTCGTCTGCTTGAGGCTGAAATAGGAAGGATTTCACAGGGCAAGCGGCACACTGCTAGTCTCGATGTGCGATGTGCAAGCTCATCAGGCCAAACAGCAGTGGAACGATCCTCGCGTCCTGAAGGCCGTGCGCTCGCAGCCGGTCAGCCACACCCTGAGCGCCGGGATACCGCTTGATTGATTCCGGAATGTAGCGATAGGTGCCGGGATCGCCGTGGAGAATCCAACCGAGGGCTGAGCCAACGATGGTCAGATACGCCAGGTACGCCACTCGAATCACGGGCGACTGAGGGCGATTGAAATCCAGCGAGAGGACACGGCCCCGGGGACGGAGGACGCGCACGATCTCTGCGATTGCCCTATCCAGATCAGGCACATTCCGTAAGCCATACCCCGTGGTCACCAGGTCGAACGCCTCCGATCCAAAAGGGAGTGCGGTCATGTCGCCGCACACAAAGCGAACCGGAATTCGATGATCGGCGGCGGGCAGCCGCTGTTTGGTCGCGGCAATCTCGAGCATCCGAATTGTGACATCCAACCCAAACGTTCGCCCGCCGGCCAATGCGCTCGCCAACGCGAGGTCGCCAGTTCCACATGCGAGATCCAGCACGCGATCGGCAGCGGTCACGCGCGCTTCGCGAATCAGCCGCGCTTTCCATCGCGCGTCCTGGCCGTACGACAGCACCGCCGTAATCAGGTCATAACGATCGGCAATGGTGGCGAAAAGCCGCCGGACGTAACGGCGCTTGGTTTCTGGAGAGTCGAAGGCACTCCTGAGCGGTTCCAAGATGAACCCTGGAACTGTAACTCTGGAACCCTGGAACCCTTTACGCGAACCAGGTCGCGCCAGTCTGAATGAGCAGCCACGCATTGAGCGCGGCGATGGCAATGGCGACAACCCATGACAGTTGCACCAGCCACTTCGGAGCGACGAACGCGCCCATCAGTTTCGCGTTGCTCGTGAACATCACCAACGGAATCACCGCGAACGAGAGCTGAAGGCTGAGCACGACCTGACTGAGCACGAGCAGACTGCCCGTGCTCTCTTCGCCAAACCACACGATGGTGATGAGCGCAGGAATGAGCGCGAGAAGGCGCGTGATGAGCCGGCGGAGCCAGGCAGGGAGGCGGATGTGGAGAAAGCCCTCCATCACGATCTGCCCCGCGAGCGTGGCCGTCAGCGTTGACGCCTGACCCGAAGCCAGAAGAGCGACGGCGAAGAGCGTGCTGGCCCCGGCGACACCGAGCAGCGGCGACATCAGTTGATAGGCATCGCGAATGTCGGCGACGTCGTATTGTCCAGCCCGGTGAAAGACCGCCGCTGCCACGACCATAATGGCCGCGTTGATGAAGAAGGCGATCGAGAGCGCTGCGCTCGAATCAATGGTCCCAAACCGGATCGCCTGGCGCTTTTCGGCTTCGGAAGCTCCCCACGCGCGCGTCTGCACGATAGAGGAATGGAGATAGAGGTTATGTGGCATCACCGTCGCGCCGAGAATGCCCATCGCGATGTAGAGCATGGCCGGGTTGGAGAGAATCGTGGGCGTCGGCACGAGTCCCTTGGCCAGTGCGCCCCACTCAGGCTGTGACATGAACACTTGCAAGGTGAAGCACACGGCAATCGTGGCCACGAGCGTGACGATAATGGCCTCGGTAACGCGGAAGCCTTTGTTCTGCAACCACAGGAGAGCGAGGACGTCCAGCGTCGTCAGGCACACCCCGACGGCCATTGGGATGCCGAACAGAAGGTTCAGGGCCAGCGCGCTGCCAAGCAGTTCGGCGAGGTCGCACGCGACGATGGCGATTTCACACAGGACCCAGAGGGCAATACCAATCGGCCGTCCGTAGTAGTCGCGGCAGGCCTGCGCGAGATCCCGCCCGGTCGCCACACCGAGCCGTACGCAGAGCGACTGCAGCAGGATGGCCATCAAGTTGGAAATCAGGACGACGCTCAGCAGGGTGTAACCGAAGCGCGAGCCTCCAGCGATGTCGGTGGCCCAGTTCCCCGGATCCATGTAGCCGACCGAGACCAGGTAGCCGGGTCCAAGAAACGCCAGCAGCCTTCGCCACCAACTACGAACGAGAGGGACACGAATGGTGCGGTAAACCTCCGGGAGCGAAGGCGTTCGGATCGACTCGACCGCGTCGGCCGTTGCTCGAAGGAGAGGCGTCGCCGCATCGCTCGACCGGGTTGTCGTGAAGCCGGTTGCGATTGGATGGGTCGCTGCTGAGTCAGTCAAAGTGGAGTGCATTGGCGCGCGTCGTGTCGTTTGGGTGCTTCGTGCTAGAATTTTGAGTAATCAAAATCATAGTCGTCTATCGGATCGAGATCAAGCTTCCGATAGTCTAAGTCTGCTAAAATGCTGATACGTAAATGCTTCCGTCCAGTACGGTCGAGAACTACCTGAAGGCCATCTACGTCGCCGAGAGTCTGCTGCCAGCGTCCCAGCGGCTCGTTCCGATGGGGCAGCTTGCCTCGACGCTGGGTGTGGCGCCGGGCACGGCGACCACCATGGTCAAGGCGCTCGCAGAGTCAGGCCTGGTCAGCTACGAGCCCTACAGCGGGGTGAAGCTCACGGCAGCGGGCGAAAGCCTGGCGGCCCGGGTGCTCCGCCGGCACCGCCTGATCGAACTGTTTCTCGTGCAGATCCTCGGCATGAACTGGGATGAAGTACATGACGATGCCGAGCGGCTCGAACACGTCGTCTCGGACCGCCTTGTCGAGCGCATCGACGACATGCTCGGGCACCCGGAGGTCGATCCTCACGGCGATCCAATCCCAACGCCAGACGGCCAGGTGCAGCGCCGACCATTCGAGACACTGCTCACGTGTCCACTGCGAACGCCCGTCACCGTCGCACGCGTCACCGATCAAGACGCCGCGTTTCTGCGATTCGTCGAGAGTCACGATCTGAAGCCGGGGCAGACGATCGAAGTCGAGGCGCGCGATGAAGTGTCCGACAGCGTGCGCCTCAAGGGCCGCAACGACGCGCGAGTGACCATCGGCGCACGAGCGGCGTCGAAGCTGCTCGTTTCGGTCGGCCGGTAGGGCGATCTCTCTCTGCTGCGCTCCGGCCTTCGACTCGCTCTCAAGCTGTCCCGGGCAGCGTCGAGGAACCCGCGTTTTCTATTTCACGCGACTGGCCGCGAGCTCGAAGGCCTCGACGGCGGCGCGAATCACGCTCCGCCGCCCCGAATGCGTGCGCCACGCGGCGTGGACATGACGCCGCAGCGCAGGCTCAGCCGCAACCACCGTGACACTCTTCGGCAGGGGATCGCGCCCGAGCCGCGGCAGCACGCACGCTCCCAGGCCTGCAGCCACCAGCGCGAGCTGCGTCGCGTACTCCGCGGCTGTGTGGGCAATGTTCGGCTCCTGTCCCTGCCGACGCAGCGTCTGGTGCAGCCAGTCGCAACACATCGATCCCGACTGCCACGCGATCCACGGCTCGCCCGCCAGCTCGCTGAGCTTGATGCTCTTCCTCTTGGCCAGCCGGTGGCCCGGCGGCAGGGCGATGTCCGCAACATCGTCGAACAACAGCGTTTTGCTGATGCCTCCCGGCAATGTGAGCGGTGCGTCGTGCCAGTCGTTGACGACGATGAGATCGACCTCGCGACGGACGAGACGCTCGATCGATTCGGGTGACTCCTGCTCGTGGAAGGTGATGGCGAGCTGTGGATAGCGCGCGCGCAACTCTCGAATGGCGGTCGGCGCCAAACCGCGGGCTGCGGTGGCAAACGCGGCGATCGTGACCTGGCCAACCACCGACGAGTCGTGCGACTCGAGCTCCGCTTCCGCCGCCTCCAGCAACGACAGCACCTCGTGCGTGCGCGACACCAGCAGCGACCCCGCATCGGTGAGCCGCACGCCGCGTCCATGACGTTCGAGCAGCCTCTGGCCGGTCTCGTCTTCGAGTTTGGCGAGCTGCTGGGACACGGCCGAGGTGGTGACGTGCAGCGTTTCAGCGGCCGCATAGATCGATCCGTGGGCCGAGACGGCGTGCAGCGCGCGCAGGCGATCGAGATTCAACATGCAGTAATTCTAAACGATCAGCCGTAGAATTATTCACTTGTCCTAACGTGTTCGCGGCGCCATGCTGCGCAAATGACGCGTCCTGCTGCTGCCGTCGCCGAAGCTCCTCCACCTTTGGTTGACTTGAGACCTCGACCCTCTCGAGTTGTGGAACCGATCGCCGCTTCCGGTGGAAGTCCCGCGATCGGATGGCTCGATTGGGTCGTGCTGGTCCTGCCCGGCGTCATCTGGGGCGCGTCGTTCCTCTTCATGGCCGAGGGCCTGCACGCGGTGGACCCGATGGGCGTGACGTTCACGCGACTGGCAATTGGGTTCGCGACGCTCGGCCTCGTTCCCGCCGCTCGCCGCCCGATCGCGCGCACGGACTGGCTCGCCACAGCGGGGATCGGGATCATCTGGCTCGCCATTCCGTTCAGCATGTTTCCGTTCGCTGAGCAGCACGTCTCGTCCGCGCTCACAGGCATGCTGAACGGGGCGACGCCGCTGTTTGCCGCGGCGTTCGCGAGTCTGCTGGCGGGCGCGCTGCCAGAGCGAGCCGTCATGATTGGCCTTGCCATCGGTTTCAGTGGCGCAGTTGCGATGGCCCTGCCCGGCATCGGCGAGTCGACGAGCAGCCTGACCGGCATTCTGCTGATTCTGGTCGCGCTGGTGTGCTACGGGTTTTCGATCAACCTCGTGCAGCCCCTGCAACGTCGCAACGGCGCGCTGCCGGTGATGTGGCGGGCACTTGGCATCGCCATGATCGCGACGGCTCCGTTTGGCCTTCCGGCGGTGATCGCGGGGCAGTGGACGCTGCGACCCGCGCTCGCACTCACCGCGCTCGGAGCACTCGGCACGGGAATCGCCACGGCGCTCCTGGCAATAGCTGCTGGACGCGTGGGCCCAACTCGGGCGTCGGCGACGGCATTTCTGATCCCTGTCGTCGCCCTGGTGCTCGGGGTTGTGATTCTTGGTGAGCACGTCGCTCCACTCTCGATCTTTGGGGCCGGTGTTTGCCTGCTTGGTGCGTGGATTATGCGGATCAAGAACGACGTTCCGAAGGTGCCAAAGGTGCCAGGGGCGCCAAAGGTGCCAAGGGCGCCAGAGGTGCCAGAGGTGCCAGAGGTGCCAGGGGTGCCAGAGGCGCCAAGGG
>JBOGIV010000352.1:0-28777 GCA_050747925.1 Vicinamibacterales bacterium
ACGAGCTCGGGATCGATCGCGCGAAGCTCGTCGAAGGCCTTCGGACCAAAGAAAAACCGCATCGCTTCTAGCGGCGAGCCGAAGCGAATGCTGTAGTTCTCATAGTGTCCGACCATGCTCGGGTCGCTGCCGTACGGAACGAGCGTGGGACCATGCTCGAAGTGAAAGGGCGCCGGTGCGCTGCGGTCGTTCAGCAGCAGGCTCGCGAAATACTGATCGTTCACACCGGCGTAGAGAAAGGCGCCATTCTGGCCGCCTGGGGATGCTGGTCGCTCGGCCGAATCATCTTTGTGCAGGATCGCTTGCGCCGGGGTGTTGTACGCAGGCGTAAAGAATGACGGGGGCGGCGTCCGCGCGATTTCATCGCCTAGCCCAGGCCCCCATTGAACCTGGGGGTTCAATTGTTGCTGTTTGAGGTGAATCGCGACGCCGAAGGAAATCACATAGCCGATCGGCTGCAGAGTAAACGTCTTGTGCGCAGTCAACCCCTCCGCAGTCGCCATTTCAAACTGCAGCGTCACGGGCTTACCGCCAGCGACTACGGAATCTCCAGAAACCCCGTCAACGCGATACAGCGCGGCATTGAGCGCCTGAGTATGTGCCGGGTCGTCAACATTGAGCGAAAAGGGCTTGGTGGCAGTTTCGCCAGGCCCGGACGGCACGAGGTCGAGCTCTCCAGCTCCTTCGCCTCGATAGCCTTTGAGCACCCACTTCACGAGCCGCGCGCCTCGGTTCGTAAAGACCGCACGGACCGTTTCGGTCTCAACCGTGATTGTTCGCTCGTTTGCGTCGCCAACCGTGAGCGACACGGAGGGTGTTGGCGCCGACGGCGCCGCGGTGGGCTCAGGGGCGACAACTGCCGGCTTTGGCGACTGGGCCACTGGCACGCCTGTGCCAGTCGCGGCACCCGTATTGGGGCTCGCCTGCGGGCGCGTGTCGCTCGGCGGAGGAGTGACGAACCGCTGGAAGAGGAACAGAACCAAAAACGAGAGCGTGATCGCGAGAAGGACTCGGCGTTCCATGAGGGTTCGGAAAGCGTAAAGCGCTAGTCGTTCGGCACCGGGTCAAGCCCGTGGCCGCCAAGCGGATGGCACCGACACAGCCGCTTTGCCCCCAACCAGCCGCCTTTGAGGGCGCCAAAACGCGTGATGGCCTCGGCAGAGTAGGTGGCACAACTGGGGACGAACCGGCAGCTGCCCGCAAAAAGCGGAGAAAGCAGCAACTTATAGGCGCTGATCAAGGCCAGCGCGGCTTTAGTGGCCATCGAGACCGATGGGTCGTTGACGGCGATCACAGCGCCCGAGAAGGCCGATGAACTCCGCCTCGATGGTTTCATAGGGTGCATTGAGTATGACGCGGCGCGGCACGACCACGACGTCGGTTCCGGCCGGCGGTTTGTGCCGACGAAAGATCTCTCTCACAAGCCGTTTTGCTCGATTACGCTCCACAGCTGAACCGATTTTCCGTGTCGCCGCAATTCCCAGCCGGGCGACAACGGCCTCGGTCCGGCTCGCGAAGATCGTCATCAGACGACCGGCGCACTTCGACCCAATCTCGTAGATTCGTTCGAAATCCGCGCGCTTCCGAATGTGCTCGGCCGGCCGAAACGACCCTGTCACCGCTCGTCGGATACGGTGAGGCGTTTTCGCCCTTTCGCCCGACGGCGCTTCAGCACCTGGCGGCCGTCACTCGTGGCCATGCGGACAAGAAACCCGTGGGTTTTCTTGCGACGCCGATTGTTGGGTTGAAAAGTTCGCCTGCCCTTTGCCATTGGTAAGAATCCTTGGTGGAACCTGCGATATTATGCCGGCCTGCCACGGCTGTAAAGGGGGGCACCGGCCGTGTGACGATGGCAAGTCGCTTCAATCCAAAGTTTTCCACACCTGTGGAAAACATTGTGGAAAAGCCAGGCGATCTGCCGGGATTCAAACCCCTCCAACAAACCTTTCCTCAGCGGTTTAGACGGATGCCAGCCACCACGATTTGGGATCAGGTCCTCAGTCGACTCGAGGCCCAGGTTGGGCACCACAGCTTCTCGACCTGGTTCAAACCGACGACGCTTCTCTCCGACGATGGCAGGACGCTCTCGGTTCGGGTGCCGAACGTACTGTTTATCGACTGGCTCCCCAAGCACTACTCGGTGGTCCTGGCTGAGGCCCTCCGCGATGTTGGCCGACCCGAGGCGACCCTCATCTTCGTTGCTGACGGCGGAAAGAACGACTCCCCTAGGCTTCCCGAACCACCCGCTCGCCCTGAAGCGGTGGACGACCTCACAATCGACGAGGGGCAAGCCCGCCGTGCCGGAAGCCTTATTCCCCGATACACCTTCGACACCTTCATCGTCGGCCCTTCCAATCAGTTTGCACATGCGGCGTGCCGTGCGGTCGCTGAGGCGCCGTCCCGCTCCTACAATCCGCTGTTCATCTATGGCGGAGTCGGACTAGGGAAGACTCACTTAATGCACGCCATCGGCCACTACGTGGTCCAGCACAATCCAGGGCTGGTGCTGGCCTACATCTCGTCCGAGCGATTCATGAACGAGATGATCAACGCTCTTCGATTTGATCGGATTATCGAGTTCCGATCCCGATACCGGAGCGTTGACGTGCTATTGGTCGACGACATTCAGTTTGTGTCGGGCAAGGAAGGTACGCAGAACGAGTTCTTCCATACATTTAACGCGCTTCACGACGCTCAGAAACAGATTGTCATCAGTAGCGACCGCCCTCCCCATGAGATTCCTGCCCTGGAGGAGCGACTCCGATCGCGTTTTGAATGGGGACTGATCGCGGATATTCAGCCTCCCGATATCGAAACGAAGGTGGCAATTCTCAAAAAGAAGGCGGAAGCCGAGGCGGTGCCCCTTCCCGACAACGTGGCCTTGTATATGGCCAGCCGCTTCAAGTCGAACATCCGCGAGTTGGAAGGATCGTTGATCCGCCTGATCGCGTATGCGTCTCTCACGACCAGGCCGTTAACGATTGAGCTCGCGCAGGACGTACTTCGAAACATTGCGGACCACGAGCAGAAGGCGATCACGATCGAGCACATCCAGAAATTCGTAGCCGAGTACTACCAACTCAAGCTCACAGAGCTCAAGTCTCGAAACAATGCAAAATCAGTGACAGTTCCTCGTCAGATCGCGATGTACCTCTGCAAGACCCTTACTCACGCCTCGCTGCCAGAGATTGGCCGCAGTTTTGGCGGCAAACACCATTCGACGGTGATCCACTCAATTAGAAAAGTTGAGGAAATGCGGAAGAAAAACTTGGATTTTGACCACCAGGTCGGGAATCTCCTGGAGTCGTTCCGCTAGAATTCTCCGTTTTCAACAAGCCGCCCAGTTGACGGTCTGTTAGACCCTGCGGATGGGGCGAAAGACCCCCGCCGTCCTCGTCGACGATGCACAAGCCAGGCACCGAAAAACTCACAGCTTAAGCTTTTGAAATAAAAGAGTTTAGCTCGTAGGGAAATTTCGTGAACACCACCTTCTTCCTGTATACTTTACTGTCTTCGCCTTAGTCCCAATCAATAAGAGGTACACCCCGCCTATGGAACTGGTCGCCAGAAAAGCCGATCTTGTGCGGGAACTGCAGTTCTTCCAGCAAATCGTTGAAAGAAAAAACACGATTCCCATTCTGGCAAACGTCCTCATCGAAGCCGCGGGCCAAGAAATCACACTTCTTGCGACCGACCTTGAAGTCGCGCTTCGGAGCCGCTGTGAGGCCGCTGTCTCGAAGCCTGGCTCGGTGACGCTCGGGGCTAAGAAGCTCTACGAAATTGTTCGGGCACTGCCGGACGGAGACGTCAATATCGAGACGGACAAGGGCGGATCCATAGTGAAGGTTTCAGGGGGCCAATTCAGCTCTAAGATGCCGACCCTTCCCCGCGAGGACTTTCCCACTCTTCCTCAATCAGGAGGAGGCGCAAAGGCGGCTCTCAAAGGGAAGTCCCTTGCACAGATGGTTGCGCTCACGCAGTTTGCGATCACGGGAGAGGACACTCGCTACTACCTAAATGGCGCCCAGTTCGTCCTTCGGCCAGAGGGGATGACGTTTGTTGCG
The DNA here is from genome assembly GCA_050747925.1 of Vicinamibacterales bacterium. Taxonomy (GTDB): domain Bacteria; phylum Acidobacteriota; class Vicinamibacteria; order Vicinamibacterales; family UBA2999; genus 12-FULL-67-14b. The sequence continues at coordinate 4,065 of JBOGIV010000352.1, forward strand.
ACTGATGGCCATCGACTTGCGCTCGTCAACGTCAAAAACGACGGTGAGAAGGGCAGCGAGATCAAAGCCATTCTTCCGCGAAAGACGCTGGCCGAGCTCGGCCGGATTTTGGCTGATGGCGACATTGAGGTTCAGTATGAGCGTGGAGAGAACCACCTGTTTTTCGAGATGGGGCCGCGTCTCTTGATCTCGCGAATGATCGACGGGCAGTTTCCTGCGTACGAGAAGGTCATTCCACGAGGCAACGACAAGCAAGTTGAGTTCGAACGGGACCGTCTCACCAACGCAGTCCGGCGCGTGGCCATTCTGTCGAACGAGCGCTCACGTGCCGTGAAGATGATTCTCGAGAAAGGCAAGGTCGAGGTCACGTCGAGCAGTCCTGAATTTGGCGAAGCGCGAGAGCCGATCGCCGTTGAGTATAACGGGCCATCCCTGACGATCTGCTTCAACGCGCAATACGTGTTGGATTTTTTAGGTGTCGTGCAGTCGGAGGTTGTAGCGCTCGAGCTGAAGGACGAAGTGAGTCAAGCCGTGATGCGACCAATCGGCGTCGACGGCTATGACTACACCTACGTCATCATGCCGATGCGCGTGTGAGCATGTCCCAAACAGAACAGCCTGTTTCTCAGTCGCCCACCAACGGCGGCGACGACTATGGTGCCGAAAGCATCAAGGTCCTGGAGGGCCTTGAAGCGGTCCGCAAGCGGCCGGCGATGTACATCGGGTCCACAGGACTCGCTGGCCTGCATCACTTGGTGTACGAAGTCGTCGACAACTCGATCGACGAAGCGCTTGCCGGTTTCTGCACCGAGATCTCCTGCACGATCCATCTCGATCACTCGGTAACGGTCATCGACAACGGCCGCGGAATTCCCGTCGAGATGCACGAGAGCGGCAGGCCTGCCGCCGAAGTCGCGCTCACCGTGCTCCACGCGGGCGGCAAGTTCGACAACACCAGCTACAAAGTCTCAGGTGGCCTGCACGGAGTCGGGGTGTCGGTCGTCAACGCGCTCTCGGAACGCCTCGAGCTCGAGATCTGGCGCAATGGCCAGGTCTACCAGCAGACCTACGAGCGCGGAAAGACGATGACCGACCTGGTCAGCACGGGCACGACCAAACGGCGCGGCACCAAGATCACATTCAAGGCAGATCCGCAGGTCTTCGAGACCATCGAGTTCAGCTTCGATACGCTGGCGCAGCGCCTTCGCGAGCTCGCGTTCCTGAATGCCGGGCTGACCATTTCTCTCGACGACGAGCGCGAAGGTAAGAGCCATCGTTTCCAGTACGACGGTGGCATCGTTTCGTTCGTCGAGCACCTGAACAAGAACAAGGGGCTGATCCACGACAAAGCCATCTACATGCGTGGCGATCGCGATGGCATCGAAGCGGAGATCGCCCTCCAGTGGAACGACGGTTACAACCCGCAGGAATTCTCGTTTGCCAACAACATCAACACGCACGAGGGCGGGACGCACCTGTCAGGATTCCGCTCGGCGCTGACACGGACGGTCAACAGCTATGCTACGCGCAACAACCTGGCGAAGGATCTGAAGGACGCGACGATTAGCGGTGACGACATCCGCGAGGGGATGACCGCCGTCATCAGCGTCAAGCTTCCCAATCCGCAGTTTGAAGGACAGACCAAGACGAAGCTCGGCAATACCGAAGTCAAAGGCATCATCGAGGCGATCGTCAACGACAAGCTGGGCGCGTTCCTGGAAGAGAACCCGGTTGTGGCTCGTCGAGTGGTCCAGAAGACCGTCGATGCGGCTCGAGCACGCGACGCTGCGCGCAAGGCGAGAGACCTCGTACGTCGAAAGGGGGCGCTCGACGGGAGCTCACTGCCCGGCAAGCTGGCCGACTGTCAGGAACGCGACCCCGCGCTCGCCGAGATCTACATTGTCGAAGGTGAGTCCGCGGGAGGATCCGCCAAACAAGGGCGCGACCGGCGGTTCCAGGCGATCCTTCCCATCAAAGGCAAGATTCTCAACGTCGAACGCGCGCGACTCGATCGGATGCTCGGGTCAGACGAAATCAAGACGATGATCGCCGCGATTGGCTGCGGCATCGGCACCGAGGACTTCGACATCGACAAGCTGCGGTATCACCGCATCATCATCATGACCGATGCCGACGTGGACGGGTCCCACATTCGCACGCTGCTGTTGACGTTCTTCTATCGCCAAATGCCGCAACTGGTTGAGCGCGGCCACATCTACATCGCGCAGCCGCCGCTGTTTCGCGCGAAGCGTGGGCGAGTCGAAACCTTCATCAAGGATGAACGCGCGCTGGAGAGCTTTCTCGTGCATCGGGCGGTTGAGTCTCGACGTGTAACCACCAGCGACGGCTTCGAGTTCTCGGGGCCCGTCCTGGAAAAGCTCCTGCACGGCATCATCGCGTATCGTGAAGTCCTCCAGATCATCGAGCGACGCGGTCACGCACGGGATGTGATCGAAGCCGTGCTCGATCGCGATGTGCGAGACCGCGCGTTCTTCGAGAACCAGCCTGGCCTCGAGGGCCTGGCGCTCCAGCTCACGACGCCAGTGCGCGACGTGTCGGTCGTCAGGGATGAAGAGCACAACGCGTTTTTGCTGCGAATCGACGATCGAGCGGGCGGCTACTCACGTGTCGACCACATCGGCCTCAGCTTCGTCACCGCGGGTGAGTACCGCACGCTGGCCGCCAGTTATGCGGAAATCAAGCACATCGTTCGGGCGCTTCGGAAGGGCCCAATCGAAGTGAGCGTCGCGACGGCAGCGAAAGGCATCGAGGACGAAGAGGCCGACGCGTCAGAGCCGCCAACCGGTGACGCAATTGCGCCGGCTGTGGCAGCGGTGCCCGCCCCCTCGTCGCGGGCGGCAGACGCCGGCCCAGTCCGAATTGCGTTACTCGACGATGTCGTTGAGCATTTTTTGACGCTGGGACGCCGTGGCGTCGCGATCAATCGCTACAAGGGCCTGGGCGAAATGAATCCTGAAACGTTGTGGGAGACCACGATGAATCCGGAGGCCCGCACGCTGCTCCAGGTGCGGGCAGAAGATCACACCGAAGCCGATCAGATGTTCACGACCCTGATGGGCGACCAGGTCGAGCCGCGCCGGAAGTTCATCGAAGACAACGCGCTCGACGTTCGTCACCTCGATATCTAATGTCCCAGCTGGAACCCCGAACGCCCGTCGACATCGAAGATGAAATGAAGCGCTCGTACCTGGATTACGCGATGAGCGTAATCATCGGGCGAGCGCTGCCGGATGTGCGCGACGGACTCAAGCCCGCGCATCGCCGTGTGCTGTACGCGATGCGTCAGATGGGACTGGCGTCGAACCGCGCGTATCGCAAGTGCGCGAAGGTCATCGGCGAAGTCATCGGCAATTACCATCCCCATGGCGACATTCCGGCGTACGACACCCTGGTGCGTCTGGCGCAGGACTTCAACATGCGCTATACGCTCGTGGATGGCCAGGGGAATTTCGGATCGGTCGACGGAGATCCCCCCGCAGCCTATCGCTACACCGAAGCGCGGCTCGAGGCGCTCGCAGAACACCTGATGGAGGACTTGGATCAGGACACCGTCGACTACGTCCCAAACTTCGACGAGACGACGACCGAACCGACTGTCCTTCCTGCTCCGTATCCCAATCTCCTCGTCAATGGATCCACCGGCATCGCGGTCGGGATGGCGACCAACATCCCACCGCACAACCTCGCCGAGGTCATCGACGGTGTGATTTGGGTCATCGAGAATACGCTGCTCAATCCTCCGGACGGTCCGAGACTCACCCGGGATCAGCAACTGAAGGAGCTGATTCGCTTGATTCCCGGTCCCGACTTCCCCACCGGCGGCGTCATCGTCGGACGCCGCGGCATCCACGAAGCCTACGTCACCGGCCGAGGCGCCATTCAGCTCAGGGCGAAGGCCGAGATCGAAATGACGAAGAAGGGCGACCGATCGCAGATCATCGTGACCGAGATCCCCTATCAGGTGAACAAGGCCAAGCTCCTCGAGCGCATGGCCGAGCTGGTCCGCGACAAGACGATCGAAGGCATCTCGGATCTTCGCGACGAGTCAGACCGCGACGGCATGCGCATTGTCATCGAGCTGAAGCGCGGCGAGGTGGGAGAGGTGATCCTCAACAATCTCCACAAGCACACGTCGATGCAGCAGACCTTCGGCGTCATCATGCTTGGCATCATCGCGTCGCGGCCGAAAGTCTTCAGTCTCCTGGAGGTCGTCGAGCACTTCATCGAGTTCCGCCGCGAAGTCGTTCGGCGCCGGATCGCGTTCGAGCTGCGCAAAGCCGAGGCGCGCGCGCACATCCTGGACGGTTTGAGGGTTGCGCTCGATCACCTCGACGCCGTGATCACCCTGATTCGAAGTGCGAAGACTCCGCCCGAAGCGAAGACGGGTCTGGTGAATACGTTTGGCCTTACGGAGATCCAGTCGCAAGCCATCCTGGATATGCAGCTTCAGCGGCTCACCGGGCTCGAACGCCAGAAGATTCTGGACGAGCTGACCGACCTCAGGGCGCTAATCGAGAAGCTTCGCAGCATCCTGGCGAGTCAGAAGCTGTTGCTCCAGATCGTCGTCGACGAGATGCGCGCGGTACGGGACAAATTCTCGGACGTCCGCCGGACGCGGATTCTCGAAGAGGAAGGCGAGCTCAGCATCGAGGATCTGATCACCGAGGAAGACGTCGCCGTGACGGTGACCGATACCGGCTACATCAAGCGAACGCCGATCTCGACCTACAGCAATCAGCGGCGCGGCGGCAAGGGCCGCATCGGGATGCGGACGCGAGAAGAAGACGTGGTGAACCACCTCTTCGTGGCGTCAACCCATTCGTACTTGATGATCTTCTCGGATCGCGGCCGCGCCTATTGGCTGAAGGTTCACGAAATCCCAGACGTCGGTGCCGACGGCAAGGGCAAGGCGATCGCCAACCTCGTTCAATTGGAAGCCGGGGAGAAGATCGCGGCCATGCTGGCGGTGAGGGAGTTCGACGATCAGCGATTCATTGTCCTCGGCACTCGCAAAGGCACGGTGAAAAAGACCTCGTTGGCCGCGTACGCAAACCCCCGCGCCGGCGGCATCATTGCTATGGGCGTCGATGACGACGACGCAGTCATGGCCGTGAGATTGTCGGACGGCCAGAGCGAGATCTTCATTGGCACCCGTGATGGCATGGCGATCCGGTTCTCGGAGCAGGACACGCGGCCGATGGGCCGGACGGCCTTCGGCGTGCGCGGCATCCAACTTCGTGAAGGAGACGAAGTCGTCGCGATGGAGGTGGTCAAGCCCGGCGGCACGCTCCTGACGGTCACCGAACTTGGATACGCCAAGCAGACCGCCCTCGACGAATACCGCGTCCAGGGGCGCGGCGGGTATGGGCTCAAGAATCTCGAGATCACCGACAAGAACGGCCATGTTGTCGGAATCGCGCAAGTGCACGTTGACGAGGAGCTTCTCGTCATTACCGAACAAGGCAAGATCTTGCGAACGCCGGCCAACGATATCCGTACCATCGGTCGCGCGACGCAAGGCGTCCGGCTGATGGACCTCGAGGCCGACGACAAGATTGTCTCAGTGGCGCTTGTGGACAAGACCGTCGAAGAGGAGGCTCCGAATGCTGACTCCTAAGCTCAAGGTAAGACACGCTGCCGCGATCGCGTTCGTCCCGGCGGTGCTGTTGGTGGCCGGCTGCGCGCGGCCGCCCGAACAGCAATTCCTCACGCAGTTTTTCCGCGCGTCGAAAGCGCGCGACAACACCACGACGTCGATGATGTCGGCGGTGACCATCGACCCACGCGAGGAAGGCACCGTCGAGAGTTTTACGATCACGTCGATTGGTCCCGAGCGGCGCTCCCCGCTCAATTTCAAGGCCCTGCTTGAAGCGGAGACCAACGCCAGGAGCGACGAGACCGAATTCCTCAAAACGAAAATCGAGTATCAGAACGCCAATCTCAAGATCATCAACGAGATCCTCAAGCTCGAGCAGGATCCGAAAGCCAAGTTGACGCCGGCCCAGCAGAAGGTCAAGGTTGAGTGGGACAAATGGCGCGAGGGCATCGGCTCGTACCAGAAAGCCGTGTCAGCGGCACGCGCGGCTTTGGTTGCGGCGACCGGTCCGGCGGAGGCATCGCTCACCCAGCCTGGCCAGCCGACGCTCGACCCGAAGGCCTTCGAAGGCGAGACGGTCACCAAAGACGTTGTGGTGGCCGCAAAGATAAAGACGGCCGACGGCAAGGACGTCGACAAGACGTTGACAGTCACGTTCGCCCGTGTCTCCGGCACCCTCGGAGGAACCAAGCGAGAGGGTCGTCCGGTGATTACGAGGATCGCCGGACTTTAGGCGCGCTGAAGCTTCGCGTAGCGCGCGCGAAGCGTTTTCTGTCCGACCGTGGCGAATCGGACGACGAGCTTCTGATCGTCGTCGAGATCCTCGACGCTCAACACGGTTCCGACACCAAACTGTTGATGGCGGACGCTGGCGCCAGGCCGCAAACCTGCCGTCTGATCTTCTGCTTCGTAGTTAAAAGTCGGCGGCGTCTCGCGTGGCCGCCTGCCATAGGGATTGGCACGGTATTCCCAGCCGCTGGTGGGCCGCGGCGCGTACGACGTTTGCGAGAACTCCTCCTCGACGAGATCCGGCGGAACTTCCGACAGAAACTGCGAAGGGGTCGTGGACTGATACTCTCCAAACACGCGTCGTCGGCTTGCGCCAGTCAGGACCAGCCGTGTGCGCGCGCGCGTCATTCCGACGTACAGCAAGCGCCGCTCTTCTTCGAGATCCGCCTCGTCCTCCTTCGACCTCGAGTGTGGGAAAAGGCCTTGCTCGAGCCCGGTCAGCGCCACAACTGGAAACTCCAAACCCTTGGCCGAATGTAGTGTCATCAGCAGGACCCGCGCATTTCGACTGCCCTGCGCTTTGTCCACGTCCGACAGAAGAGACAGGCGATCGACGAACCCGCCCAATGACGGTTCGGCCTCGCGCGACTCGTATTCCTTCGACGCCGACACGAGTTCCATCAGATTTTGGATGCGGCTTTCGGCTTCCTCGCTATGCTCGTCTCGGAGATCGCGGAGATAGCCGGATTGATCCAGCACCTTGCCGATCAGAATGGAGACCGATTCGCTTCTGGCGGCTTGACCCAGCGCAGCGATGAGATCGCGAAACGCCGCGAGAGAAGCGACTTGCCGCGGCGTCAGCCGGCGCTCATCGACCGCGGTCACGAGCTTCGACCACAACGAGTTGGCCGCGGGCCGCGGCTGCAGCCCGGCCAACAGCGGTGGCAGCTCGCGCGCGCCCTCGCCGAGAGCGACGCGCTCGAGCGCTTCCATCAGGCCCTTGCCAATGCCGCGGGCCGGGACATTGATGACCCGACGTAGCGCGACGTCGTCGTGCGGGTTCAGAACGAGCTTCAGATAGGCCAGGGCGTCCTTGATTTCACGGCGTTCATAGAAGCCGACGCCGCCATAGACGATGTAGGCAATTCCGGCCCCTCTCAACGAATCCTCGATCGCACGCGACTGAGCGTTCGTGCGATACAGCACCGCTACCGTCGCAGTGACGTCGTCGCCGAGCGCGCCCTGCGCGATTCGGGCGATGTAGTCTGCCTCCTCGATTTCATCCGCGGCGCGAAAGTAACGAATCTTCTCGCCACCCTTGCGATCGGTCCACAGGGTCTTCTCTTTGCGCGTCTTGTTGTTCGCGATCACCGCCGAAGCCGCCGACAGAATGATCTCCGTGGAGCGATAGTTCTGCTCGAGGCGAACGATCTCGGCTTCGGGAAAGTCTTGCTCGAAGTCGAGGATGTTGCGGAGATCGGCGCCACGCCACTTGTAGATCGACTGGTCCGGGTCGCCGACAACGGCCAGGTTTCGGTGCACGCCAGCCAGCTGTTTGATCAGCAGGTATTGCGGCCGATTGGTGTCCTGGTACTCGTCCACCATCACGAACCGGAAGCGACGCGCGTATCGGTCGCGGACCGCGGAGACCTCGTCGAAGAGCTGGACCGTCTTGAGGAGCAAGTCGTCAAAATCAAGCGCGCTGGCCTCTCGAAGAGCTTTCTGATAGCCGTCGAAGAGTTTCCCGAGGTCCTTGTCTCTCGGGTTCCAGTCGGAGGTGAAGGCCGCGTTTCCCTCCATGCGATTCTTCGCGCCGCTGATCTTGCTGAGCACCGTTCGCGGCTGGTACAACGCGTCGTCCAGGTGAAACTCTCGGAGAAGGTCCTTGACGACAGCCTGCTGATCGGCCGAGTCGTAGATCGTGAAATCGCGACTGAGGCCGATGTGCGGCGCCTCACGCCGCAAGATACGCGCGCACATGGCGTGGAACGTCGAGATCCACATCGCACGACAGTTCACCTCGAGCAAGGCCTCCACGCGCGTCCGCATTTCTTCCGCGGCCTTGTTCGTGAACGTGACGGCGACGACTTCACCTGGATCGGCGAGGCCCTCGGAGACGAGATAGGCGATGCGATGAGCGATCACTCGGGTCTTGCCCGAGCCGGCGCCCGCGAGAATCAAGAGCGGACCTTCGGTGTGTGCAACGGCTTCGCGTTGAGCCGGGTTGAGGGAAGACAGCAGATCCAGAGTTTCTTATTCTACCGTGACGCTCTTGGCGAGATTCCGCGGCTGATCGACATCGCACCCCCGCCGAACGGCGATGTGATAGGCCAGGAGCTGAAGCGGCAGCGCCAAGACGATGGGCATGAGCAGCGGCGAGGTTGCAGGAACTGAGACAATCGAGTCGTTTTTGCGATCAATGACGTGCGTCAACGCTTCGTCATCACTGGTCGTGATGGCGATGATCGTTCCGCCGCGCGCCTTGGCCTCCTGAATATTGCCGATCATCTTCTCGTAGACCTCATCTCTGGGCGCGAGGGCGACCACCGGCATGTTCTCGTCGATGAGGGCGATCGGTCCATGCTTCATTTCGCCCGCAGGGTACCCTTCTGCGTGTATATACGAGATCTCCTTCAGCTTGAGCGCGCCTTCGAGTGCGATTGGATAGTTGATCCCGCGACCAAGATAGAGAAAGTCCGGTCGAGCGTGAAAACGCGAAGCCACATCCTCGAGTTGTCTGGTGGTCTTCAGCGCCTGTTCAAGCACGTTCGGCAGATGCAGCAGCGCCTCGATATGCGCGCGCCGTTCGTCGTCGGTGAGCGATCGACGAATCTCGGCGAGATGCAGCGCCAACAGATAAAGCGCGACCAGTTGCGTCGTAAACGCCTTTGTGGAGGCCACGCCAATCTCGGGACCGGCGTGCGTGTACACCGTGCCTTCTACCTCCCGTGTCACCATGCTGCCGACTACGTTGCAGATCGCCAGGCTCCGAGCCTTGCGCGCCTTCGCTTCACGCAGCGCGGCGAGGGTATCTGCCGTTTCGCCCGACTGCGTGATGGCGACCGCCAAAGTGTGTTCGTTCAGGATCGGCTTGCGATACCGGAACTCCGACCCGTAGTCCACTTCGGTCGGCAATTTGGCGAGCTGTTCGATCAGGAATTTGCCGACGAGGGCGGCATGCCACGAGGTGCCGCACGCCAGCAGCGTCACCTTGTCGATCGAGCGAAGCTCGGCGTCCCCGATCTCAATCTCGTGGAGGAACACCGATCCGGATTCCAGTGAGACGCGGCCGAGGACGGTCTCTCGAACCGCGCGAGGCTGCTCCACAATCTCCTTGAGCATGAAGTGCTTGTAGCCGGCCTTTTCCGCCATCACGGGATCCCACGTGACGCGGGTCGAGGTTCGGCTGATGGGCTCACCGTCGAACGACTTGAAGACGGCGCCTGTCTCGGTGACCACGGCCATTTCGCGGTCGTCGAGAAACACGACATCGCGGGTGTGGCTCAGGATGGCTGGAACATCGGATGCGACAAAGAATTCGCCGTCGCCCAGTCCAACGACAAGAGGCGGGCCATTGCGGACCGCCACCAGCTTCTTGGGATCGTCCGCCGAAAGCAGCACCAGCGCGAACAGGCCGCGCACGCGAGCCATGGCGCGCAGCACCGCGTTTTCGAGGCCGTCGCCTTTGGACTCGCGCTGAACCAGGTGCGCGACCACTTCAGTGTCGGTCTCTGATTCGAACTGGTGACCTTTCGCGATCAGCTCGCGCTTGATCTCGAGATAGTTCTCGATGATGCCGTTGTGGATGACGACGATGCGGCCGGTGCCGTCTCGATGAGGATGCGCGTTCTCTTCGGTGGGGCGTCCATGCGTGGCCCAGCGTGTGTGACCGAGCCCGTAGATGCCGTCGAGCGGCGCCAGCTTGACCGCCTGCTCCAGATTCGAGAGCTTGCCGGCGCTGCGGCGCACATGGATCTGCCCGTCCTGGACGACGGCGACACCCGCCGAGTCATACCCGCGGTACTCCAGGCGTCGCAGCCCATCGAGTAAGACGGGCACGACGGGCTTAGGTCCGATGTAACCGATGATCCCGCACATGATGATTTCGGTCCGGTCCGATCACCCCGAACGTTCTGACTTGCGCTTCTCCACCCAACCGCTCTTGTTTTCTTGTCGTCCTCGGGCGATCGCCAAGGCGCCAGCGGGCACGTCATCGGTGATCGTCGATCCCGCCGCGATGTAGCTGCCGTCACCAATGGTTATCGGGGCTACCAGCGTGCTGTCGCTGCCAACGAAGGCGCCGGACCCGATGATCGTCCGGTGCTTCTGCCGACCATCGTAATTGCACGTGATTGTGCCGGCGCCAATGTTGGTTCTTGCTCCAATCTCAGCGTCGCCGAGGTACGACAGATGGTTGGCCTTCGCCCCCGATCCGAGAGACGTCTGCTTCAGCTCGACGAAATTGCCGACATGAGCTTCCGGTCCAATCTGCGTTCCTGGACGGATGTGGGCGAACGGTCCCAAGACCGCACCGCTCCCGACGGTTGAGTCGTTGATGATGGTGTGGTTTCGGATCGTCACGCGATCGCCAATCGTCGAATTCACAATCCGAGCCCCGGCGTGAATCTCGCACGCTGCCCCGACCTTGGTGGCCCCCTCGAGCATCACGCAAGGGTGAATGACCGTGTCGGCGCCGACCTCGACATCGGAATCGACGTAGGTCGTGGCTGGATCGACGAGAGTCACCCCAGCCGCCATCAACTCTTCGTTTTTCTGCTGGCGTACCATCTGCGTTACCTCTGCGAGCTCGCTTCGACTGTTGATGCCGCGGATTTCGTCGGCGTCAGTGACCGTCCAGGTGGCGACGGCGCGCCTCCGCTTTCGATAGATGCCGATGAGATCGGGAAGGTAGAACTCCCCTTGCGCATTTGCCGGCTGGATATCGTCAAGCGCCTTGAACAGGGATTCCAGCTCGAACGCGTAAATCCCCGAATTGATCTCGGTAATCTTGCGTTGGGCCGGGGTCGCGTCTCTTTCCTCCACGATGCGGGTCATCCGCCCGCCACTTCGCACGATTCGTCCGTAGCCAAACGGCCGCACCACCGTGGCCGTGACCACAGTCGCCGCGGCCTCGGCGGCGACGTGGGTCTCGACCAGAGCGCGCAATGTGGCGGCCTTGAGCAGAGGTACGTCTCCCGAAAGCAGGATCAAGGTCCCGTGGCAACGCTCGAGGGCCTGCCGTGTATGGAGCAGAGCATGGCCCGTGCCCTTCTGCTCCTTCTGTAGGGTGAATTCAATGCCGGCTCTGCCGGAGAGATGGTCACGCACTTTGCCGGCGGCGTGACCGACGACGATGGTCGTCGAGCCCGGCTCCAGTGAGCCACTGACCCTGAGCACGCGTTCGAGGATCGAAACCCCAGCGATCCGGTGCAGAACTTTGGGCACCTCGGACTTCATGCGGGTGCCTTTGCCCGCAGCGAGGACGACGATGTGGATGTCAGCCAAGCAGGTGAGGAGGAAACCGGTACGATAGCACAGCGCCTAATTCTGTCGTTTAACCAAGTTTTGCCCGTTCCAGAGAGGCATAGATCACTTTGGTGGGGAGCCCCAGCTTCGCGGCAAGCTTCCTAATCGCGTCGCGTCTCGAAGACGACGGGTCAACTAAGGTTATATGACCGAATTCTTGGGCTATCTCGGCGTCGCTTGGTCGATTGCGCTCAGCCTCGGACCGCTTGGCTTGAGGAATCACGATCGTAAACTCGCCTCGAGGGTCCTCGAACTGCTTCAAGAGGTTGGATGGCGTATCCTGGCGGATTTCCTCGTGGACTTTGGTCAGTTCACGACAGACAGTAATTGGTCGTTCAACCAATGAACTAAGCTCGCGCAACGTGCTCTGAAGTCGGTGCGGCGTCTCAAAGAAAACGACAGCTCTCTTGGAGCTCTCCTCGACAACCTCCGCCCACCATTTTTTTCTGGCGTTTAACCTATTAGGTACAAAGCCAACGAAACTAAAGCCTTCGCCAACAAGTCCCGAAGCAGAGAGTGCAGCAACGACCGCGCTGGGGCCTGGGATGGGCTCGACCACGTAGCCGGCCTTTCGAACTTCGGCCACCAAGTATGCGCCAGGGTCGGAGATGGTTGGGGTGCCGGCGTCGGTCACCAGGGCGACCGACTCGCCTCTGGCCAATCGTTCGATGATGAGGTCAGCGTGACGGCGTTCGTTGTGTTCATGAACGCTGAGCACCGGCGTCGCGATGTCGTACTGACGAAGGAGGATGGCGGTTCGCCGCGTGTCTTCGGCAGCGACGAGGGCGGCTGCCTTCAGGACTTTCAGCGCTCGCAGCGTTATGTCTTCCAGATTACCGATCGGCGTAGCCACCACGTAGAGCGTACCCGCTCGAGCGGCCGCGGTGGGGCGGGGCATGGCGTCTGGATTTTAATGTACCATTGCGAGATGCTTTTTCTCGCGTGAGCGCGGCCGTGTAGCCCATGCATGACGCTGAACCGCTGCCCCATTTCGTCGACGACTATCTCAGTTATCTCTATGAGGTCCACCCCACTGGAGCGACCCTGGACGGGGTCCACCTCCATGACGATCTCGTCGAAGACTTCCGTCGAAGCTCAATAGAGTCACATTCGAGCGCCCTGTCCGGGTTCGCTCGCCGCATCGAGGCCATTCCAACTGCGTCGCTGCCACCCCGAGAGCAGGTCGAACACGCCATCGTCGCTGCGAACATTCGGGCCCGGCAGTTCGAAGTCGAGCACGTGCGGTCATGGGAGCGAGATCCTCATACCTACGCCGAAGCTCTGGCCTCGAGCCTCGCGTCTCAGACGATTTTCACCTCGGCGCCTCAGTCCGAACGCGCGCGCCGGGTGCTCTCGAAGCTCAGACAAGCGCCGCGCCTCGTGCAGGCCGCGCGCGACAACGTCAAGGATCCACCCGCGATCTTCGTCAAGGTTGGCATCGACGCCTGGCGCGGCACGATGACCTTCATCGACACCGATCTTCCCCGAGCCTTCTCCGACGTCGACGACCTTCACCTGTTGAGCGATCTCGCCGACGCCTGCGCCGAAGCGGTCCACACCATCGGCGAATACGTCAGCGACCTCGAGAACGACATCCGTCCCCGTGCGAAAGGATCGTTTCGACTGGGACGGGAGCTCTTCGAGCAGAAACTCCGGCTTCATGAGGGAGTGACGCTCCCTGCTGAGCGACTTCTCTCGATCGCGACGCGGGAATTGGAGGCCACGCAAGAAGAGTTCCGCGCCGTGGCCGGCCGGCTCAATGGCGGCAACCCGATGGAAGCATGGCAGCATGCCAAGCGTGACCATCCGCAGCCCGGCGCGCTGATCCAGACGGTCCGAGAACAGGTCACCGAACTCCATACGTTTCTTTCTCGAAATCCGGTCGTGGGGATTCCCGAGAACGCCGGCGTCTCGGTCGCGGCGACACCCGAGTTTTTCCGCTGGTCGTCGGCGAGCATGTGGACGCCGGGTCCGTTTGAGCCCAAGCCGTCGCGCGCGACGTACTACATCACCGATGTCAATGCGTCATGGCCGGTCGAGCGGCAGCTCGAACACCTTCGCGACTTCAACATGCCGACGCTCTGGAACATCTCCATGCACGAGGTGTACCCCGGCCACTTTCTCCACTACCAGTATTTGCGTCGCGTGGATGTCAAGGTGCGACGGTCGACGATGTTTGCGCCGGCGTCGTATATGGAAGGCTGGGCACACTACTGCGAGCAGATGATGTTGGAGGCCGGGTTTGGCCGAGGCGATTACTCGCTCAAGCTCGGGCAACTCGCCGAGTCGCTCGTGCGCCTGGCGCGGTTCGTGGTCGGCATCCGCCTGCACACCGACGATTGGTCGGTGGAGCAGGGCGTGAGGTTCTTCCGCGACGAGGCGTTCCTCGAGGAGACCGCGGCGCGCCGCGAGGCCGAGCGCGGCACGTTCGATCCAACCTATCTCGTGTATGCCGCCGGCAAGATGATGCTCCTCAAGCTTCGTCGAGATTGGCAGCAGCAACAAAGCAGCAAGCCCTCGCTGCGGGCGTTTCACGACGCCTTTCTCGCGCAAGGCGCGGCGCCGTTTTGGGCGTTGCGTCGATTGCTGCTCGACGGTCCCTCCGACGTGATGCTGGAGTAACGAGCATGCCCCTCTACGAGTACCAATGCGAAGCCTGTGGCCACCGCTTCGAGATCATCCAGAAATACTCCGACGCGCCAATCGCCGTGTGTCCGAAGTGCGGCGGCACGGTGCGCAAGCTTTTCTCGTCTCCCGCCATTCAGTTCAAGGGCTCGGGCTTCTACATCACCGACTACGCGCGCTCGGGCAAGACCGATGCTGAAGGCGCGTCAGAAGCAAAAGGAGAGTCGGGCAACGGAACTGGCGAGAAGAAGCCGGGTGCGGCCGAAGCGAAGAGTGAATCGAAGGCAGAGAAGGCTGAGAAGGCTGCGAGCAAGGACGCCACCAAGAGCGAGTCCAAATCCGAGAGTAAGGCTGAGCCGAGCAGCTCGAAGCCTAGCGCTTCGAAGCCGACGTCAGATTGAGGCTTTCGAGGTACTCGCGGAACGGCTGCGCCAGATCGGGACGCTTGAGCCCGAAGTACACCATGGCCTTCAAGAACCCCAGCTTATTGCCGGTATCGTGACGGACGCCGTCAATCTCATATGCATAGATCGGCTCCGACGAGAGCAGCTTGCGGAGCCCATTGGTCAACTGAATCTCCCCTGAGCGGTCTTTCGACGTCGCCTTGAGCGCGTCGAAGATGCCGGGCGTGAGAATGTAGCGCCCGATGATCGCCAGGTTCGACGGCGCGTCGGCCAGCGCGGGCTTCTCGACGAGATCCCTGACACGAAACACGCGCGGCCCAAGCTCCGGCGCCGGCTCTATGTCTACGATGCCGTAGTTCGACACCTGATCCTCCGGTACGCGCTCGACCGCGAGCACCGAACTCTGAACCTGGGAAAACACCGTCGTCATTTGCCGGAGCGCCGGCGGCTCCGCATCGATCACATCGTCACCCAGGATCACGGCGAAGGGCTCCTGACCGACCAGTGCCTCGGTCACCAGCACGGCGTGTCCCAGTCCGAGCGGCTCGCCTTGGCGCACGTAAGCCACGTTGATCAGACTGGAGATCTTCCTGATCTCTTCAAGCTGTTCGAATTTGCCTCGGCTTTCGAGAAACGTCTCGAGCTCGGTTGCGACGTCGAAGTGATCCTCGATCGCGTTCTTGCCGCGTCCGGTGACCAGAATGATGTTGCTGACCCCTGACGCGACGGCTTCCTCGACCCCGTACTGAATGGTCGGCTTGTCGACCAGCGGCAACATTTCCTTGGGCTGGGCCTTGGTCGCGGGTAAAAACCGCGTGCCGAGGCCGGCGGCCGGGAAGACCGCCTTGCGGACCGAGCTGAGCATCCGCATTAGGATACATGACAGGGGAACGCGGCATGTTGGATCCAACACAGGTGCGCGACCACATCGACGCGGTTCGCGAAGGGCTGAGCAACCGTGGCCTCGATGTGTCGGCCGAGTTGCAGCAGCTTGCGAGCGTGGAGGCCGAACGGCGACGCCTGATTCCACTCGTTGAGGGCCTCAAGCGCGATCAAAACACCGCCGGCGAGGAAGTCGCGCGCACCAAGCGACAGGGACTCGACGTCGCGCACATCCTCGAGGCCAACAAAGCGCGGGGGCAGACGATTAAGCAGCTCGAGAGCGAGCTCGAGCGCATCGAGCGGCAGCGCACGGCGATTCTCGAATCACTGCCGAATCTGCCGCATTCGAGCGTGCCGGTGGGGAAGTCGTCTGCTGACAACGCCGTGGTCCGCACATGGGGCGAGCCGGTACGCCCGACGTTCGACGCCAAGCCCCATTGGGATCTGGGGCCGGCGCTCGGCATCATCGATTTCGAGCGCGCGACCAAGATTTCGGGATCGCGATTCGCCGTGCTGATGGGCGCGGGCGCTCAGTTGGAGCGCGCCTTGATCAATTTCATGTTGACGCTGCACACGACCCAACACGGCTACATCGAGGTGCTTCCGCCGTTTCTGGTGTCGGCGGCGACGCTGTATGGAACAGGTCAGCTGCCGAAGTTCGAGCCCGACCTCTTCAAGATCGCCGGCGACTGGGATTTGTTCCTGATCCCGACGGCCGAGGTGCCGGTCACGAATCTCTATCGCGGGGAGATTCTGGACGGGCGCCGGCTTCCGTTGAAGTACACCGCTTACACACCGTGCTTCAGGAGCGAGGCCGGTTCGTACGGCGCCGACGTTCGCGGGCTCATTCGACAGCATCAGTTCGACAAGGTCGAGCTCGTGAAGTTCACGACGCCCGAGACCTCCTATGACGAGCTGGAGGGTCTCACGCGCGACGCGGAACGTGTCCTGCAGCTCCTCGAGTTGCCCTACCGCACCGTTGCGCTCTGCGCCGGTGACATGGGGTTCGCCTCGGCGAAGACGTACGACATCGAAGTGTGGCTGCCAAGCCAGAAGGTGTACCGAGAGATCTCGTCGTGTTCGAACTGCGAGGGATTCCAGGCGCGCCGTGCGAACATCAAGTTCCGGCCGAACGGAGCCGGCAAGGCCGAGCACGTGCACACGCTCAATGGATCAGGGTTAGCGGTCGGGCGTACGCTGATCGCGATTCTGGAGAACTACCAGCAGGCAGACGGGTCGGTCGTGGTTCCAGAAGCGTTGCGACCCTTCATGGGCGGGCGAGAGCTGGTAGAACCAGTAAAATGACCCGATCGGGATTAGCTTTCGGCTCGCGGCTTTCTGCAGTGCAACGCGCTGATGGCTGATTGCTGATAGCCGATCGCTGATGTGGAGAGGTGGCCGAGTGGTTTAAGGCGGCGGTCTTGAAAACCGTTGAAGCCGAAAGGCTTCCAGGGGTTCGAATCCCTTCCTCTCCGCCAGCCTTCGCTTTGATGAATCCCGAAAGCTTCGGCTGGGCCAAGCCTTACGGCCTGGCCATGCTCTCGACAAAGTCAGACAATCGAAGGCTGTCTCGCCGGAGCTGCGATAGCAGCGAAGGCGGACCACATAGAATGACGTTAGAAATGAAACTGCACACACTGATCGTTCTGCTTCTCACCCTTTCACTGACCGCCTGCCGCGGCTCTTCGTCAAGCGCCGACAACGATCCTGGATCTCCAATGGCTGATTCAGGCATTTCCGAGCTGCAGAAAGTCGACACCAAGGTTGGCACAGGCGCCGAGGCGCGGCCAGGCCGGGCAGTGAGCGTTCACTACACCGGTTGGCTCTACGACACGACCAAGCCCGACAAGCGGGGAAACAAATTCGACAGTTCAAAGGATCGAAACGAGCCGTTCGAGTTCCCCCTTGGCGGAGGCCAGGTGATCGTGGGTTGGGATCAAGGCTTCGAGGGCATGAAAGAGGGCGGCGTTCGAGTGCTCACCATTCCACCGGCGATGGGGTATGGCGCACGCGGCGCCGGCGGCGTGATTCCCCCGAATGCGACGCTCATCTTCGAAGTGGAGCTCCTCAAGGTGAAGTGACCTGCGCCCATTTCGGCATCTGCGGCGGCTGCAGCCTCCAGCACATCACTTACCCGGCGCAGCTTGCGCAGCGGACGGGGCAATTCGAGCGCGCGACCGGTTTGTCGGTCGCCTCTCCCATGATCGGGATGCCCGTCCAAGACGACGGAATGCCGTGGGCGTTCAGACAGAAAGTCTCGTTCGTGTTTGGCTCGGACGCGCGCGAAAATCTCGTCATGGGCCACTACGCGCGGGGGTCGAAGCGAATCATTCCCGTTCGTGAGTGTCCGGTACACTCTGCGCGCGGCAACCGGATCGCGTTCGCCTTGCGCGATCGACTCGCCGCGGCAGGGATAAGGGCGGCCGGCGCCAGGCGGGCCGGGATTCTTCGACACGTGATCGTCCGCTCGACCCGCGATGACCGTGAAGCGATCGCCATGCTCGTCGTCACCCGGAACGACAAGGCTCTACGGGCTCCGGTCCGGGCACTTCTCGCTTCAGCCGATCGACCCGATGGCTTCTTCATCAATATCAACGACAAGCCGGGATCGCTGATGGTGGGGGAGAGGACGATCAAAGTCGACGGCGTCGGCCACGTGAGAGAGAACGCGGTTGGTCGGCCGTTCCTGATCTCGCCGCCGGCCTTCTTTCAAACCAATGTCGTCGCCGCGGCGCACCTGGTCCGCCTCGTCACGGGCGCGGTGAGCTCTGCGCGACGTGTGCTCGATCTGTTCAGCGGCAGCGGCCTTTTCGGAGTGGCTCTTGCGATGGCGGGAACCCAGGTCGTCGCGGTCGAAGAGAATCGCCAGTCGGTAAAAGACGCCGAAGCCAATCGGCGGCTCAACCGCATCCCGGAGGATCGCTTGCGGCTCATCAATTCAAGTGTGGAGGACGCGCTACCGCGCCTCGCGCGAGAATCGTTCGATGCTGTGGTCCTCGATCCGCCTCGCGACGGCTGCAGCCTCGCCGTCCTGTCCGAAGTATTCGGTCGACTGAAGCCTCGTCATGTCGTGTACGTCTCGTGTAACCCACGTGCGCTCGCGCGTGAGCTTCCGCGAATCGTCGCTCAGGGCTACGAGCCGGTGACTGCCCAACCAGTCGACATGTTCCCGCACACCGAACACATCGAAGCCGTCATCGTTTTCACGCGCAAGCCGGTCTCGTCGACGGCAAGATGCTAGGCTGTCTGACGCGCGGACGATGAACGCCATTTCGAAGGGAGTCGTGATTCTCTCGACGCTGCTCGCGGCCGCTGTCGAGATCAACCTCGCCGCGTACGGGTTTGGTCCCCTCCTCTACGTCAGCACGGGCGGATTTGCGTTGACGTTCCTGATGAGCCCGCGGTTGCGGGGCGTCATCACGCGCGCGTCGCTGTTTGCCATCTATCTCACTCCAGCACTCCTTCTCATCTGGGCTGGCCGCGATCACACCAGTTACGAGATGGCTTGGATTGGGCCACTCCTCGGACTTGTATTGTCGGGCCGTGGGGCGCTGACGTGGCACCTTCCGCGTCCGTTGCGCTTGCCGCTTGTCGTGTGGGCGCTCATCGTCTCCGTCTCCGCTCCAATCGTGATGCTTCGTGAAGTGGGCTTCGCGCCATGGATCTTCAACCTCGCGCGCGTGTCGAACACGAGCATCGGCATCTCGCCGAACGAGTCGATCAGCTGGGTCGCGTACGTCGTGCTCGGTCACAACCTGGGTGTGTTGTGGCTCGACTGGCTGTACCGCTGCTATGCGGAGGATCGAACCGCGCTCAGAAAAGAGGTGTTGGCGCCTCTCGCGGCTGGAGCCTGCCTGGCATGTGTCGTGGGCGTCTACCAGGGGTTTGTCGATCTTCAGTTTCTCAGTGGGCACGTCTGGCCGCACATGCGTCGAGCGGCGGGCACCTTGATGGACGCCAATGCCTTTGGAATGGTCGCTGCGCTCTGGGCCCCTGGGTTTGTCGCGCTCGCCTACATGCTGACCGGTCCGTTGTCGGCGATCGTCGGAGCAGGCGGCCTCGCGCTGGCGTTTATCGGGGTGTACACGTCGGGGTCGAGGACCGCGCTCATCGCGTTGTCCATTTCAATGGTCGCAGTGGCGTATCAGGGATGGTGCGCCTGGCGCTCCGCGGCGTCCGGGTCGCGGCCGCTCGCAAAGCGGTTGTTGGTGGCGACTCTTGTCGTGGCGGGGGCAGCAGGGCTTGTCGTACTCGTCGCTCGCGGAACGTCAACGGTGTCCGTCATCGCACGAGGTAGCCTCGGATTCCTGCCCATCATCGGCGATCTGGGCCCTCGCGAGGTGTCACGCCAGCTGTGGGACCGATTCGGCTATGGCCGAACCGCGACGTTGATGATCCAGGAGAACCCGTGGTCTGGCGTCGGCGTCGGCAGCTTCCTGACGTTGGCGCACGACTACGCTGGAGCGCTAGGACTGGATCTCCCGCCTGACAATGCCCAGAACTGGTTCCGTCAGCAACTCGCCGAGCTCGGAATTCTGGGGAGCCTCGCTTGGCTGGCGTGGTGTGTCCTGTTCTTTCGCGCCTCGATCTCGAGAGCGCGTGATGACGCCGCGGCGCCAGTTGCCCGCCTCCTGCGAGGCTCGCTGATTGCGTTTGGCATCGTGTCATTTGTCGGTGTGGCGGGACAGGCCAACCCGATCGTCATCACGTTCTGGACGTTCGCCTTCTGGTTTTTGACTTGCGTCACGTGGCCAGCGCCAGGATCGGAGACCGCTCGAGCGGTGGCGTGGCGTCCTGCTTGGGCCGCGGTGCTGGTCATCGTCGGCATCCACGCGGCGACCACCTTCGCGTCGGCACGCGGCGATCTGCTGCCACAGAATCGCGCCCAGCGGTTCGGTTGGTACTATCGCTACGGCCTGCACGATCTCGAGCGTTCGCGAGACGGCGGGCGCGGCCGGATCTGGACGATGAAGAAATCGCTGGCCGTGATTCCTGTTCAAGGTCGTGTGCTGAAGTTCGTCTGCTGGAACGACCATCCTGATGCCGATCCGTTGGCCGTGAAGATCTGGGCCGACTCGAAGCTTGTGCTCAGCACCGAACTTCGAAAGGGCGAGAGCGCCGCCATCGACATCCCAGCAGCCACAGGCGAGCGCCGCATGATCATCGAAACGTGGGTGAGTCGAACCTTCCAACCGTCGGATTACGGCTCAGCCGACACGCGTGAGCTCGGCCTCGCGATGGCTGACTGGCTGTGGGAGCCCTAGAGAAGAAAGAAGAAAGAAGAAAGAAGACAGAACCAAGAATCAAGAAAGTGTCAGGGGCGCTTGGCGACTGCCGCAAAATCCTGGTATGTGAACATCCGCGCGTTCAGGCGATCGACGTTGCGATTGAACGCGGCTGTCAGTTCTGTGAGCGGGTCGGACGCGGCGTCCTCCCCAAAGTGCAGCGCGCGTTCCTTGACGCGCTGAAGTCGTGCGTCCTCGCCGATCGGGGCGCGATACACGATGTCCACCGAGCCGAAGCCGCTCGCGTGCAGAAGATGCTGCAAGGTGTCGGGGTGAATCGGCCGGACGTGAGTGAGATCGCGGAGATAACTTTCGAAGAACGCCACCCAGCACGCGGGATTGATCGTCTCGAGGATGAGCCGCGCACCCGGTTTCAGCTTGTAGAAGGCCGTTTGCAAGAGGCGGGTCAGATAGTCGGGCTCGAGATGTTCAACGACCTGGACGGCGATCAGGCCGCCAAGCGATTCGTCTGCGACGCCCGACACGTAGTCGAGTGCATCCGCTTCCACGACATCGAGTCCTCTGGTTCGGCAGACCTCCACCATCTCTGAATTGAGATCCAGCCCCCGCGCGGGAATCCCCGCCTTCTCGAGTAGATCGAGAAATTCTCCGCGGCCGCATCCGATGTCGAAGACGTCGGATGCACCCTGAAAGTAGGGGACATAGTCGGCGAGCCGCGCGCGGATTTCGTCTTCGGACCCACGAAAACGATCTTCGAAGGCGACGTACTTGTACGCGTCGGCGGTTCTCGCGCTCGCAGGACTGCCGGCGGGCGCACGTTCGCCCTGGGTCCCCGGGTACAGCGGGGCGAGGCGCTCAATCTCTCGCTTGGTCATCGCCGCCGCGCGCTGGGCCACATCGCTCACCGCGCGCAGCTCGGCGATGGCATCGTGCAACGCGCGCTCGCGCGTGTCGAGCAGCGGGATCAGTTGTTGCCAGAGATGCATCAGCAGCAACTCGAACTGGACCAGACCCCGAACGCTTTCGTTGATCTGCGGTAATGCGCGCGCGAGGGCCTCTTGCGTGTCACGCTGGCCCTTCACGTTTCGATTCAAGTGATCGACGAGCGCGCCGTTGAACGCCAACTGCCGCTTGAGAAACGGCTCGACGACTTGCCAGACCACATTAGCCAGCCGCCCGCGCCATCCCGGCGGGCGTTGCGGCTGGCCCTCGGGCAGGATGTTCCACGACTGATTGATCGGCGTGACGAGCTCGTCATCGAATCGTGGCGGCGGATCCGGCCAATCAGGAGACTTCTGACGCGCGCGATCGAGATCGCTCAGTGCCTCGTTGTATCGCCGGTAGGCCTCCTCGCGCTCGGCGTTCAGTCGATTGAGGAGCGCGCGTTCCGGAGAATCGGACACCCCAGCATAGTAGTCCCCTTCGACTCGCCCTCGCCACGTCGAGGGCTCGCTCAGAGCAAGCGGCGTCCGCACACCACACGATTCGTTCTGCTGCGAACGGACATATCATCCGCGTATGTCGTCCGTCGTGGCCGCTCGGCCCGCATCGACCGTGATCGTGCTGCGAGACAGACAGCCGAGGTTTGAAGTGCTCTTGCTAAGACGTCACGACAACGTGGCGTTCATGGCCGGCGCCTATGTGTTTCCGGGTGGCAGGGTGGACGACGCCGACCGAATCGACAGGGGTTCGTCCGATCGACCCTTGAAGAAATTCCAGTTTCCGGATCTGAGCAATGAGGAAGAGTTGACCTATCGGCGGGCCGCGGTCCGCGAGCTTCATGAGGAGGCCAGTGTCCAGATCGATCCAGCTTCGCTCGTGGCCTTTGCGCATTGGGTCACGCCAGACATCGAGATTCGCCGATACGACACGCGGTTCTTTCTCGCGCGCATGCCCGACGGGCAGCTCGCCCGGCACGACGATCACGAAACGACGGCGTTGGCGTGGCTGACTCCTGATGAAGCCATCGAAGCCGGTCTCGCCGGCCGCATCATGCTGCCGCCGCCGACGTGGACGACGTTCCGGCAGCTTCAGCCGTTCTCCTCAATCGATGCGCTCCTCGAGTGGGCGATCACGCGCCCGATCGTGCGCGTCCAGCCCGGCTTCATCAAGAGCGAGACCCTTACGATGTTGACGCTGCCGGGCGATCCACTCTTTCCCACCATTCCCGGCTGGGATGTGCCGGAGGAAACGCGCTTCGTCCTGACCGAAGTAAATCAATGGCAGCCGCAGAGCCCGCCCCCGAAACTCTGAGCCTCACGGTCGCGCGCCTCGATCAGTTGATCGCGCTCTTCAACAAGAGGGGGATGGATCTGCCGGCAGGATTGTTCGATCGCACCACGCAGTTTCTGTTGAACGGTGCGGCGTATGAGACGCTTCTCGGTCGATCATCGGCCGATCCGCTCCTTCTGATGCTGGCTCGCGGCCCGGCGGGATACCGATTCATCGTCAAAGCCGTGCAGCATTCGGTGCCCGACGCCCACGTTCAACGAGGCGAGATCGTCTGGAGCGACAAGCCGGCGATCTGTCAAGGTGAGGTCTGGCTGGCGGGTCATCTTCGAGGATCAGGAGAGGCGCTCAACGCTGTGATTGGCTTCGAGCTCTGGCTCGCGCCCGCCGGCTGCGTGCACCAGGTCGCGGTGACCCTGGATGCCCAGACGCTCGACAAGCTTCGAGAAGCCCGACTGAAGCCATGAGTCGCCGTCGATTTTGGCTCCGACCGATCGACTAACGTCTGGAGGCACCATGAAAAGCTCGCTGGCGACGGTTGTCGCCTTAATTGGTCTCACGCTGGCGCCAACAACAGGATCGCACGCCCGCGAAGATCGCCAGGAGGCTGGCGATATCCTGTCGCGCGTCGAGGGCCGGTGGTCAGGTGAGGGAACCGTCCTCGGGCAACCTTCGCGTATCGAGATGGAGTGGTCGTGGACGCTCGGCCGGCGGTTTCTGCGGCTGACGTTCACCAACGAGATGGGCACCGCCCCCAAGACGACGACCTTTGAGGGCCACGCCTACTACCGTTCCCTCGGCGGAGGTCAGTACCGAGGAATGTGGTTCGACAATTCGGGTCAGATGAGGCCGATCAGCGCGCGGCGCGACGGCGAAGCGCTCGTGTCGAATTGGGGCACGCCAGACACCGAGGAAGGCGAGACGACGTATCGACTGGCTGGCGCTGGCCGACTGGAAGTCGTCGACCGCGTCAAGAGCAAGGACGGGATGTGGCGAACGTTCGGTCAGTCCGCATTGACGAAGCGATAACGCAGGCAAGCGCTTCTTAAGCGCGACATGAGTAACGTCATGCCCTACGTCGCCAGGTCGGGAATCTGCAACGCCTGACGGACGAAATCTTCCTCTGGCAGCCCCCCGAGGATCTCAACCTCGTCATTGACGATGGTCTTAGGCACGCCCGTGACGCGGTATTTCCTTGTGAGATCCATGAACTCCGTGGCTTCGATGGCATCGGCGGTGATGTGATGATTGGCGAACGCCATCTTGTGTGCGAGGACGACCGCCCTCGGACAGTGCGGTCAGGTGGGGGTCGAAAACACCTGGATGTGCGTCGGCTTGTCGACCGCCTGGATCCACTTCAGTGTTTCGGGATCGAGATCGATCTTGCCGGTGCCGGCGACGATGATGGCCTCGACCAGGCCGACGAATTCATAGCCGGTCGGCGCGCCGTACATC
>JBOGIV010000353.1:0-7464 GCA_050747925.1 Vicinamibacterales bacterium
CGGATAGATGAACCGATCCGACTTGGCGAGTCCAAGCGACGCGCGATACCGTCGCACTCGCCACCAGTTGGCCGCCGTGTGTTGATCCCAGGGACGCATCGACGGCCGAAACGACAGAAACGATCCAAGCAGATTGAGTCCGGCCGCGCTGATCGCCGACAGGCCACGCTTCGACAGCGCGTTGTGCGGCGGGACAAAAATGCTCACACGCGTCCGCAACGTCCGATCGAGGTCAGAGCGGCCAGCCTGCAGCCGCTGCTCGATGTCGGGCGCGGCCTGGAACTCGGAGCCGCCGGCGAAATCCTCATGCGTGTATCCGTGCTGCGCGATGGTGATTCGGCCCGTCGCGACGAGGTTGCGGAGGCGATCGACGAGGCCGGGATTCTCGTCGAGTGAAAACGTGCGGCCGGCTTGCCAGTACTTCTGCGGGATGGCCTGGTCGCGAAATCCAGCGGCGCGCGGGACCACAGCCAGGCAGACGGGCACCCGATCCCATATATCGTTGTAAACGGCGTCGAGACGATCGGGCTCGGTGAAGTACGACGTGTCGTCGTCTCTGAGCGCCACCTTCATCGCGCGGCTCCTGGCGCCGTGGCCTCGGCGTAGACCTGCTCGAGCTCGGTGGCGATCACATCCCACGAGAACGTCCGCATCGCCCAGGCGCGCGCCGACGTCGCCATGGCGCGGCGTCGCGGCTCGTTGGCCAGAAGATCGATGATGTGCTGACCCAACTGATCCGATCGCCGGTTCTCGAAGACGAGCCCGCTCTCGCCAGGCAGGACGGTCTCGGGCAGGCCACCGGCGTCGGAGACGACCACGGGCACGCCAGACGCCTGCGCTTCAAGCGAGGTCAATCCCAGCGCCTCGGGGAAGACGGACGGCACCACGCTGATGGTCGCAGATCGATACGCGGCGGCGAGCTCCTGATCGACGAAGGTTGGTCCGTGCAGCTCGATACGGGGATTGGAGCGGCACCGCGCGGCGAGCGCCGTGTAGTAGCCCGACGGCCTCGCATCCCAATACGAATGCGGCCCGAGGATCTTGAGACGGACCGCCGGCAGACGTTTGCTGATGACCTGCTCGAAGGCGTCAAGGAGGACGTGAACTCCTTTCCGCTGTTCCACGCGACCCACGTAGAGAATCGTGGGCGCCTCGCTGTCCGTGCGATCGGCGGGACGAAACAGGTCACCGTCGACCCCGTTGTAGACCGTGGTGGCGGCCGATCGCACACGGGGATAGCGTTCGACCGTGTGGCGATAGATGAAGTTCGAGACGCAGAGGACGCGCGCGGCTGTGGCGAGGCCAAGCCGGAACAGGCCGCGGTCCCACGCGCGATGACCAAAACCCCAGCCGTAGTCCATGCTGTGCAGCGAGATCACGTGGCGCGTCGACGATCCCCGGCGAGCCGTCATCCACAAGCCCGCGGGACGGCTGTGATGGTGCACCACCTCTGGCGCGATGGCCTCGATCGTTCGTCGCGCCTCGCGGTAGTACCAGAGCCCGCGCGCCAGGCCAGCCGGAAGCCCCTGATCGATCCGGGGTGGAATGCGCACGTAGTGGTAGCGCACACCGTCACAGGTCTGCTGCGCCAGGCCATCGCCGCGATCGCGAGAGACGACATCAACGGTGTGTCCTCGCTGGACGAGCCGGACCGCGGCGTCGCGTATCCATCGTTCGATCGCGCCCCCCTTCGACGGCGGCACGGGTAAGAGCTCCGGCGCCACATGGCAAATCCTCATGCCGCGCGCGAGGGGTAGCCATCTTCCAACGCCAACATCATGACGATTGACGCAAAGTATCGGAGGCGTTGGACGATGTCTCGCCCGGCGTCCCTCGACGTTGCTCGGGACGCCCTGAGCTCGGATCGAAGGGCGGATCTGGGCCAAACAACCCTGTTACCAGCGAGGCGGAGCCGTTGGCTTTCATCTGGGCGATTTGAGGCGAAGCGTCGCCAGCCGCCAGCTCGTCGAGCACGCAGGCGACCACGCGCGCCGCCGATCGCCCGTCGGTGAACTGACACTGGTCGAGGACGACCTGCTTCCGGCCAGCGGCATCGAGCGCCGGATCCTCGAGGTAGCGCGCGACCCATTGGATCATCTCGGCCGGCGACTTCGCGACGCGGACAGCCTGTCGGTTCGTGATGTTCACGTAGTGATCGAACGAGTAGTAGCGTGTCGCCGAGCGCTCGTACGGCTCCGGCTCAGGACCATCGAAGCAGATGTTCACGACGGGGGTGTCGAAGATGCACGCTTCGATGGTGATCGTCGACGCCACGTTGACCACGACATCGGCGTGGCACAGGGTATCGCCCAGGTGCCGTTGATGCTCGGGCATCACGTCGATGGCGAGCCCGTCGGCCACCGTGACGCTGCTGCGAAAGGGCTTCTCGATGATGATGTGCGGAACGCCCTCGAATTCCCGGTAGGCGTGGACTTCGTCGCGAGGGTGCAGCCGGACGAGCACTTGCGCGTTGGTCAGCCTCCCGGCCGACATCGCGGCGTCGAACTCGCGAAGCACGTGATCGTGATGCCGGTACAACGACCTCGGCGTCGTCGTCAGGGCGATCAGTCTGCGCGTGGGGTCTGCGCCCACGCGCCGGAAGAATTCGTCGCGCGTCGATCGGGACTGCGGACGGAAGTGCGGGTCGAACTGCGGCGCGCCCGTCACTCGGGTCGCCTTGGGGTCGTAGCCATGAATCGTCAGCGCCTGGTCTTTGATGATGTCGTTCCACACGACGAGTCGATCGACATGGCGGACTGGCAGCAGCTTGTTGGTGAAGTTGTCCCAGCTGGCATCGATGACCATGCACGGCACGCCGCGGCGCCGGGCGGTCCTCATGAGCGGCGCTTCCGCAAACACCAAGCCGGGATTGGCGCAGACGATCAGCACCGGCCGGTACTGATCGAACAGGGTCTCAGCCGCGGGATGCGAGACCAGTCGGTCCGTCAGCGCGTACGGTGAGCCGCCGAATGGCGCGCTCACGAGCCGACCGATCAGGCCCTTCACCCCCACCCATCGGATGATGCCGCTCGCGCGCGCCTCGAGCATTCGGATGCGCACCGACTCGGTTCGGCCTCGACTCAAGTACGCGGCCTGGACCAGCGTCGTGAGCCGCGCCTCGAGCTTGCTCGGTCGGTGCGGTGGCAGATCAACGAGTCGTACGCCGGGTCGATCGAACTCGCGAACAAACGCCGCGTCATTCACGAGCGGCGACAGCAGGACGATCTGTAACGTCGGGTCGAACTCCTGCAGTCGATCGAGAAGGCCCCCGGAGCGCAGCATATTGCCGGCGCTGGTTCCGTGCGGGACCGAGACGAACACCGAGC
Organism: Vicinamibacterales bacterium; assembly: GCA_050747925.1. Classification (GTDB taxonomy): domain Bacteria; phylum Acidobacteriota; class Vicinamibacteria; order Vicinamibacterales; family UBA2999; genus 12-FULL-67-14b. The sequence continues at coordinate 3,327 of JBOGIV010000353.1, forward strand.
GCTCGGCGCGCTGTCCGCCCTGCCCTGAACGAGGTCGAACGGTCACACCGGTTCTCCCGTCGCCGCGTGGGTCGGCCGATGGACCAACTCGTACGGCAGCGACACCAGGCCGTCTTGTTCGTCGGCCAGAGTGTCGACACCGCCGCCGCGGGCGGTCACCGCGAATCGCGGACCGGCCACCACGACGTCATACGAGGCCAACTGCATCGCATCGGTGATCGAAAGCCGCAACACGTACTGGCGGGGACGAAGCGGCAATCGCTCGAACCGGAATTCGACTTCCCCACTGCCCTCGACGTTCTGCGGCATGGGGCGTCCCGCCGAGCTGGCACTCGTGACGATCACCCCAGTGTCCACGTCGACGATGGCGATCTGAAAAACGGGGTGTTCGACGGATTTGGCGGCGACGTAGGTCGCCCGGACCACAAGCGCACCGCCACAGGCGAAGAGCGACGCCGGCGCGCCGTGACCGTCGAGAACGTCCACCGCGGCAAAGCGGACCTCTCCAGTGCCGCCGCGGTGCGACTGCAGCGACGTGGCTTGATCGGCCAGCGCCTGCAGGTTCACCTCGTTCATGTAGCGCTCGGCGATCTCCCCGGCCGGACCAAACGCGCGAACGCGCCCCTCGTCCAGCCACAGGATCTGGCTGCAGAGCCGCCGCACGTTCCACATATCGTGCGAGATGAACAGCACCGTCTTCCCGCCCGTAATCAATCCGCGCAGCGCCTCGAGCGCGCGACGGCGAAACACGGCGTCACCCACCGAGAGCACTTCATCCACCAACACGATGTCGGGACGGCTGTGAATGGCCACACTGAAGCCGAGGCGCGCGTACAGACCCGACGAGTACCGCTTCATCGGTGTGTCGATGAGGTGTTCGACATCGGCAAAGTGCACGATGGCGTCGAACTGGCGATCGATTTCCGTCCGAGTGAGGCCGAAGAGCCCAGCGCCAAGGTAGACGTTCTCGCGGCCGGTCAATTCCGGATGAAAGCCAGCGCCCAGTTCGATCAGCGAGACCACGTGACCGGCGACGCGGACCTTTCCGCTCGTCGGCCAACTCACGCGCGAGACGAGCTTCAGCAGGGTGGTTTTGCCGGCGCCATTGCGGCCGATGATCCCCAGGCCGGCGCCTTCGGGCACCTCGAACGACACATCGCGGAGTGCGTAGATGTTCGCATCGATCCGGCCTCGCGTTGCGCTGTGGACCTCCCGCGATCGCCCGCGTAGATCGTCCACGCTGGACGCCACGAGGTCGACGATCGTCCGCGAGCGGCCAGTCCGGTACCGCTTCGTCACGTGCTCGAGTTGGATGGAGAGAGGCACTAGGGTTCCACGGTTCCAACATTCCAGAGTTCCAAGGTGCTTCGTGCCAGGGTTCTTCGAACTGAGAACCCTGGAACGTTGGAACCGTGGAACGTTGGAACCTAGATCACATCCGCGAAGTACTTGTCCGTCTTCTTGAACAACACGAGAGCGATCAGAAAGATCGTCAGGATGAGTGCCGCAGAGATGCCGACCACGGGCCACTCGGGCTCACGCCCGAAGACGAGCACGGCGCGAAGGCCTTCGACGACGCCTGTCAGCGGGTTGAGCAGAAAGAAAAAACGGAACCGCTCGGGCACAATGGATAACGGGTACGCAACCGGTGTGAGATACAGCCACAGCTGCAGGGCAATCTGCACAACCGGGCTGACGTCCCGATAGAACACGTTGCCCGCCGAGGTGGCCAGCGTCACGCCCAGCGTGAAGAGCACCAGCAGCGCAAAGAACAGCGGCACGAGCGCCCCCCAAGGGCCCACGCCGACGCGGTAGTAGATCATCAGCAACACGAAGAGGGCCGAGGCCGCCGCCAAATCCACCAGTCGCGAGCTCACTTGCGCCAGCGGCACGATCTCGCGCGGAAAGTACGTCTTGGTCACGATGTTCCGGTAGGTAATGAGGCTCATGGTTCCGCTCGTCACCGAGTTCGAGAAGAAGAACCACGGCACCAGCGCCGCGTACGCAAACAGCGGATACGGCGCGCCGCCGGAGGGAATCTGTCCCAGGCGAGCGAAGACCAACGTGAAGACCGCCATCGTGGCCAGCGGTTGCGCAATCGCCCACCCCGCGCCGAAGAGCGACTGGCTGTAACGAGCCTTGACCTCGCGACGAGTCAGGTTGAGCAGCAGCTCGAGATACGCGGAGAGCGACAGGCGCTCGGGTCGATCGGAGAGTACGGACAACTCGCTAATCTCTAAGGCTTTGGATCTCGACGATTCACGGACGTTAGTTAATTAAGTTAGCTACTGAGGCACAGAAGCACAGAGAAATATTTGGCTCTGTGTCTCGGAGTCTCTGTGGCCAACGTTCGTGCCGTTTTGCATCTAGTCAACGAATTCTTTTTTCCAAGACTCATCTTCTTCTCGCTTCGGCTGCGCGGTTCGCTCGAGGATGAAGTTCTCGAGCACGAGGACGTCCATGTTTGTGCGCATGAAGCAGCGGTAGGCGTCTTCCGGCGAACAGACCATGGGCTCGCCCCGGACGTTGAACGACGTGTTGACCACCATCGGACAGCCGGTGCGCCGGTAAAACGCCGACAGAATGTCGTAGTAGAGCGGGCTGGTGTCGTGACGCACGGTCTGGATGCGCGCCGAGTAATCCACGTGGGTAATGGCGGGCACGGTTGACCTCGGAACGTTCAATCGCTCGATGCCCCACAGTCCGGCCGTCTCAGGCGGCACCGGCAGCCGGCGATCGCGGCGCACATCGGCCACCAGCAGCATGTAGGGACTGTCTCCGTCGAGCTCGAACCAGTCGCCGACGTGTTCGCGGAGCACCGACGGCGCGAACGGGCGGAACGATTCCCGGAACTTGATCTTCAGATTCATGACCGCTTGCATCTTCGGCGACCGCGCATCGCCAAGGATCGAGCGGCTTCCCAGGGCACGCGGCCCAAACTCCATCCGGCCCTGCAGGAGGCCGACGACTTTCTCATCCGCCAAGCACGTGGCCACCTCGTCGGCGAGCGCGCCCCGGTCGACGCGTCGAGCCACATAGCCTCGCTCGGCGATGAAGCTGGCAATCTCGGCTTCGCTGTACTGCGGGCCGAGATACGCCCCATTCATTCCATCGGCATACTTCGGCACTGGCACCTTTGGCACCTCTGGCACCTCTGGCACCTCTGGCACCTTTGCCACCTCTGGCACCTTTGCCACCCCTGGCACTCTTTCCCAAGTGCCGGCTGCCTCTGGTGAATGGCGCGGTCTGCCGAGATGGCGATGCCACAGGCTGAGCGCAACACCGAGCGCGCCGCCAGCATCGCCGGCTGCAGGCTGAATCCAGATCTGATCGAAAGGGCCTTCGCGGAGAATGCGCCCGTTGCCGACACAGTTAAGCGCCACTCCGCCCGCCAGGCAGAGATCCCGCAGACCGCTCTCGCGATGCGCGAACGACGTCATCTTGAGCATCACTTCTTCGGTGATGTCCTGGATCGATCGGGCCAGATCCATCTCGCGCTGCGTCAGCAGACTCTCCTGCTCCCGAGGCGGACCGCCAAGAAGCGTCGCCAGCTTCTCGCCGGTCATCGTCAGCCCGTAGGTGTAGGTGAAGTACTCCTGATTCATCCACAAGCTGCCATCGTCGTTGATTTGCACGAGATGGTCTTTGATGGTCTGGACGTACTTGGGCGCCCCGTAGGGCGCGAGACCCATCACTTTGTACTCGCCCGAATTCACCTTGAAGCCCGCGAAGTAGGTGAACGCCGAGTACAGCAGTCCGAGCGAGTGAGGGAATCGGAGCTCACGAGCAATCTCGAGCTCGTGCCCACGGCCGACACCGATGGACGAGGTCGCCCACTCACCCACGCCATCCATCGTCACGACCGCGGCGCGCTCGAACGGCGAAGGGAAAAAGGCCGAGGCCGCGTGCGATTCGTGATGCTCGCCGAAGAGGACTTCGCCTTCGTATCCTTCCAGGCGATCGCGAATGTCGTCGGCCATCCAGAGCTTCTCGGCCAGCCACAGCGGCATTGCCATCAGATAGGACCGAAGGCCTTTCGGCGCGCACGCCGTGTAGGTCTCGAGCAGGCGCTCGAACTTCACCAGCGGCTTCTCGTAGAAGCCGACGTGCGTCAACTGCGACGCGGAGATCCCGGCGG
>JBOGIV010000354.1:0-8602 GCA_050747925.1 Vicinamibacterales bacterium
CTGTCGGACAGGAGCGGCCGCTATGAATGTTGGACCCTGTTGCCCGACGGCAGCGGGCTAAAACAGATCAGCCACACGACGGGTGCGCGGTGGGCCCAAGCTCCCGTGTGGTCGCCTGACGGAGGAACGATCGCCTGTAACACTCAGGGGAGTGCCCCGCTTCTGATCGATGTCGAAAGTCGAGAGGCTGGCGGCCCCGCGCCAGTGGCGGCGCCTGGAGCGAATCCGGAACTCGTGTTCTTTGCGTGGTCGTGGTCGTCGGTTGGGGGATTGGTAGGCCGGTCAGCCAACGACGAGCTGGTTGCCTTCACACCAGGGCAGGATCGATTTCGAGCGATTGGGCCCCGCGGCATCCGCCCGACGTGGCTAGGTGACGGCCGCGGTGTGTTGTACCTTGACGCGGGTGCACTGTGGCTGGCGGACGCGACGACGGGACGCGCGATGGAGATTCTGTCGGTGGCGCCCAATCTAATGCAGTCGATCGGTATCTCCCACGACAACCGCTCGCTCTATTTCGGGGTGACGACCCGCGAAGCGGATGTGTGGGTGGCTACGCTCAAGTGAGGAGGAGGAACGTCATGAAACGCATCGTCCACGGTGTCTTCTTTGTCCTGTTCACGCTCACCGTGTGGCAAGCGCCCACGTTTTCGCAGGCCGGCGCGCCGCCCAACATCGCGTTCGACATCCCCAAGTCCGACATCGACCTGGTGTTGAAGACCGCGCCACCGTCTCCGCCGGATCGACAACTTCGCGTCGTCGATATGGGCAAGTACAACCTTGGCGTCGGCATCATCCACCGCGGTCCGACCACCGACAAGCCGGGCGATCCGGTCTCGATGATTTACCACGACTACACGGCCGAGACCTACATCATCACCTCAGGATCGGGCGTGCTCACGACCGGTGGCGCCATCCTCAACAAGAAGGCGAGCGCGAGCGTCAACGTGATGAACGGACCGAGCGGGAACGGCACCGCGGGTCCGGGCGCGTACAGCCGGAAGGTTCAAGCGGGCGACATCATCATCATTCCGACCGGCGTCGGTCACGGGTGGAGCCAGATCACCGATCACGTGACGTATCTCAGCGTGCGACCCGATCCGGATCGGGTGTTGCCGGCCGGCTACGTCTACCCATTACTTCTGAAGAACCAGCCGACACCTGCAAAATGATAGCGCGGCCAACCCCGCGGTCGGGAACGAAGCCAGAAGAACGAAGAGGAGCATGAGATCTGTCTCCGCTCTTGCCTGTGCCGCTCGGGTTCTTTCACTGGTGCGCGGATCTCGAGGGCGTCGAAAGCCTCGACGTGGACATGACGGGTCTGAAGACACACGTACTTCGGGGCAGGGCCGGTTCGTTATGGTAGTATTGCCTCATTATGGCGCGTGTCACGTTCTCGTTGGACGAGTCGACCGTTACCCAGATTCGGCAAACCGCGGCTCGGCTGCGAAAGGCCCAGAGTCACGTCGTGCGCGATGCCGTTGCCGATTACGCAGCGCGAACCGATCGGCTTAGCGAGCGGGAGCGGCTGCATGCGATGGGCGTACTCGAGCGGCTGCGCGACGCTCGGCCGACGCGGCCAGCTGCCGATGTTGACGCCGAACTGCGATCCCTTCGATCGGCCCGCCGGGGCGGCGGGCGCCGGCATTCGGCATGATCGTGCATGTGGACACGTCGGCGCTCGTTGACGCGTTGACCGGCCCGCGACGTTCCCTGGAGGCGCTCATGAGGATGACCGATCAAGGGCATCGCCTCATGCTCTCCACGATCGTCCTCTTCGAGTGGCTGCGCGGACCTCGCACCCGCGCCGAACTCACAGCGCAGGAAGATCTGTTCCCGGCCGATGCAGCCGTGGCCTTCGGTGCCCAAGAGGCAGCGCTGGCGGCCCGACTCTACAAGCAGCTGCCACGCGCGCGCGGGCGCGAGATCGATCTGGCGGTCGCCGCCTGCGCAGTTGCCCACAACGCGGCGATCTGGACGCTGAACCCCGCCGACTTTCGCGACATCCCCGGTCTGCGCATCATCTAAAGCGCGACATCGGAGGAAGAGGAACGAAGCAGCCGGTCGAAGCAGGTGCCCGAGCACGATCATCGACGGTCAATCGCGTAGAATCGGCGGCGAGATGGCCTTGCCCCCCGGCACGCGGCTCGGGTCCGCGCGACGTCAACAGGATCGTTCGCAACGGGCTGTCGAAGGACCCGACGCGCCGATACCAGACGGCCGCGGACTTACGAAACGATCTCGAGAATCTCAAGGAGGAAGTCGGCTCAGCCGTTGCGGCTGGACGGTCTGTCGAACCGCGCGCCCGAGCCCTCAGATCCAACGGCATGCTGTGGGCGGTGGGACTTGCACTTTTTGCCCGGTGCCATTGGCGCCGGCTAATTGGCTCACGCGGCCAGCCGCGCCACGCGACCGCGAGGCGTTCGCTCCATTGGATGCGGTCTTCACGCAGCTGACGTTCAACCAGGCATGGAGACGTTTCCGAGCTTCCACCGGATGGGAAATGAATTGTCTATGCTGGCGAATCGTCCGGCAACCGCGACATCTACCTGCAGAGCGTCGGCGGCCAGAACGCGGTCAACTTGACCAAGGATTCGGCGGTCAATGACACGCAACCCGCGTTTTCCCCCGACGGTGAGCGCATCGCGTTTCGATCCGATCGCGACGGCGGCGGCATTTTCGCCATGGGGCGCACGGGTGAAGCGATCCGCCGACTGACCAGCCGCGGCTATCGTCCCGCCTGGTCACCGGACGGGCGTCGCCTCGCTTATTCGACAGACGATTCTGACATCACGCCGTATACGAGGACCGGAGCGGGTGAACTGTGGGTGGTAGATGTCGGGCACGGGCACCACACGGGAGATCGCCATCGTCGGTGAGGGAGCAGGAGCGCGGCAGCCCGCGTGGTCGCCTCACGGGCGCCGGATCGCCTTCTTCGCCAACCGTGCCGTCTGGACCATCGCGGCAAGCGGCGGGCAGGCGACTCGGCTCTCGACCGACGGGGGCGAGGGCTGCCCGTGTTGGCCACGTGCTGGGCGCTACCTCTACACGTCAAGCGATCGCGGTGGGCGACTCAATCTCTGGCGGACGCCAATTGATGAGCAATCGGGAGAACGCAGGGGGAACGCTGAGCGATTCCCAGCGCCAGCGACGCACGAGCTCGACAGGTCAAGGGTTTCTACTTTCCCTGGGAGTGAACCTCTATCGCCGATGGTTCCGTGGAAGCAGCAGAAGGCAAAAGGCAGAACCGATTCCAGTGGGCGGCTAGGTTCCCAGCCGACTGGCCAAGTCGTTGAAGTCCGTCGCCGAAACATCCACTGACGCGTCCGGCTTCACGTCCGACTTTCCAGCTGGCCCATACTCCATCGGCCGCGGGACAAACGCCGTCTGGAGCCCCACGCTCTTTGCCGCGCGCAAGTCCCCGAGATGTGCCGCCACCATCATCACCTCGGCGGGAGGGAGATCGAGGAAGTCCGCGGCCGACTGGTAGACCTCACGGTCGGGCTTGTAGTGCCGAACGAGCTCGGCGCCAAGAATGCAATCCCACGGAAGGCCTCCATGCCTGGCGAGGTCAGTCATCAGCGAGATGTTGCCGTTGGACAGCGGCGCGATGATGAACTTCTTCTTCAGTCGCGTGAGCCCGGCGGCGCTGTCGGGCCACGGCGCCAATCGATGCCAGGCGCGATTGAGGTCATCCTTCTCGGTGTCTGAGAGTCCGGTGATGTTGAAGTCCACCAGCAGGCGATCGAGCGCCATGCGATGCAGGACGTCGAGTTTCGTCCAGGGCAGCTCACCAGTTCGGACCCGGTTCATGTTCGGCGCGTACATCGCGCGCCAGGCGTCGGCGAACTTCGCCCCGTCCACCGAAAGCCCTTTACGCAGCGCCAACCGCTGCGCTTCTGCGGCCACCGAGGATCGCCAGTCAACGACGGTGCCGAAGACGTCGAACACCAGCGCTTTCGGAGACCGACGCTGTGTGGTCATCGAGCTGGCTCCTTGCGGCGCCGGTGACGCGTGGATCCGATCACCAGCGATCAGGTTCGACCCAACCATGGCGAAGGTGGTTGCCCGCACGAAGCCACGACGCGACAGCCTATGGGAATTCATGGGTCACGAAGGCAACCCTAAAGGGTTGCCTCTACGTGTTCATATGTTCATCTACATGTTCATGTACAGAAAACAGGAGGGCAAGAGATAAGGAGAAAAATCTATTCTCCTGATCTCCTGACCTCTTGCTCCCCTGGGACGCGGGCCTGAAGACCCGCCTCTGCGCTACTGAACTGGACCGACGTACCGATCGAGCCACGCCAGCGCCTCGCGGGCGAGCTCGTTGCCGTGGTTTGGCAGCGAATGGTCGTCCTCGAAGACAACCCATTTCTTCCGATCCTTTGGTGTCCCGAGCAGCTCGAATATGGGCCGCTGCGCGGTTTCGACCGGCTCGATCGCATCGAAGCGGCCGTTGATCATCAGAACGGGCTGACGGACGCGCGTCACGTAGCTGATCTGGTCTACTTCGGGTTGCGCACGCCCGGAGGCCAGGCCCGCCGCGACGAGTATGACCGCCTTGAACCGCGGCTCGATCGCCGGGATGATGGCGCCCAGGCGACCACCCCAGCTGGCACCGAAGTACGCCAGCTTGTCCATCGCGATGTCAGGGCGAGTTTGGAGGTACTCGAGCGTCCGCTCGAGATCTTGAATCCAATTGACGACATATTCGCTGTAACGGCGGCTCGAGTCGGGCCAGGTTGACGGCAGGCCATCGCGTCGTTCGAACGTCCCACGGTAAATCGGCAAGATCAGCGCGCGGCCGCTTTTGGTCACCCACGTCGACCGCGGATCGGGTGCCGGAGGCGTCGTGCGCCACATGGTGACGGCGCTCAACGATGATGTGTGGATGGCATGCAGCGGCGTCGATCGTCTCGCGCGCGCCCCGTGAGCTCCGGCGGAAGTCGCTAACAGACTTTCGCGAGCTGCCTCGCTTCGAAATCTGCCACCATCGCCACTCGAGTCGTACGCAATCGCTGCGACAGATGGAATGAACGCACGCAGGAACGTTCGGCATTTCACCTAAATGGAATTGGCGCGTCCTTAGCACGATCTCGAGGCGGAGGACGATGCTACGATGGCCGACGCAATGAGCGTGGAACAGAAAATCGATTTGCTCGCTGACAAGATCGATGGACTCTCGACCAGGATCGATGGTCTGAGTACCACCTTCGATGGGTTAGAGACCAGGATCGATGCTCTGACCGAGGAGGTCGCGGGCCTAAAGACCGACGTCGGCGAGCTGAAAAGCAGGGTTGGGAGCGTCGAGGGTCGCCTTGATGACTTGAGCATGAAAATGTCGGTCGGGTTCGAGGAGTCGCATCGGCTGGTCAAGCTCAGCCTCGAAGGACTCGGCGCGCTCAAAGAGACGACCGATGCGCGTTTCGACACGATGTCCGCCGAACACTCCAAGCAGTTCGACTTGTTGACAAAGTTCGGCGTGCACGTCCGGCGGAGAGTCGAGCGGCTCGAAGCCCCACCCCCACGTCGTCGCCGCTAGCCCAAATGTGAACGGCTGCGTGCGATGAGCGCGCTCGAGCGGAGACGGCGGTACGATCGACGCGCACGAAACGAACATGCTCGTCGGATCATATGGCGCCATTCCTGAGAGTGAAGGAACGGGGTTCGAGCGGCGTTAGTGAGAGGCCCGTGGCAGCAGGTCGCTTGGGCGGAGGTGAAGCTCCGGCAGCACCGCCGATCGGATGAGCTCGTCGCCGCGCACCGTAGCCGCGAGGGCCAACTCTTCACCGGCAAGGCCATAAACCTCGACAGTCTCGCTCTCCGCATCGACGAGCCAGTCCTCCGTCACTCGATGCTGCTCGAGCAGTCGGAGCTTGCGCCCGCGATCGTTTCGCTCCGTGCTCGGCGAAAGAATCTCGATGGCGAGGTCCGGCGCGTGCCGCGTGACCTTGTGGAGATCGAGCAAATGCTCGCGCTCGCGCGTGAACAGCAACACGTCGGGCTGCACGACATCGAAATCGGTCAGGACGATATCAACCGGCGCGACGAACACCGCGCCGCCATGCGCCTGCACATAGGCGGACAGTGCCAGGTGCAAACGGCCCAAGACGAATTGGTGGATCAGAAGTGGTGCTGGAATCTCGAAGACCTCGCCGTCGTACAGTTCGTACCGGCGGCCGTCTTCAGGCCATCGCTCCAGATCCGCGTAGCTCACACGCTGCTCCGCAGCCCTCACGCCCGCCATCGTAGCATCGTCTGGTTGCGAAGGGCATGCCGATCGAAAACGCCGGCAAATCGACACATGATGATTGAAGGTGTGGCAGCGACTGCGACCTGAAGACCCACGACGAGTGGCAATCGCTGCGATGTCAACGCGTCGGCGGCGCGAGGCGTCTCAGCTCGTCGAGCCAGTTCAGGACGAAGACGAAGGACGGGCCTGCGGATGTCGACGTGTTGGTTGAAGCGTCCTTCATCATCAGGTCCCAAATCGTTTTTTGACGTCGGCATGCTGTCGCTCGCCGATCGCCGTGTGACACCGCTCCTCCAGACGACGTTTGTGGAGCAGAACGCCGACCTCAGGACGGCCGTTGGATCGTGTACGAGTCCAACGACTCGGGCGGAAATCAAATCTACGTGCGTCCGTTTCCCGCCGTGGACACGGGTCGCTGGCAGGTGTCAACCAGCGGTGGCACGCGCCCGGTGTGGGCGCGCAGTGGACGCGAGCTGTTCTACGTTGCCGGTGCGGAAAACGACACGGTCCGCATGATGGCGGTGCCAGTTCAGGTGGGCGCAAGGTTCTCCGCCGACAATCCCCGCACGCTCTTCGAAGGACGGTACTTCGTGAATTCTGCGAACCAGTTTCGACCGTACGACGTATCCGCGGATGGTAAGAGTCGCCGCTCGGATCGAATGTGTCTGATCTCCTTCTTGTCCGCGTCTGGCGTGGTCAGTGTCTCAGCGACCCCGCCTGCGGCTGGCACCCGAAACAGCGACCACGAACCGCCGACCGCCTGCATGAACACGATGGTGCCGTTCGCAAGCCACGCGCCCGTCGGTACGCTCGTATCGGCCAACGTCAGCGGCGGACCTCTTCTCACCGAGATTTTCTTGAGCTTGCCGGCCGGCGTTCCACCGCCCGTGAAGAAGCCTATCCACTCCCCATCGGGCGAAAAGAACGGGTTGTACGCATCGTCGGTGCCGCGAACCGGTTGACCAGCTGATCGAGGTGACGGAGATATAGCGTCCGTTTTCCCCCATCGAGCCCAACATACGCGAGGGTCTGCCCAGTGGGAGAAATGGCGAGTTCGCCTCCGGCTTCGCCGACATACGGAGCTGACGCCGGAAGGGTGATTGGATAGCGTTGCAAAGCCGGACGGGTCGCCGTCTCGCCGCGCATCACGCTCCAGACAGCGACGCCCGCGACGACGCCCCCGGCGATGACACCGAGTGCCCATGGAATGGCTCGAGCCCAGACGCTGGTCGTTCGTCGCGAGTCGGGCCTGCCCGACGAAGCCTCGGCGAAGGCGGGTTCGGAGTGCGGTGGTTCGTCGAGCTCAATTCTCGCGTCGGCGATCTGGCGGGCGATCGCCAGCGCCTCGTCGAGCTGTAGCGGCGAGTCTTTAGACTCGCCGGAGATCCGGGAAGGCGGGTCTGACCGGCCTCCGCTAAAGCTACGGCGGTCCGCCGAAGCCTCGGCGAAGGCGGAAGACCCGCCTCTACCGATCCGCTCGGCGAGCGTCTCACCTTCAATTAGCTCGAGGACGATGCCGGTGACGTCGGCGGCTTTCTCGAGGCCGTAGACGGCCGCGATGTTGGGATGATTGAGCGTCGCGAGCAGCTCGGCCTCGCGCTGGAAGCGCGCCAGCCGATCGGGATCTTGTGCGAACGCCTCGGGCAGAACCTTGAGGGCGACCTCGCGCTTCAGTTGCGTGTCGCGCGCGCGATACACCTCGCCCATACCTCCTGCCCCGAGCGAGTCGAGCACTTCGTACGGACCGAGGCGATTGCCAGGCGCAAGGCTCACTTCAGCTGTCTCACGCGGGTCGAGGGGGCGCCGATTTCGGCGACGACTTCGTAGACTCCGAGGCGCGTACCAGTGGACAGAGGCATGAGGGAGCGCTGATTCTACCGGGGATTCGTGCCATCGCGCCGCAGCTCTGATGTAGAGGCAGGTCTTTAGACCTGCCTTCGGTCAGGCGAGTCTGAAGACTCGCCTCTACGCGCCTCAGTTCGATCCGACGAGCTTGGCGACCTGTGCCTGCACCGTGGCCAGTTCCTTCTGCAGATCGGCAAAGCGATCGTAGGCATCCTTGCCGATCTTCTGGTCGGCCTGGCCGACCATGCGCTGCACGTTCTGCAACTGGTTGATCAGCATCCCTTGCGTGTAGATGCCGGGCGTATCGACGACCTGGGCCCACAGCTGCTGCAAGGGGTGGTCGTACTTCGTGCCGCTGGGTTGCACGCCAGGAACGGCCGGCGGAGGCGGCTTGACGCCAGCCCTCGGCATCGCATCCTCGATGCGTTGCTGCAGCCGGCGCGCATCGCTGATGGCGTCGCGCACTTGCAGCTGGAAGCGCGTCTGCTCGGCGATATCGGCGTC
>JBOGIV010000355.1:0-4137 GCA_050747925.1 Vicinamibacterales bacterium
CCGCAGGCCTTTGATAACGAGCGGTGGTCGCCGGCCGACACCGAAGGCACCCTTTATCTCCCAACGTTTTACATCGCGCGCCACGAAGTGACCGTCGCCGAGTTGACGGCCTTCGCACGTAGCGGCACGTGGACGATCGATCAGCGGGCGCTCTCTGGACCCGCCACGCATCCAGCCACGTTTGTGTCCTGGCCCGATGCGCTCGCCTATTGTCGATGGCTCGAGACCAAGCTGAAGAGCGACACGTCGGCGTCGACCCACGTGCAGCAACTGATGCGCGAGGGATGGCACGTGACCCTGCCAAGCGAAGCCGAATGGGAGAAGGCCGCGCGCGGGTCGGACCGACGCATCTATCCGTGGGGCAACGAGTCGTTGCCTGGGCGCGCGAACTTCGGAGGAACGGGCACGACACCGGTCGGACAATTCAGCTGTCCCGAGTGCGCGTACGGACTGTCGGACATGAGCGGGAACGTCTGGGAATGGACCAGCAGTCCATATCAGCCCTACCCATACGATCCCGGCGACGACCGCGCAAGCCTGGACGCCGATGCGCTCTGGGTGATCCGTGGCGGCCACTTCGGCGATGGGGCGCGGCTCGTGCGGACGTCCACTCGCACCGGCGCCGACCCGGGCGTGCGCCGGAGGTTCATTGGCTTTCGCGTGGTGCTGTCTCGAGTCACACGCCGCTAGAAAACTTGACCCCGAGGATTCCGACCAATTGGGTCAAGTTTTCTCGCCCGCGTCCCTCGACGATGCTCGGGACGGCCTGAGCGCGAGTCGAAGGCCGGAGCGGGGCAAAACGACACTGCCCCTCGCGAGGCGGAGCCGAACCGTCCGGTTCTTCTCGGCGGTCTGAGGCGCAGCCTCGCTAGTGAATGGCGTTGGCTCGAAGCGACCCGTCGCGTGCTCGTAGGTCGTGGGTCGTGGGTCGTAGGTCGAGAGGTAAATCGGGACGTCGCGGTTTGACCTCCACGGCGATGCGCGGCCAAGATGTCGGCTGTGGCGCCTGATAGCGCAGACCGGTTCCGTCTCGCGATCCTCGCCGGGCCGATCGTGTTGGCGATCGCCTGCGGCTCGGCCCCGGCGGGAGGCTCGAACAGTGGGCCAACCGATCGCGGTGCGGGCCAGTCCACGCGCAGCACGGGTGACGACGATCTCATCGCGCTGTTCAGCGACTGGAGAAGCTTTCAGCGACCGACGCTCGTCAACGGCGTGCCCGACTACACAACGGCTACGATGGCGGCGCAGCACAAAGCGCTGGCCAGTTATCAATCACGCCTGGCTTCGATCGATCCCAAAGGCTGGCCGATCCCGCAGCAGGCCGACTACCACGTTGTACGCGCGGAGATGCACGGCCTCGATTTCGATCATCGCGTGCTCAGGCCGTGGGCCAACAACCCGGCGTTCTACGTCACGATCTTTCCGAGCGAAAGCGATCAGCCCGCACGAGAGGGGCCGTTTGCGTACGGGGCGGTCGAGCTCTGGAGCTATCGCTTTCCGCTCTCAGCGAGCGATGCCAACCTGGTCGGCGCCGGCGTGCGCGCCGTGCCAGCGCTCCTCGCGCAGGCGCGCACGAGTCTCACTGGCAACGGGAAGGACCTCTGGATCCACGGCGCACGTGACCTGCGCCAGCAGAGTTCAGACCTGCTGACGTTGTCGAAGCGCTTGACGGCGTCGGAGCAGACGCTGGCTCAGGATGTCGAGCGCGCCAGGGTGGCCACCGATGAATTCGCGACATGGCTGGAGAAAGAAGCCACGTCCAAGACGGGCCCCTCCGGGGTTGGCGTCGAGAACTACGATTGGTATCTGCGCCACGTCATGCTGCTGCCGTACACCTGGCGCGACCTCGTGACGCTCATGGAACGCGAGCTGGCGCGAGCGCACAGCTCGTTGGCTCTGGAAGAAGCGAACAACGCAGCACTACCGCAGCAGACACCGATCTCGTCGGCCGAGGAGCACACGCGGCGTTTCAACGCCGCGGTGTCGGAGTACATCGCGTTTCTGCGCGATCGGAAGATCATGACGGTGCGCGACTACATGGAGCCGGCGCTGCGCGCACGCATCGGACGATTCTCGTCCGGCCCGCGAGAGTTCTTCACCGAAATCGACTATCGCGATCCCGAAGTGATGCGGACGCACGGGTATCACTGGTTCGACAAGGGGCGGATGGTCAACCTTCCGCACGCGAGTCCCATCCGGCGGGGTGCGCTTCTCTACAACATCTTCATCACGCGCACCGAAGGACTCGCCACCGGCTGGGAAGAGATGATGATGCACGCCGGCATGTTCGATGCCCGCCCACGCACTCGCGAGCTGATCTACATCCTGCTCGCGCAGCGCGCGGCCCGTGCGCTCGGCGATCTGAAGATGCACGGCGAGCAGGCGTCCATCGAGTCGACGGCCGCGTTCACGGCAGCGCATACGCCGCGCGGCTGGCTGCGCCTCGACGGCAACCTCGTGCGCTTCGAGCAGCACCTGTATCTTCAACAACCCGGCTACGGGATCAGTTATGTGGTGGGGAAGATCGAGATCGAGAAACTCCTCGCCGATCGAAAGCGGCAGCTCGGCGATCGGTTCACCATGATGCAGTTTGTCGACGAGCTCGACGCCGCGGGACAGATTCCCGTCTCGCTTCTGCGATGGGAACTGACCGGCGAGCTGGCGCCGGAGACGGCCCGTATGCTGAAGAACTGACGAGTGCGCCGCCTCCCGGCGCGATCACTAGCGAAGCTTCGCCTCAAACCGCCCTGAAAAGACGCTTGCCTCAAGCCTCACAATTGTGGCCTTAGAAGATGCTAGGCCGCAGCCGGCGGGTCGACACCCGCCCACAGATTCCACGTGCTCAGCTCCTCGCGGCCGCGCGCCTTGAGATACAGGAACAACTGTGTCCGATACGCCGCGCAGCCCGACAGCACGAGATTGACGAGGAACGCTCCGCGCGTCATCTTGTCTCCGAAAAACTTGGCCTCTTCACGCAGCTCCGCGTCGGAGATATCCGCCAGCAGCTCCGGGTAGGCGTCTTTGTGCCCGGCAATCACCGCCAGCGTTTGATCGAAGTCGTGAGCGCCGGCGGCCTGTTCTCGCGCGGTCCACGCGGCCGGGTCGAACGTCCCGGCCTTGGCCACCTTCACGAGCTCGGGTCCCATCATGCTCAAGTACTGCAGGAGCTCGAGCGTGCTGCGCTGCTTCGGCGACGGCCGGTAGCCGAGCTGGTCGCGGTCGATCTTGCTCGCCAGGTGAAGCAGGATTCGGACTTCGTTCTGCAGTGACGTGATGAGCTCAGACTTGGTCAGGACCATGAATATCCTCAGGATGGCAAAGACAAATCACACTGGGCGACGAATTCTACCACGTCAGTCCACGGCCCTCTTTCGACTTTCACCTTTTCGCGTTCGGGAGGAGAATCTCAGGGTTGAGCGACGGGAGGTCGTGAGTGCGGTCAACAACGCTCGCATCGTCTGGACTCGGACTCGCTCTCGCGCTCTGCCTGGTGACCTCGCCGGGCGCTCAGGCGCCGGCCTCGTCGGCCACTCAACCCGCGGTCGATTTCGGCGCCGACATCAAGCCCCTCCTCGCGGAGAAGTGTCTATCGTGCCATGGCGACGCCCTGAAGCTGTCGCGGCTCGATCTGCGAACGCGCGAGTCCGCGTTGACCGGCGGCAACCGCGGTCCAGCCCTGGTGCCGGGCAACGCCGAGCAGAGCCGTATCTATCGTCACGTGGCCGGGCTCGAACAGCCGCAGATGCCGATGCAGGGCACGCCGTTGACAACGGCGCAGCTCGCCGTCGTGAAGCGATGGATCGACGATGGGGCGACGTGGGCCGACACCGTTACGGCGTCGCCCACCACCTCGACGTCCGCGGCGGTTGCGCCGTTCGAGGATCGCCCCATCACTGCCGAGGAGCGCGCGTATTGGGCGTTTCAGCTGCCCAGACAATCTCCGCTTCCCGTCGTCGGCAGCAAGGATCTCATCAACCCGATCGATCGCTTTCTCGAAGACGCGCGGGCGAAGCGAGGGCTGTCGCCGGCGCCGAGGGCCGATCGCCTCACGCTGGTGCGACGCGCGTATCTCGATCTCCTCGGCCTGCCGCCTTCACCCGAAGAAGTCGATCGATTCATCGCGGATGACAAGCCTGG
>JBOGIV010000356.1:0-6068 GCA_050747925.1 Vicinamibacterales bacterium
CCGTGTTGAGCGAGGTTCGCGGAGCCGTCGCGGCCAACTGCTCGACGTCACCCTCCGCAAGGCCGTCTCCGAAGGTCAGGAGCTCGAGCCGAAACGAGCCGGCCAGCCGACTCTGTAGATCTCGCACCAGAGCCTGGGCTCGCGCCACTCTCGTCGAAGGGTGCTCATCAGCCAGTCGCATGCTGCGTGACACGTCAACCAGGATCGGCAGGAGCGTGTTGTGATTCACGGCCGGCGGCATGACGACGACCGGCCGCAGCAGGATCGTGGTCAGCGTCAGCAGGGTCAGCGCGCGCAGAGCTGAGAGGCCAAGCCGATCTCGGCGACCGAGCGGGATCGGCACGCAGGCGTACGCGAGCCACGCCAGCACCACGGCTGACGCGAACGCGAACAGGTAGCCCCACCAGGGGAGCGAGACCGCAAATCGCATGACGAATTCCGGCCCTTCGGCGTCCAAACTGGAGCTCAGAGCAGGTGGTACTACCGCGGCGCTCTCCGCGGCGTCGCGAGGGATTGGTAATAGCGATCGACCAGCTCGCGATAACTTTCGGGCGCCGATTCGTAGCGGCCGACGTTCAACCGATCGACCTTCTCGCGCGCACGGAGTTGATCCGACAGCTTCGACTCGGTGTCCTCGAGCGCCAGCAGCAGGTTCTTCCTCAACGACTCCCACTTTGTGAAGTCTTGCTTGAACCCCTCTGTGCCCGGCGCCGAAAAGCTCCGCTGCCAATTCTCAGGTGTACTCCCGCCCTTCTGCATCTCTGGGTTCTGGCGGCGCAGATCCTCCGCCAGACGTTGAGCCTCTTGCATGCGTTCATCGACCTCGCGCTGAAGCTTCGCGATCTCGCCACTGCCGCCGCCGGGTCCGCTCCCCTGCTCTCCGCTCGTGCCCTGGCGAGGGTCGGTTCCGGGTTGCGAGGCGCTCTGGCCCGGCTTCTGACCACCGTCGCGAGAGTCTCCCGGCGAGGGCTGACCGGGCGGGCCGGCATCAGCGGCTTTCGCCAACGAAGCCATGGACTGCTGCAACTCGGCGAGGCGGTCCCGGAGTTCTTGAGTGCGCGCAATCTGAGATGAAAGCCGTTGGGTCTCGGCATCACGCGTGCCGGTCGCGGCGCCGAGCTGCTCGGCGACCCTGTCGAGCGCGCGGGCGAGATCCTCGGACTGGCCAGCGCGCGATCCGTCCGGCGACGCGCCGCCCTGTCGCATCGTTTGAGCGGAGTCGCGCATGCGTTCAGCGATCTTCTGCTGATCGAGTTGACGCGCGGCCTCGCTCGTCGCCTGTCGTTGCAGCGAATCGGCTTCCGCAGACCCCTGTCCGAGCTGTCGCACGGCTTCGCTCAACTGGTCAGTCCGATCGGCCAATCGCTCCTGATCCCCAGCCAGCCGGCGTCGCGCATCCTCGCCAGCAGCACCGGACGCGGTTCGCGACGCCTCGTTTCCGATTCTTCGCTGAGCGTCAGCCAGTTGCCGGGCCTCGAGCTGCATATCTCCGAGTGCGCGGCGACGCTCGTCCGGGCGGGAGCCTTGCATGTGTTCTTCGATCGCGCGCAGCTGCTGCAGCGCGCGATCGCCGCGGGCGCTGGCCTGTTCAGGATCCTGCCGCCGCAGATCGCTCGACGCATTGCGCATCTCTTCCGAGACGTCGCGCATCTTCTGGCTCTCGCCGCCTTGACCCGACTTCCCACCCGACGAAGAGGATCCTTGCGCATTCGGTGAGGATTGGTTCTGCTGCGACTGCGCGCGCTGCAGCTGTTTCGACAGCTCTTCGGCCTGCTGGCGCAGCTCGTTTTGCTCGCGCGTCAGCTTCTCGAGCAGCCGCTTCATCTCGTCTGCGCTCAGCCGGTCGCGGTCCTTGGCGACGTCTCGCTGCTCCTTGTTCAGCGCTTCCTGCCGGCGCGCCAATTCCCGAATCTTGTCGAGCGGATCGTCCTCCCGCTTCGCGTCAGCTTTGGCTTCCGTGCTCGACGGCATCTCGTAGTTGGTCTGTTGCTGTTTGCGCAGCTCCTGGTCGAAGAGGGTCGACAAATCCGGCGTCTGGCGGTTGCCGCCACCGGCGCCGCTGGCCTGCTGGCGCGAGATCTGAATACGGCGAATCTCGGCAGCAACTTTCAAGAGCTGGTTGAGCGCGTCCATCTCGAAGGGCAGCGATTCGGTCGTCCGCAGGCGATTCAACTGGTCCGCCGCGTCCCTCATGGCCTCAATCGCGTTGGCCATCGCATCTTCGCGACCGGGCACCGCGGCCGACTGCCGGCCGCGACGCCGCCTGGGATCAGCCGTAGCGCGAGCCACCTGTCCGGAGAGCTCTTCAGCTTTGACCTTGAGCGACGACTGCGCCTGCGCCACGGCCCGGATGTCCTGCGCGGACTTCGCATCCTGCGTCTTACGCGCGCGCGCATCGAGCTTCCACGTGGCCGCGATGATGTCCTTCTCGGCCGCCACCAGGTCATCGACATCGGTCTGCTGGCCCATCATGCCGCCGGTGGCCTGGCTTTCTGAGGCGACAAACTCTTCCTCGTACGGTTTGACCTCCAGGAAATAGATGTCGCTGCGCGCCTCGGCCGACTGGCGGCCGTGCGGAACGTCGCGCGCGCGCGCGTGGTAGGTCACAAAATCGCCAGGCTGCACGTGGAGGTCTTCGAGGTAGAGCGTGTGGCTGCCATCAATCGAGAGTCCTCCGCCCCTGGCGAGCGGCACCACCGATTCGCGGCCATTGGAGGCTTTGAGCACCAGCTCGAGCGATCCGACACCGTAGTCGTCTTCAGCGCGGGCTTCGATCGTCACCTCTTCGAGGGGTGACACCTGCCTGTCGCCGGCCGGTCGGAGAATCCGCACGTCGGGCGGACTGTCGTTGACCGTCCGGATGAAGTACTCGGTTTCACCCGGATTGCTGAAGCCGTCGAGATCGTCGAGCGCGATGCGATACGAGCCTTCGGCCTTGACCGTGAGCTCAGCGGAGAGGACGCGGTCGGGTCCGGCCAGCGGAATCGCTGAACCGTCGGCAAAGGTGAGCTGGCCCTGAGCGACGGGCTTGTCGGTCGTGATCGTCAGTTCGACCCTGGTGCCTGCCGGCGCGTAAATATCGCCGCCGTCCTCTTCGGTTCGAGGCGCAAGCCCGAGACCCTTCGGATAGTCGAAGCGAAGATCGACGCGTGCCACGCGGATGGGCCGCACGACCGTGACCGTGAACTCCCGTGAGCTGGTGGAGCCGGCGGATACGCGATACGGAAACGACACGCTGATGTTGTTCAGCGTGATGATGAACTCTCCGGGAGCGTTGCCAGGCGTGAGCGGAGCGGAGCGCGCCTCTGGTCCCTTCCCGACGGTGAGGACGGGCGTCAACCCCTCGATTCCAGGCATCCGCGCGACGATCGTCAGCGGCTGTCCATGCCGCACCTTCGTGTCGCCCGGCGTGACCGTGATGCTGTAGTAGGACGGGAACAGATACGCAGCCGTCACCTTGGCTGCGCGACCGGCTGATGGAGCAAACCAGACAGCGGCAACCAGAAACGCGCCACTTGCGAGCGCGGCGCCGACCACCGAGCGCGAAACCGTCTGCCGGCTGATGATGGTCTCGAGGTCCACGCCACGTGCGGCCCGAGCGGCGTCCGCGGCGAGCAACGCCGAGATCCCTCGATCGACGCCCGAGGTCTCGGCGCCCGTATGCTGCACGGCCGTCACCAACACATCGTCCAGCCCACCAACGCGCTCTTCGACGAAGCGGGCGACCTGCAAGTCGCCAGGGGCTTGCTTGAGCGGCAACACGGCGCAGACGAGCGCGACGCCAGCGCTGGCGAGGACGGCCGCTACTGCGATCACCAGGGGAATGCCGTCGCCGGCGACGATCCAGATCGCGAACGAGCCGATGAGGAAGATGGCCGCCGCGGTTGCCGTGCCGAGAGTCAACGCGCGGAAGAGCGCCCTCCGCTGCCATCGTCGCCTGACCTCGGTCAGGATGGCTCCGAGCTCGACGCGTTGTTCGGTCATGAACTCCTTCGACTGATCCTACGCTCTTTCTTTCTTCTACGTGGCTTTTCGCCCCACAATCGCCTCACCACTCAAGGCGATGAGCATCACCAGCAATCCGACCTGCCACCATCGCTGCTGGTCCTCGGCTTGACGCGCATCACTGAGCGGCGATTGCGTCTGCGATCGGGCGACCCGTCCGATCGCGCTCTCGAACTCCTCGACCGTCCCGACCGATGTATCGGACTCGCGAACATCAACGTTCACCGCCACCATGTGCCGGCTGCCATCTGGACTCTGGATGGTAGTGATGCCTGGTTGGGGCGGCGCGCCCGGCGGGACGTCTGGAAGTACCCACGTCTGGCGCGGTAACCGGCCCGAGCTCAGATAGCGGGCGGTCTCGATCACAAACGGCACGAACGACGGATTCAGTGGAAACCGTCCCCACTGGTTGTCGAGATCCGAAGTAAACACGAGAAGTCTGCCCCGAGCGACTGGTTGTTCGGTCAGCGCAATCTCCCCTCCGGAGAAACGGGCCAACACCGTCCGGCCGTGCTGTTCCTGGAGTCGACGGAATTGGTTGACGACAACGTCGCCAAGCGCGCCGGAGGGACTCGAGAAGGCGCGGAAGATCGGGTGACGTGCATCCGACGGCACCAGAGCGACCGCCGTCTGCGGACGAACGGGATCGCCCACGACCCCGAGATCGCCGCCGAGCACGTCCCCCAACGACGCCAGATCGACGTCAGGCCCCAACGTGAGGAACACCTGCCCTCCCTGCTGCAGGTAGGTCGAGAGCAGTGCGCGGCCCCGGCGATCCACCGTGCGGGTTCCGACGAGAAACACCGCGGCTCGAGACGCCATCGTGTGGTCGTCCAGCGACGAGAGCGCTCGCCCGTCCACCGCGTCGACACGAAACTGCTGCCCGCGACCGGCGACCGATAGCGCTCGCTCGAGGTAAAGCCCGCCGCTCGAGCCTGCCGGGTCGGCGACCACGACCGTGATCGGCAGCGCCGGCTTGGGGTCGAGCGTCAAATACCGCACGTTGTCGGCTTGAAACCCCGCCGCGTCGTCCACGGTCACAACGGCGCTTCCCGATCTTGGAATCTCTCCAGACAGCTGCACATCGGTCGCGGACTGAGGCGGAATGGTGAGCGGCTGCTCCGCAATGGTCTTGCCGTCGAAAACCAGCTTCGCGGTCGTGGCGACCGGGGAGGCGCCGTAGTTCTGCACGGTGGCGACGACGACCCGCTCGCGACGCTCAGCGAAGGTGACCGCGAGATTGGCCTTCGGGGACGGAATCGACACGACTTGAGTCGTGACGCCGACGGGCAACCCACCTTGATCGCTCGCCTCCCAGCCGGCACGCTGCAGATCGGTCACGAACACGACTCGACCCTCACGTGCGCCAATCACGTCGCTGATGCGGGCGAGCGCCGTCCGGTAGCGTGTGCCCCCCGAGCCCGCGTTGAGTTTGTCGATGGCGGCCGACATCGCGCCACGATCCGTCGTGGGAGGGACGATGATTGAAGCGGAATCGTCAAAGGCGACCAGCGACACGGCATCGGACGCAGGCGCCAACCTGACCGCTTCCTTCGCCGCGTCGCGAGCCCGAGCGAACTGTCCCGGTGCAGACAGACTCATCGACGTATCGACGGCAACCACCGTGACGGGCGCGGTCAATGGAGCCAACGCGATGGCGACGTACGGCCTTGCAAACGACAGGGCGAGGAGCACGAGCGCCGTCACCCGGAGAATCAACAGAATGATCTCTCGCAGCCGTCTCCGGCGTTGTCGCTCGATCGGCGCCTGGTCGAGCAACCGTATCGATGGAAAGTCGATGACCAGGTCGGTCCGGCGCCGGAAGAGATGGAGCACGATTGGCACGGCGGCCGCGATGGCCGCACCCAGAAAGATGGGCGAGAGGAACGAGATGCCAAACACTAGCGAGGCTCCGCCTCAGACCCCCTAGCATGTGCCGTATGGCTCCGCCTCGCTAGGGCAGTGTTGCTTTTGCCCGGCCTAAGGCCGGGCGAGAAAACTTGACTCAACTGCATGAATTCCTGGGAGTCAAGTTTTCTAGGGGCCCGTCTGTGTCATCTGCG
>JBOGIV010000357.1:0-6538 GCA_050747925.1 Vicinamibacterales bacterium
CGACGGCATCTTGTACCGCTGGCGGCGGCCCGGAAGCGGATTCTGTCGTACTTGGAGGCCGGCGACCTCATGGCGATCGACACCGCCATCAAGGGCGGGTTCCCCATCTGAGGCGGATCGCGAAGAATGCCGGCGAACGTGGCGTGGAGCACCGGGTCGTCTTCGGCTTCTCCTACCAGAGCGCGGGTCAGCTCGTGGAGTTCCTGAAGACCCATCGCCATGATCTGCGGCAGGTGACAGGCGTCCGGTACTCGGGAGAGCTCGGCCATCCCTTTCACGTCGTCGACGACGACACCGTGGTGCTGCCGCTTGACCATCCGTTCGTCAAGGAAGGCCGATTTGCGTCGCTGCTCGTTCGGGATCGTGAGCTCGCGGACAACCTCGCTGAAGGTTTTCACGAGCTCTGGCGAAAGGCCATGAAGAGTCTTCGGGAGATCCAAGTCGATCCGCGAGGCACCAGTCCTGAACACCGCTCTTCGAAGCGGGGCTAACCCAAGTTCGTCACGGAAACGGCGACACGGCGAGAAAGTCTAAGAAATCCGGTCACGCGGTGACAAAGTCTGCACTACATTCGGCATTCCATTCGAGATGGGTGGGGATGGGGATCTCGAGCTGATCGAGCAGTCGCTGCTGCTCGGGCGTGGGCTCGGTCACACGGCGGAGCCGGATCTCTCGCCCGTCAGTCGTAGGCAGGACGATGTCTGCGCTTTGCAGCGTGGCGAGGTGCGCCAAGGCTTGCGCGGGCGTCAGACCCGTGCCGCGCCGCCGCAGCAGATGTTTCAACGTCACCCAGAGCGCGTACCCGAGAAACGCCACGAGGAGATGCGCCTTGACCCGTCGCTCCAGCTGATGAAACACCGGACGGACGGCCAATTCGCTTTTCAAGGCGCGGAAGGCGGCCTCGGCCTCGGTCAACTGGATGTACTTGGTCCAGAGCTCCTCGACCGTCTCGCCCACGAGATTCGTGCGCAACACGTAGGCGCCTTCGCGCGCGTCGCGCCACGCGCGCCGGTCTTCGATCAGCCGCCAGTGGAGCCACAGGTGGCCGTCCTCGTCGCGCACGGCCATCTCGTACAGATCGGCGACGCTGGCGTACGACGCTTGCAGTCGCCCCAGCACGCGCTCGATCTTCGCGCGGTCTTTCAGTCGACCGGCGGCGACCCGTTTCTCCAGGCCGCGCAAGCGGTCTTCGAGGCGCGTCGAGAAGCGGCGCCGAATGGCGAGCTCCTTCTCGCGTCGTGCGGTCGATCGACACAGCACGTAGGTTTCGGTGCCGCCCGGGATGGGCACGAGTTGCGCGTCGACCTGGTCGCGAACCTGCGTCCAGGTGCCCTCCAGCAGCGCGCGCTCCACGTGTCGCAACGTCGTCCGCCGCGTCCCCACGAGATACTGGCCGCCCCGGCGCCGAATGGCCGCGAGATTGGCGTCGCTGACAATGCCGCGGTCAAAGACCCACACGCGACGGGCCTGCCCGTACTTGCGCTCGATCATTCGCATCACGGTCTCGAGGGTGGTCACATCGGCGCGGTTGCCGTCAAACGTTTCGTAGCTCAGGGGGAAGCCGTCGGCATTAACGATCACGGCCAAGATCACCTGCAGGCAATCCGGCCGATGATCGCGGCTGTACCCGCGGCGCATCATCGGATTTTTCTCCGCGGCGCCTTCGACATAACTACTCGTGAGGTCGTACAGCAGGACGTCGAACTCCGCCGCAAACAGCTCACCGTACCGCGCAGTGAGATGGCGTTCGAGCGCGGTCTTGTGCGGCAACAGGTGATCGAGCGCGCGATAGAGCCGCGTGTCGTTGATTGCGCCGTCGGGAATATGCAGCAGATCGTCGAGCGCCGTCGTCGGGTACCAGCGCTCCTCAATCGCCAGCTCGCTCCCGGGCGCGCAGAGCCGATTGATCGCGAGGACCGCGGCGATGCGCGACCACGGCACATCCGCTGGCGTGTGATCCATGTGGGCCGCAAAGAATTCGTCCAACTGCAGCTGGCGCCACACCGCCAGGCCGAGCAGCGCGGGCCCCAGTTGCCGCGTACGCTCCAACCGCACGCGCTGGACCAAGACCTGGGCCACCTCCGCATCGTCGGGGGGCGGGACCACCGCCGAGGGAAACAGTTTCAGCTGATGCCGTTCGCCCGCCTCGTTGAAGACGTCGATCGTCTTCAGCCACCGCGCCTGCGCCGAATCATTCAGCTCGCCGAGATGACAGAGCGTTCGTTGGCGTGGACCATCGGCGGTGCGGATCGTTTCCACCAGCGACCAATACGTGTGCCGCTTGCCATTTTTGTCTCGATGATGCGGACGCAGAAACATTTGGCGCCGATGGTCGCACGCGCGATCCCCGGTCGCAAGGGGGTAGGTCTGCACTACATCGCGAATTCGGAAGCCGCTCCTTGAACCTGAATGAGTTACGGCGATGGGCGACGCCAAACTCGCCTCAAACGCCGTTTCCGTGACGAAGATCGGCTAATCGTCGTCGCCGGGCTCGAAGGTGAATTCGACGGTGACAGCGTCCCCATCGCCCTTCCGCCCGCGGATTCGCGCCGGTACGGCCAGGAGCGCGCCGTCACTCTTGCGATCGCGCCAGATACTCGTGTCCCACGCTATGCCGTCAACGACGGCTCGGACGGGCGTGCGACCCCACGGCCGCGTGATTGGTGGGGCCAGCCGTTTCGGGATGGGCGCAAAGATCCATCCGCCCTTGCCGGGATATCGAAGGAGTCGGCTGGTGAACGGACCCCGTCGCTCAAGCGAAGGACGACGTATCGCCATAAATTCAATGATGTGCCGGCGCCATGATCCCCGCATCTGACCAGCTTTCCGTCAAGGCGTTTCACAATGGGCGTGCCCTGCTCGTCAAAAAGACGAGACGATTCATTGGCACAGGAGGTCGCCCATGCGTATGTTCGACGTTCAGGGGATCGAGATAGTGGCACCGCGTCGGAAGGTGTTTGAGTTTCTGCGCGAGCCCGCGAACCTGCCGCGCTGGGCGCATGCCTTCGTGTCAGCGGAGAACGGTCGCGCTCGGCTCGAGACTCCCGCCGGAGCCGTCGATGTCGGCTTGGGGGTGATCGCGGACGCGGGCGCTGGCGTCGTCGACTGGCGCCTTGCGTTCCCCGACGGCAGCGTGGGCATTGCCCAATCGCGTGTGACCGAGACGACCCGCGGGACATGCATCTACAGCTTCGTGCTGCACGCGCCACCCGTGGCGCTCGAGCATGTTGAGGGTGCGCTGGACGCGCAGCGCGCTCTGCTGCAGTCCGAGTTGGCGACTCTGAAGTCGCTGATGGAACGGTGACGATGAAGCCGGTGGCGGATCCGGCAACGGCAACTCGAGAATCGGAATCGCCTGCCTTTCACGCCCTCGGTAGCAGACCGCGATGATGTCGCCGCCGGCGGTGACATCGACCTTCTTCACGATAACGGCCACGCCAAGAATGACGATCTCGAATGGAAGCTCGAGGTGCTGATCGATTGTCGCGTGAAAGCCAACCGCCTCTTCGGACTCCGTGTAGGCATCGACAATGGCTTCTTCGATCATGGCGTCGAGGCGGCTCGGCGCGATTCGGCGTCGTACCGAGAGCGGGTGTGGCCGACGGCGTCTGGGTGAGGGGCTGGTCATCAAGGCCTCCGACTCTGAAGTGCCGACGCGCGCCGCACTTCAGAGTATACTTCCGAGCTCGTGGATCGGCTCGACCTGCTCAAGCGCCCTGAGGGCAAGACCCTCGAGTTCAAGCGCGATCTCTCGTCCCCCGACGGCGTGCTTCGGAGCGTCGTGGCCTTCGCCAACACGTCGGGCGGGACGGTGCTCGTTGGGGTCGAGGACCGCACGCGTCATGTCCGCGGTGTACACGAGCCCCTCGATCTCGAAGAGCGCCTCGCCAACCTCATCAGCGACCACATCGTGCCGCGACTGGTGCCGGAGCTGGAGATCATTCCCTGGCGCCGAAGCCACGTGCTGGCCATTCAGGTCTACGCCAGCCCGGTTCGACCACACTATCTGCACCGGGAGGGGATGGAGACCGGTGTGTACGTCCGAGTCGGCTCCACAAACCGGCGGGCCGATCGTGAGCTCGTCGAGGAGCTGCGCCGTTTTGCTCGTGGGGAAGCCTACGACGAGCAGCCGATGCCAGTATTGAACTCGGAAGCCTTGGACTTCCGAGCGGCTTCCGAGTCGTTCGCGCCGGTCCGACGCCTTCGGCGGCCCGATCTGCAGACGCTGCGCCTCGTGACGACCCACCAGGGCCGAACGGTACCGACGATCGGCGGCATGCTGCTGTTTGGCAACAGCCGTGAACGGCACTTTCCAGATGCGTGGATTCAGCTTGGACGATTCGAGGGCGTCGACAAGAGTCAGATCCTGGACCGCGCCGAGATTCACGCACACCTGGTCCGAGCAGTTGACGACGCGATAGCCTTCGTCGAGAAACACGCGCTGCACGGCGCGGACATCGGCCGTGTCCACCGAAGAGAGCGATGGAGCGTTCCTCCGGTCGCGGTCCGAGAAGCGGTCGTGAATGCGGTGGTCCACGCCGATTACGCCCAGAGAGGTGCTCCTATCCGTCTCGCTATCTTCGATGATCGGCTCGAGGTGGAGAACCCAGGTCTGCTGCCGTTCGGGCTCACATTGGAGGACCTGCCCCGCGGGATCTCACGGCTGCGGAACCGCGTGATCGGCCGCACCTTTCACGCATTGGGGTTAATCGAGCAATGGGGTAGCGGCATTCAGCGCATGACGACGGCGTGCCGCGACGCCGGACTTGCGCCCCCGACCCTCGAGGAAATCGGCACGCGATTCAAGGTCACGCTGTGGCTCAAACGTATCGCCGCGCCGACGGTCGACGAAATCGAGAAGGCGATACTTGGCGCTCTTCGTGACGGCGGAGGTCGCATCACCAGCGAGGTCGCGAAAGTGATCGGCTTGACGCCGCGCGCAACCCGCACCCGCCTGGCGGGAATGGTGAAGCGTGGGCTTGTACGTGAAGTGGGTACCAGCCCTCAGGATCCCAGACGACGGTACTTCATCTCAAGCTGAACTCGGAGGTCGCGCGCTGTCCGAAGAATGTATACAAACTTCGGACAGGCATAGCGGACGTCGTCGCGCGGTGAGCCCCGAAAACCCTGGGAAAACGAGACGCCGCTCGGACCGAGCCAGTCATGCCGCGTGGAGCAGCCAGTTGCGAATTCCGTCCCTGACACCCAGCCAAGCTCAGCCGCAGATCCACATATTCCTTAATTCAGCCTGACCTGCGTAGAGCGCAGACCGAACAGTCCGGAGCCTCAGACCGCGTCAGCAACGGGTGACCACGCCGCGGGTCCCATCGACCGTCACCTCTTCTCCATCTACCAGGTTGGACGTGGCATTCGCCGCCGCAACGACGGCCGGAAGTGCGAACTCGCGGGCGACAATCGCCGTATGCGACAACACGCTACCGGTGTCGGCGACGATCGCACCCGCCCGTCGAAACACCATCGTCCAGGCGGCCGACGTCGTCGGACACACCAATACCTCGCCTGCTCGCAGCGTGTGCAGCTGGTCAGCTGTTCGAATCACTCTGACCCGCCCCCGGTAGACGCCGGACGACACGCCAATGCCCACGATCGCTTTCCCGTTCGCCTTGGGCGGCGCGGTGAGCTCATGCTCCATCATCCACAGGAGGGCGCGGTTGATCCGACGCGCCGGCGCGGGGAGCCCACGCAGGTCAGGCGCCTTTCCCGGCTCAAGGCCGTACGTCATCGGTCCGGGGTTCGCGCGCACCCACGCGTGCTCGGCCTTGCGGCGGGAGACGATCCGACGAACGTCGCGGTGCGTTCGAAGTGCCTCGCGTAACTCGTCTGCGCTGAGCATCACCGCATCCTCAGCTCGCCCCAGGAGTCCCAGGCTCACCAGTCTCCGTCCCGCTTCGAGCGCGACGCGCCGAAGGAGGCCCGTCGGGAGCTGATCGGTGAGGAGTACGTTGTCCTCTCGCAGCGGATACACGCGCTCGGCGTACGCGAGCGCTGCATCGAACCGTTGCCGGGCGGATCCCGTCAGCTGCGTTCGTGCTTCCTCGACGAGTGCCCGCCTGGCCGTCGACAGGTCGCGCCGCCCGTCGTCGCTCAGGAGATCAGCAATCAGATCCGCCACCAGATGCGGTTGATCCGCCACGGTCGGGCAGCCCGCTTCCGGCCCAATGGGACGCAGCCCCCAGAACTGGAGGTACTGGCGGAGTTCGCTGGCAACCGGAGGATCGATATCGTCCAGTCGCGTCAGGAGGTCCGGCGTTCTGGCCTCCAGCAGCTCTCGTGTCGCGCTCCGCTGGCCTGCGCGACGCGCGAGCGCAGCGAGCTCGTCGGTCGACCCCGTCGAGGTGTTCGACAGCCCCTGCACCAGCCCGATTGTTTTCTGCACGTCCCAACCGAGCAGCTCTTCGCACGCGACCGAAAGCTCGTACAGACCCACTGTGTGAGGTATGAACAGAGTGAAGTGCAGCTGCAGACACCGCGCATAGAAGACCTTCAGGTCCTCGAGGTACTGGAACAGCGCCGCGTC
>JBOGIV010000358.1:0-4842 GCA_050747925.1 Vicinamibacterales bacterium
CAATTCGTCAGGGTCGCCAAAGCGTCTGAGGTCGAAGTTCTCAATCACTTCATCGACGCCCGCGACCGTGGCTACGTTTCTGGAGACGAACTCCCGCCTCTCGAGCACGCCGTCCGAAAGGCTCTCAAAGCCGCAACCGGACTGATCCGCTACCTCGAATCAACACCCGATCCGTGAGCAAGCAGCACTCTGGCACCCCTGGCACCCCTGGCACCCCTGGCACCCCTGGCACCCCTGGCACCCCTGGCACCCTTGGCACCTTTGGCACCTTTGGCACCTTTGGCACCCTTGTCATTAGGCGATCTCGTCGAAGCACGAGGCGAACACTGGATCGTCGCCCGCTCGGAGTCGTACGACCTGTGCACGGTGTTTGCCCTCGAAGGATGTGGCCCAAGCTCGGGCCGGCGGATGACATTGATTGCGCCCTTCGATCGACTGCGGATCCTCCGCAAGCGCCGGCTGCGCCGTCGCTCACGCCAGCACGTGCTGCGCGTCGCCCGGGGCGCTCTCGCCGGAGCTCGACTCGTCGATGGTCTGTGGACGGCTGCCGACGCCCGAATCAATCTGCTTCCCTATCAGCTTGAACCGGCGCTCGCGGTTCTGGGTGGCGCCACGCGCGTCCTGCTGGCAGACGCCGTCGGGCTGGGAAAGACGGTGCAGGCCAGCCTGATCCTCTCCGAGCTTCGCGCCCGCGGCTTCGTCAATCGCGCACTCGTGCTCACGCCGGCCGGACTTCGTCACTCATGGGCCACTGAGCTTCGCGATCGATTCGGCCTGACCCCGGTCATCGTCGATCAGTCGGCGATCACCAGCCAATCGTGGTTGGGGGCGGCGGATGTGAACCCCTGGACCTGTCACGCCATCATCGTGGCGTCGATCGACTTCGTGAAGAGGCCGGAGGTGTTGGCGTCGGTCGAAGCGGCGCAATTCGACCTGATCGTCGCGGACGAATCGCATCACCTCACGCCTGGCAGCGACCGGGGCGCCGCTGTCGAGCGGCTGGCCGCGCGAGCGCCGTGGGTGATTCTGGCATCGGCGACGCCACATTCCGGAGACGAGTCTGCCTTTGCGTATCTCCAATCGCTTGGCGCGCACAACGACCGCCTCGCCATTTTTCGTCGCGCTCGAGCTGAGGTGGGCATGCGGCACTCGCGACGGATCTGTCTGCTGTCGGTCAGGCCGACGCGAGATGAATCCACGATGCTCGACGCCATCGATCGCTATGCCACAGCGATCTGGAGAGCCAAGGGCGCCGCGGATCCGTCGGTTCAGTTGGTCGCCATGACGCTGAGGCGACGGGCCGCATCGAGCGCAACGGCGCTCCTGAGAACGCTGAGCCGACGTCACGCGCTCTTGAGCGGCCAGATCGAACCACAGACGCTGCAGCCGTCGCTGCCTTGGGAGGAGGCGGAGGACCGAGACGACGACGGACCCGACGTTGTCCTGGCCGTTTCTGGCCTTCACGACGCCGGCGAGGAACAGCAGCAGCTCGAGCGACTCCTCGAGCTCACGCGGCGGGCGCTGGTGAATCCCTCGAAGATCCACCGCATCCAGCGGCTCACCGCCTGCGCCCGGGAGCCGGTTGTCATCTTCACGGAATATCGCGACACCGTCGATGCGCTGGCCTCAGCGCTCTCGCCGCAGCGGGCGTTGGCGATCATCCATGGCGCGATCCCCATCGAACTGCGTTGCGAGGCGATCGATCGCTTCACGACGGGCGGCGCAGACGTGCTGGTCGCGACCGACGCCGCTGGTGAAGGGCTGAACCTCCAACATCGTTGTCGCCTCGTGATCAACGTCGAGCTGCCCTGGAACCCGCTGCGCCTCGAGCAACGGATTGGCCGTGTCGATCGCATCGGCCAGACGCGTCGTGTGCACGCGGTCCATCTGGTTCATCGCAACACCATCGAAGACACGGTGCTTGCGCGGCTCGAACGCCGCCGATCGCGAGCCGCAGTGGCCCTGCGCGACGCTGCAACCGAGTGGTGGACCGAGCGGGACATCGCGTCAACGGTGTTTGCGGGTGCGCCCACCGAGCCGCGCAGTCCGCGACACATTTCCTCAACCCGAGTCCCACGCGCGACAGACGAGGTGGCGCGCCTCGAAGCGCAACGGGCGTGGTCGTCATCGGCCGTCATTGGCGGCCGACTGGTATGGACGCCGCCGCGGCCCGTCCAATCGACGTCACGTGTGGTGTGGCTCCACCAGACTCGTCACGCTGAATCCTGTGGACTCACTCTCGAACACAGAGTTGACGCGGCCGTCCTCGAACTCGCGCGAACGCCAGCCACTCGCCGAGAGTGGCGCCAACTAATTGGGACGCTGGAGCGCCTGTCGGTCGCAGCGCTAATCGCCCCCGGCCACCGCGAGCGCTCACGCGAGATCGAATTCGCCCTCCGGCCGTTTCGCGAGGCCGTCGTCGGTCGTCTGGAAGCGATCCGGTCTGGGCTGGCCCGCTCTCGACGACGACAGTGGCAAGGCTCGCTGTTCGATCGTCGAGCCGAACTCGATGAGGAGCGCCGCCTCGACACGCTGGATGCGCTCGACGCGCATCTTGCGCGACGCGTCGAGCTGTTCACGCACTTGACGCCGGACTGCGAGCACGTCCAGCGACGGCTGCTCGCTGTCTGGCCTCTTCGGGATCGATTGTGATTCCGGGCGTCAGCGGACAGCTCCTCTCACACGCGTTTCTCGATCGCGAGCTGCTCCCCGCGCTCCTCAATTCTCCAAAGGCGGCCCATGCCTCCGAACTGACCCGTCGCCTCGATCGATGGTGGCGACACGTCACCCACAGGCTCGGACCCGCATCGGCCTCGCGGGCCGTGTTGGACGTGGCCGTCGCCCCACTGCTCGAACTGCTCGGTCACGCTCGGCCCATCATGAAGGCGGAGGACTGGGGTCACGTCGGCGTGACGTCACCGGGCACCGCCTCGCCGCTGCTGGTCGTGTCGGCACCGTGGACCACGACCATCGACCAGGCGTGGCATCGTGCCATCCGGATTGGTCTCGGCGATCACGCGCGCTGGTCGTTTGTCTCCAACGGGCACTCGCTCCGCATCGTCGAGTGCGCTCATCCATGGGCGCGGCTCGCCATCGAGTTTCAGTTTGCGCAGCTGCTCAAGGACCCTCGCGGCGCCGTGGTCCTCGCTGCGTTGACGAGCCCGGCGGCGCTGGCGGGCGAGGGTCGTCACGACGGCTCGCTGGCGGCGATCGTGGATCGTTCAACGGCGTACTCGACGCGGGTCTGTCGAGCGCTCGGACAGGGCGTCCTCGCTGCTCTTGAAGAGCTCGCCGTCGCGTTCGGCTCGGCCACCACATCGCGAACATTGACGCGAATCGACAACGCGTTCGTCTTTGAGCAGGCGCTGACGCTGGTGTATCGCGTGGTCTTCCTGCTGTTCGCCGAGGCTCGTGGTCTGGTGCCGGTGTGGCACGACACCTATCGCGACTCGTACACGATCGATGCACTTTGCCGGCGAATCGGCGACGAGCCGGGCGCACCGGGACTGTGGGCCGCGCTGCAAGCCATCTCGCGCATGGCCCACGCGGGCTGTCGTGCGGGGGATCTCGAGGTCACGGCATTCAACGGCCGGCTGTTCTCGCCGATTCACACTCCGCTCGTCGACCGCCGCCAGGCGCCCGACCCGGTGGCGCGGCAGGTCGTGCTGGCCCTCGCCACCTCCGAGAGTGGATCGAGCCGGTCGCGTATCGCCTATCACGACCTTGGCGTGGAGCAGCTTGGATCGGTTTACGAGCAGGTGCTCGAGTACGAGCTCGAGGCGTCGGGTTCGACCATCGCATTGCGGCGCACGTCCAGCGAACGCAAGACGTCTGGCAGTTTTTATACGCCGCGCTCGATCACAGAATTCTTGGTCCGTCGAACGCTGCAGCCACTGGTCGAGGGTCGAGCGGCGGAGGAGATCTTGTCGCTTCGCGTCCTCGATCCCGCGATGGGAAGCGGGGCATTTCTCGTCGCGGCTTGCCACTTCCTCGCCGATCAATGCGAGCGTGCTCTCGTCCGTGATGGCGTCTGGCAAAGCGGGGACATCTCAACGGCTGAAAGAGCGTCGTTGCGCCGGACGGTTGCCGAGCGGTGCCTCTACGGCGTGGACAGAAATCCGACCGCGGTCCAACTGGCGCGACTCTCCCTCTGGCTGACGACGCTCGCAAAGGATCGGCCGCTGACGTTTCTCGATCACCATCTCGCTGTCGGCGACAGCCTGCTCGGTGGTCGTCTTTCCGATCTCGCCCGGCCCGTCGGTCGATCTCACCGACGACGGAGGTCATCGGCGTCGGCGCTGCTGCCGATGTTTGATGACGACGTGGCTGGCGTTCTGGCCGAGCGAGTGTTGCCAGAGCGCATTCGACTCGCGCTCGATCCCTCGAACTCGCCGGCCGACGTTCGTCAAAAGGAACGCCGGCTCGCCGCGCTCACAGCACCCGACGGTCCATTCTCCAAATGGTCGCGAGCGGTCGATGTCTGGTGCGCGCTGCACGCCTGGCCAGGGGCGGCGCTGTCACCTGCGCTGGGCGGTGAGCTCATCGCCACGGCATTGGGCGCGCCGCCAACGCTGCCTGTGCCGCAGATTGAGCGATGGCTTTCGGAAGCCCTTTCGATCGCGCGACAGCGTCAGGCGTTTCACTGGGAGATCGAATTCCCAGAAGTCTTCTTTGACTCGTCGGGCCGGCTGCGGGCGGACCGCGGATTCGATGCAGTCATCGGGAATCCGCCATGGGACGTCCTGCGCGCCGACACGGGATCGGCGACGCTCCGCGCGTCGGATCGGCCGCGCACGTCGGCTCTGCTGCGGTTCTTTCGTGAATCCAATGTGTACCGTCACC
>JBOGIV010000359.1:0-7295 GCA_050747925.1 Vicinamibacterales bacterium
CGTACCCGACAGTACTGCAACGGTTGCTCGTCTCACGCTTTATCGCGCAGGCCTCGAGCATTCAGGTGTCCAACGAGGGTCTCCCTGGCGAGACCGCTCCGAACGCCGTGCCACGTTTCTTCAACGCCTTGGGCGCTCGCGGGCCTCAAGCTGTCCTCCTCCTGTCCGGCTACAACGGCGTCACCGGGCCTGGAGGCGCGAGCGGAGCCGCCGCAGCGGTCAGCACGATGGCGTCGGAGGCGAGAAACCGCGGTATGCGAGTCTTCATCGCCACGCTCACTCCGGCCAAGCCTGGGTCGCGTGCGATCCCGGATCTCTTTCTGCAGAACTACAACGATCGAATGCGACAGGTCGCGCGCGGCGAAGGCGCCGTCTTGGTGGATTTGTATGTGGCATTGAGCGCCGATGTTGACGCGTACATCGGCATCGATGGCCTCCACCCGAACGAGGCCGGCTACAGAAAGATGGCCGAGACGTTCTTTGCCGCTGTCCGCGCCGATCTCGAGCGCTAGAGCCGTCCCGCTGGGTTACGCTGATCGGCCATGACCGCCGCGCGGTTGCATGCCGATCGCCTCACACGCACCTTTGGCGAGCGCGTCGCTGTACAGGACCTCTCACTCTCTGTGTACGCAGGCGAGATTGTGTCGCTCCTTGGGCCAAACGGCGCCGGTAAAACCACCACGCTTCGAATGCTCGCCGGACTGCTGGCGCCAACGGCTGGATCGATTGCGATCGACGGCACGCCCGTCTCGGCTCACCGAACTGCCGAACTTCGCCGCTCAGTCGGCATTCTCACTGAGGCGCCTGGACTGTGGGAAGGGTTGACGGTTCGGCTGAACCTGCTGACCTACGCGCGCTTGTATGGGTTGGCTGACCCGGCGGCACGTGTGGACGACGCGCTGGCTCTGGTCGATCTCGCCGATCGCGCCGCCGACTCTGCAGGAACGTTGTCGAAAGGGCTCAAACAGCGATGCGCGCTGGCGCGCGCGCTGGTGCATCGCCCTTCGATTGTGTTGCTCGATGAACCAACGGCCGGCCTTGATCCGGCGGCCGCACGTCACGTCCGCGATCTGCTGAGCCGATTGCGACGAGAGGGCCATGCGGTCCTCGTCTCCACACACAACCTCGCGGAAGCCGAGGAGCTGTCCGATCGGATTGCCATCCTCAACATGCGGCTGATGGCCGTCGATACTCCTGACGCCCTGCGGCGGCGCGTGTCGACGGTTCGCGTGATCATCGAGGTCGAAGGAGACGCGGTCCCATGGGTCGAAGTGGCCGGCCGAAGTGCGCCGCTCGTCTCAGCCACCGACAACCTCTTGAACATCGAAGTCGCCGACTTCGGCGCCGTTCCCAACGTCGTCGCAGAGCTCGTCGGTGCAGGAGCAAGAATTCGACGAGTCACGCCGGAGCAACGGTCGCTGGAAGAGGTCTACCTGGATCTCGTGGGGTGGCACTGATGCTCGGGGAAGCGCTGGCGCGGATCGCCGCCTTGATGCGCAAGGACGTCGCCGATCTGTCCCGGCGACCGGGGGCCGTGCTGCCGGCGTTCGCCATGGCCTTCGGCGCACTCGCCCCTGCATTCTTCGTCGTCGTCGGCGCCCCCTTCATCGCGGGCCGAGGGCTCGCCGAATCCGACGAATTCACTGAAGCGGCGTCTTCAGCGGTGGAACTGCTGCCTGAGATCGCCAGCCTCACTGACCAGGCGCTGATTCAGGCGTTTCTCTTCCATCAGTTCGCGCTGCTCCTGCTGCTGGTCCCCGTTGTCGCATCCATGACGTTGGCGACGCACGCAGTGATTGGCGAGAAGCAGTCGCGATCGTTGGAACCACTCCTGGCCACCCCACTTTCCACGGCCGAGTTGCTGGCGGCCAAGACCCTGACGCCGTTGCTGTTCGCCGCGCTGCTGATGTGGACGACGCTTGGTGTGTACGTCGCGGGCGTTTGGCTGGCTGCGGAGCCCGGCGTGTGGCTCACCCTGCTCAGCGCTCGCTCGTTCCTGATGTTCGTGTGGCTGGGTCCCCTTGCGGCTCTCTCGGCGCTCCTGCTCTCGGTCATCGTCTCCTCGCGCGTGAACGACGCGCGATCCGCGCAGCAGCTGGCCTCGCTGATCCTGCTGCCGATCACCGCTGCCTTCGTCCTTCAGATGATTCGTTTCTCAGTGGTCGGGAACTCGACACTGATGACCACGTCCATAGCCCTCGCCATCTTCAATCTGGCCTTGCTGTGGGCCGGCGTTCGAGTCTTCCGTCGCGAAACCATCCTCACGCGCTGGCGATAACAGAGTTCCTAAATTCCAGAGGTCCAAGGTTCCAAAGTTCCCGCACTCTTGGCACCCTTGGCACCTTGGCACCCTTGGCACCTTGGCACCTTGGCACCTTGGCACCTTGGCACCTTTGGCACCCTTGGCACGTTTGGCGCCTTGTTCTATACTGAATGAACATTCATTCACTGGATTGGACTGGACCCCGCCGATGCCTCTGACTGCCGCTCCCACTCGCCGCATGAGCCTGGTGAAGCCCCCCGCAAGCCCCGACAAGCGCGACGCCATCCTGCGGGCGGCGACCCGCGTCTTCGCGCGCAACGGCTTCTTTCAATCCCAGGTCGCCGACGTCGCCCGTGTGGCCGGCGTCGCAGCCGGCACCGTCTATCTCTACTTCCAGAGCAAGGACGACCTGCTCGTTTCGATCTTCGAGCGGACGATGCGTGAGGCGATCGCCGATGGACGGGCCGCGCTTGACGGCGTGGAGGACGCGAGAGAGCGCCTGCTGCGCATCGCGCGGTTGCATCTCGAGCGCCTGGGCCGCGATCGCGACCTCGCGATCGTCTTTCAGGTCGAGCTGCGCCAGTCCACGAAGTTCATGGAGCGCTTTTCGGCCACCTACGTCCAGGACTACCTCAAGCTGATTCGCGACACGATCGCCTCCGGGCAGCAGGCCGGCACCCTTCGCGCGAACGTGAGCGCCACGACCGCCGCCAAGGTCTTCTTTGGCGCCCTGGACGAGATGGCCACCAACTGGATCATCAGCAAACGCAAATACGCGCTGGCGCCACTCGCCACCGAGGTCGTCGACCTCTTCGTCAATGGCGTCGCTGCGCCGCAACGTACGGCTCGGCGCAACTCCTGAACCCTTGAACCCCTTGAACCCTTGAACCCTTGAACCCTTGATGACCATTAACTCCGTCACCGTGCTCGGCGCCGGCACCATGGGTACGCAGATCGCGCTGCACTGCGCGAACGCCGGCATTCCCTCGCTGCTCCTCGACCTGACGCCCGAACAGGCGCGAGACGGACTCGAGAAGGCGCGCCGGCTGAAGCCCGACCCTCAATTCACGGCGAACGCACATCGACTCGTGACCACGGGCGGCTTCGACACTCACCTCGATCGCATCGCCTCCACAGACTGGATCATCGAGGCGGTCGTCGAGCGCCTGGACATCAAACAGCAGCTGCTGACACGAGTGGATACGGTGCGCCGCCCTGGATCGATCGTCAGCTCCAATACCTCCGGGATTCCGATCGCGGCGCTCGCTGAGGGTCGATCCGAGGACTTCCGCAGCCATTGGCTGGGTACGCATTTCTTCAACCCGCCCCGTTACCTGCGCCTTCTGGAGATCATTCCGACAGCGGAGACCGACCCGGCAGTGGTCGACACGATCTCGCACATCGCCGACCGCCTCCTCGGCAAGGGCGTGGTGGTGGCAAAGGACACGCCGAACTTCATCGCCAATCACATCGGGCTCTATGGCGTCGCGCGCTCGCTGGACCTCTTGGCGATGCGAGGCGCCGACGGCAAACCCCTCTACACCATCGAAGAAATCGACGCGATCACCGGCCCGGCGCTTGGACGTCCAGGCAGCGCGACATTTCGAACGATGGATATCGCGGGCATCGACGTACTCGCTCATGTGATGCGCAACCTGAGCGAGCGGCTGGCCGATGCCGAGGATCGCGCGGCGTTCGGGATTCCGCCGCTCGTCGAGGACATGTTGAAGCGCGGCCGGCTCGGAGAGAAAGCCGGCAAGGGGTTCTACGAGCGGCGACAAAACGCCTCGGGGGAGTCCGAGATCTGGACGCTCGACGTCGAGACACTGGAGTACCGTCCACGACGCTCGTCGCAGATAGCGTCGATCGAAACGGGCCGGTCCATCGATGACGTCGCGGAGCGCACACGCACGCTGTTCCACGCGAAGGACAAGGCTGGCGAGTTTCTCCGCGCAACCCTGGCCCCGACGCTCGTCTACACCGCTCACGTCGCTCCCAACATCGCCCATTCCATCGACCATGTCGATCGCGCGATGCGATGGGGGTTTGGCTGGGAGCTGGGACCGTTTGAGTTGTTCGACGCCATCGGCGTCGCCGAGGTGCTGGCCGCAGCGCAGCGCGTCGGCGGTCATGCGATGCGTCACGGAACGCCGGTCGTCGTTCAGCAGGTGCTCGACGCGGGCAGGACCGCGTTCCGCGACGGGCTCGTGCCGCCGTCGGCTCCTGACCTCCAGCTTCTTCGTTCGGCGAAGGAACGCCACGCCGTCATCAAGAAGAACGCGGGCGCCAGTCTCCTCGATCTGGGCGACGGTGTGTTCGTCGTCGAGTTCCATTCGAAGATGAACGCCATCGGCGGCGACACCGTTCAGATGTTGCAAGCGGGCGTCAAGGAAGCGGCGAACAACGGTCAGGCCCTGGTGGTCGGCAACGACGCGCCCAACTTTTCCGCGGGCGCCAACCTGATGCTCGTCCTGCTCGAAGCACAAGAAGGCAACTGGGACGAGCTCGATCTGATGATCCGCGCGTTCCAGCAGGCGACCATGGCGCTGCGCTATAGCCCGGTCCCGGTCGTGGTCGCGCCCGCCGGACTCACGCTCGGCGGCGGCGCCGAGATTGCGCTTCACGGGGATCGGGTGCAGGCGAGCGCAGAGACGTACCTGGGTCTGGTTGAAGTCGGCGTCGGGTTGATTCCTGCCGGCGGCGGCACGAAGGAAATGGTCGTCCGCGCGATGTCGCAGGTGCCCTCGCCGCAAAGCGATCCCCTGCCCTCCGTCCAGAAGGCGTTCGAAACGGTGGCGCTCGCCAAGGTCTCGGCCAGCGGTCCAGACGCGGTCGGGCTGGGGTATCTGGCGCCGACCGACAGCTTCACGATGAATCGCGAGCGACTGCTTACGGATGCGAAAGCCAAAGCGCTGGAGCGCGTACGCGAGGGCTACCACGTTCCCGCCCCACGCACATCGATCCCCGTCGGCGGCGAATCGCTCGGGGCCGCGTTGAAACTCGGCGTGCACCTGGCCTGGCGGGCCGGTCGCGCCAGCGATTACGACGCGCTCATCGGTCGCAAGCTCGCGCACATCTTCGCCGGTGGCGATGTGCCGCACGCGACCACCGTGTCGGAACAGTACTTGCTCGATCTCGAACGAGAGGCCTTCATGAGCCTGCTCGGCGAGCGCAAAACGCTCGAACGGATCCAGCACACGTTGAAGACAGGGAAGCCTCTGAGGAACTGAACCGGCAATCGCAAAAGCGATGTGGAGTCCATTATCAGAGCTTGCCTCGCCGAAGCTCAGAGCAGCCGGGCACGAGCGAAGGCGGGCGAATAGCGAATAGCGATGATCGACCTCGGCTCCGGCACTCCAATCGTCTTAATCCCTGGCATTCAAGGCCGGTGGGAATGGGTGCGTCCGGCCGTGGACGCTCTCGCTCGACGGCAGCGCGTTCTGGCGTTCTCACTCTGCGACGAACGGACGAGTGGGTTTGCGTGTGAGCCGTCGCAGGGATTCGAGAACTACGTGACCCAGGTTTCGCAGGCGATGGATCGCGCGGGCCTCCGCTCAGCGGTGGTCGCAGGCATCTCCTATGGCGGGCTGATCGCATCGGAGTATGCGGCGAGGTATCCCGATAGGGTGTCGCGCCTCGTCCTGGTGTCGGCGCTGCCACTCGGCTGGACTCCGGACGCGCGCGTTCGGCTCTACCTCAAGGCCCCGCGGCTGTTCAGCCCGCTTTTTGTCCTCAGTGCACCCGGCCGCTTGCGAGCGGAGTTTGCCGCGGCGTTGCCGGGCATGGTCAAACGCGTTCGCGCGAAGGCCCGTCACGCGATGCGGGTGGTGCGTGCGCCGATGTCTCCCAGGCTCATGGCTCGACGCGTGCGGTGGGCCGAGCAACATCGTTTCGCGGATCCCGGATCGGTGAAGGCGCCCGCGCTCGTCGTCACGGGCGAACCTGAGCTCGATCGCATCGTGCCGGTCGAGGCGACGCGCTGGTACCTCGACCAGCTTCGCTCTGCGGAGCACGTGGTGATTGAGCACACGGGCCACTTGGGCATCGTCACGCGGCCCGATGCCTTTGCCGACGCCCTCGAAAGGTTTGTGAATGCCGACCGAATTCCTGCGTGAGATCCCCGGCCCTGCCGGGCCGCTCGAGGGGCTGTTCGATTTGCCCGACAGCGAGCCGCGGGCCCTGGCGATCTTCGGGCACCCGCACCCGCTGCATGGCGGCACGCTGCACACCAAGGGCGTCTATCAGGCCGCAAAGGGGATGGCGCGAATCGGAGTGGCGGCACTTCGCTTCAACTTCCGCGGTGTGGGTCGAAGCGCGGGAACGTTCGATTCGGGCGCTGGCGAGCAGGACGACTTCCGTGCGGCGATTGAATTCGGGCTCGAGCGCTTCCCGGATCGTCCGGTGTGGGCGGCGGGGATGTCGTTTGGCGCCTGGGTGGCGATGACGACTGGGGCATCGGATGCCAGGGTCTCGCTGCTGTTCGGCATCGCTCCGCCAATCGATCGCTACGACTTCAGTGTCCTGCTGACGTCGACGTTGCCAAAGTTCATTGTCCATGGCGAGCGCGACGAACTGATCTCGATCAAAGAGATTCGACGCTTTTACGGGCAGCTCCCCGAGCCGAAGGAGCTGGTCGTCATCGAGGACGCCGATCATTTGTTCGACGGCAAGACCAGCCTCGTGGGCGAGGCCGTCGAGGATCTTCTTGGAGATTTCAATGCGTGACGCTGTCATCG
This sequence comes from Vicinamibacterales bacterium, assembly GCA_050747925.1. Classification (GTDB taxonomy): domain Bacteria; phylum Acidobacteriota; class Vicinamibacteria; order Vicinamibacterales; family UBA2999; genus 12-FULL-67-14b. The sequence goes on from JBOGIV010000359.1 coordinate 7,000, forward strand.
TTTCTGCCGTCAGAACACCGGTTGGCAAAGCGCCGAAGGGATCGCTCAGCGTGATGCGACCCGACGAGCTGGCCGCTACCGCCATCGATGCGGCCCTCAAGCGCGTCGAAGGGCTCGAGCGCGGGTCGATCGACGATGTGATTCTTGGGTGCGCGATGCCTGAGGCCGAACAAGGTCTGAATGTCGCACGCATCGCAAGTCTCCGTGCGGGAATTCCGGTCGAAGCGTCGGCTGTGACCGTGAATCGCTTTTGTTCGTCAGGTCTCCAGGCCATTGCCTATGGCGCCGAGCGCATC
>JBOGIV010000360.1:0-15793 GCA_050747925.1 Vicinamibacterales bacterium
GTACAAATCGGCGCACTATCGGTACTGATTAACACCTAGCGAGCCACTCCTCAGACCGCCCAGAAGAACGCTGCTGGCTTCGCCTCGCTAGGGCAGTATCGCTTTGCCCCGCTCCGCGGGGCGAGAAAACTTGACCCAATTGGTTGGAATCCTCAGGGTCAAGTTTTCTAGGGCATCGGTCAGGCTCGATTCAGGCCGGCGCAAGGATTCGGCTTCGATGTTGCGGTTGTGCGCGACCCCATGGCGCTCAAGACTCCCGTCGGCACCGGCACCTTCTGGTGGTGGGGGCTTGCCGGCAGCCTGGTTCTTCGTCGATCCAACCAACGATGTGATCGTGATCGGCATCATTCAGCGTCGCGGCGGCGTTCCTGGCGCCGCCAACCACGAAGAGGTGGCGCGCGCCGCCGTGTATCAAGCGCTGACCCGTCGTGAACGATAGTTACACGTACCTGACGGCGACCCAACGATGGGCCGGCGTTCACTCGTCGCGTAGAGCCGTCACGGGATCGACGCGCAACGCGCGCCTCGACGGAACCCACACCGCGACCACCGCCGAAAGCAAGACGACGGCGACAGCAGGAATCAGCGCCCGCGCATCGCTCGGGCTCACCTGATAGAGCTGGTCTTCGACCAATCGCTTCAGCCACCAGATTGCCGGCAGCGCCAACATGATCCCTGCGCCGACGAGAACGAACATGTCCCCAAGGATGAGGGAGACGACGCGCGTTGAGAGCGCGCCGAAGGCGACGCGGATGGCGATTTCTCGCGTTCGGCGCGCGACGGCGAACGACATGACGCCGTAGAGTCCCACCATGGCGAGGACGGTGGCCAACGCGCCAAGAGCGGTGGACACGCTGGCTACGAACCGATCGTTGGTCAACGATCGATTCACCTGCTCTTCGAGCGTTCGCAAGTCACTCACCGGTAGCGCGGCATCGGCGCGTCGCACGACCTGCCGCATCGCTTCCATCATGTACTGCGGATCGCGCGACGTTCGCACGTACATCGTGAGTCCTCCGACCGACGGGCCCTCGAGATACGGGACATACAATTGTGGCTCAGGCTCTGATCGTAGGCTGCGGTACTTGGCGGTCGACACGACGCCCACGATCTCGATCGGCGTCGGCGTTCCGGGGTCTCGGCCGAAGCCGATGTGGACACCGAGCGGGTCGCGGTCGGCAAGAAACCGTTTCGCGAACTCTTCGTTCGCGATGACCACGCGCGGCGGCGCTGCCGGCGCTGCTGCATCCACGTGCCGCTCGTCTCGCGAGTCGAAGTCGCGGCCGGCGACGACGCGAATCCCCATCGCCTCGAAGTACCCCGGGCTGACGCGGTTGTTGTAGGTCAGCACGCGCACGGCGGGGTCGTACGGACGACCTTCGATGGTCATGCTGCTGTTCCACGATCCCCCGTCGAGCAGACGATTCGACACGAACCCGGCCGCGCTCACTCCTGGTGTCGCGCGAACGCTGTCGAGGAGCGCTTTGGCAAACGTCTTCGTCGCCGCAGGCGCGTAGCCGTAGGCGCCAGGGGCTACGTTGAACGACAACAGCCGCGTCGTATCGAACCCGGTCTCGACACGGCGCAAGTTCTCGAGGCTTCTGAGGAACACGCTGGCGCCAACCATCAACAGGAGCGACACGGCGACCTGCGCCACGACCAGCGCTCGGCGCACGTGGCCGCTGCCGCCTCCGAGGACGCCGCTGCCTTCCGCTTTCAGCACGGGACCAAGGTCCGAACGGGCGCTCTGCCAGGCTGGCGCCAGTCCAAACGCCACACCGATTGCGACACTGGCGAGAACGTTGATGGCCAGCAGGCGCGCGTCGGGCCACGCCGAGATGGTCAAGATGGCGTCTGGCTCCACGAAGAAAAACAGCAGGCCCTCGGCGCCGAGCGTCGCCAGCGCCAGGCCGGCCGCGCCGCCGGCGACGCCCAGCAGGACGCTTTCGATGAGCAACTGGTGAAGAATCCGACGCCGCGTCGCGCCGAGCGCCAGACGCATCGCGATTTCCCGGCGGCGCACGCTCGCACGCGCGAGAAGGAGATTGGCGACGTTGGCGCAGGCGATGATCAGGACGCCAACGCCGATGGCGGTGAGCGTCCACAGCGGCTGCGTGAGTTGCGCGCGCAACGACGACTTGCCATCCGCCGCCGGCGTCACGGCGAGCGAGCCCTTGAGAAATCGTGACTTGTCGCTGGACGAGGCGCGCGCAAACGCGTCCTGCGCCACCTCGAGCTCCAGACGCGAGTGGTAGAACGGTTGCAGACCGGCGTCAGCTTCCTCGCGGCTGACGCCCGGCTTCAGGCGACCGAACACGTTGAGCCATCGTGAGCGCCGGTCCACCAGCCCCGTCGTAATAAACGTGAGCTCGTGCGCCATGGCAATGGGCACGAAAACGTCGGTGGCCGACCCCAAGTCCGTGCCGTCGAATCCCTCGCGCACGACGCCGACGATCGTCAACGGGTGGCCATTCACGCGAATCGCCTGGCCGACGACTGCGACGTTGGCGTGAAATCGCCGCTGCCAGTAGCGATGACTCAGGACGACAAAGGGATGCGCACCCGGGGCCTGCTCGTCATCCGGGCCGAGGACGCGTCCAATCGCCGGATGGATCCCGAGGAGAGGAAAGTACGATCCCGAGACCAGCTCGGCGCGAACCGCCTCGCCCGACCCGTTGACGTTGGCGGCCAGGGCACGTGCAAAGCGACAGAACATGCCGGCGAAGACCTGATTGCCGTCCCGTAAATCCTGATACATCGGATACGACAGCTCATCGCCGTCGCCGAACGCATTTCCGTACTGAAAACCGGTAGCCGTCAGCCGGACGAGCTGATCCGGCCGAGCCACAGGCAGAGTCCGCAGCATCACCTGATCGAGCAGGGTGAACACCGAGGCGTTGGCGCCGATCCCAAGCGCAATCGAGAGAATGGCAACGAGCGAGAAGCCGGGATTGCGACGGAACAGCCGCCCGGCGTACACGACGTCTCGCCACAACGTCTCGAGCGTCAACAGGCTGTTCTGCTCGAACACCTGTTCGCGGATGCGCGTCACGCTGCCGAGTTTTCGCTGGGCGGCCCACCGCGCTTCTTCCGGCGTTGCGCCGGCAGCCATCCGATCGGCGCTCTCTTGCTCGAGATACGCCGTCAGCTCGCGCTGAAGATCCGTGTCGCGCCGCTGCCGCTGCCAGAATCGAGACCACTTCATCGAGTCACTCCGTTGCCGGACCCAGCACGCGGGAGACCGCCCGTACCAGGGACTCCCATCGTCCACGTTCCTGGTTGAGCCGCTTCCGGCCGGCAGGGGAGAGCCGGTAATACTTCGCCTTCCGGTTGTTCTCGGAGGTTCCCCAGAACGAGACGATCACGCCCTGGTCCTCGAGACGATGGAGCGCGGGATAGAGCGACCCGTGTTCCACCTGAAGAATTTCTTCCGAAGACGCCTCAATGGCGTGGGCGATCGCGTGCCCGTGCGCCGGCCCGAAGATGAGCGTCCGCAGCACGAGCATGTCCAATGTCCCGAGCAGCATGTCGCCCCCGCTCTGCTTGCTGCGTCGTCGTCCCATAGGGGAGTAAGCCTACTCCAGCAGAACTTCTTCTGGAAGTAGACGGATGGTCGGTGAGAAAGGTTGCTTGATTTCTCCACGGTCGAGCGCGAGACTGCAGCGATGAGCGTCATCAGGTTACGGGTCAACGGCAAGGCCCACTCGGTGGATGTCGATCCGTCGACGCCTTTGCTGTACGTCCTCCGCAACGACCTCGATCTGCACGGGCCGCGATTCGGTTGCGGACTCGGTCAGTGCGGCGCGTGCACGGTGATCATCGAGGGCGACGCCGTACGTTCGTGCATCCGGCCGGTGTCGTCAGTCCAAGGCGCCGAGATTACGACGCTCGAGGGTCTCGCGCGAGACGGCAAGCTCCATCCGCTTCAGCAGGCGTGGATTGACGAGCAGGTTCCACAGTGCGGCTTCTGCCAGAACGGGCAGCTCATGACCGCCAAGGCGCTGCTCGACAGGAATCCGTCGCCGACCGACGCGCAGATTCGGCAGGGCATGGCCGGCACGCTGTGCCGCTGTATGACGTACTACCGCATTCACGCCGCCATCAAGCGCGCGGCCAGCGCCCTTCGACTCGCCTCCGCTCGGCACGAGACTGGCTCATCCCGCGACGTTGCTCGGGATGACGCTAAGCGCGTCGAAGGGGCAGGGCAGGTGACCTCATGAGCTCCCGTCGAGATTTCCTCAAGAGCGCAGGGATGCTCGTGGTTGGCGTCAGCGCCTCGCGGGTGGCCGACGCGAGCCCCGTCAGCTTTGTTGATCTCCAAGTCTCGGGCGCTGGCCCGTATCCGGATCTGGACTTCAGACAACTGGACTCGTGGATCGTCATTCGCGCCGACAACACCGCGACGTTCTACGTTGGAAAGACTGATCTCGGCCAAGGGACCGGAACGGCCTTCCGGCAAATCATGTCGGACGAATTGGACATCGCCTACGACCGAACCGACGTCGTCATGGGCAGCACGGACGTCACTGTGGACCAGGGCGGATCGGGTGGATCGGACGCGCTGCAGACCGACGGCTGGCCCATGCGACGAGTTGCGGCTGAAGCCAGGCGCGTGCTCCTGGGCCTTGCCGCAACGCACTTGGGCGTGCCGGCCGACCAACTCGTCGTGAGCGAGGGCACGGTCTCGGTTGCCGCCGATCCCACAAAGAAGGTGACCTACGGGGAATTGATCGGTGGCAAGCGATTCAACGTCACACTCACGGGCAACAACATCGACGCGACGACGGGCACCGCCAGGCTGAAACCTGTGCAGCAGCTCAAGATGGTGGGCCAGTCACCGAAGCGCGATGACATTCCAGCCAAGGTGGACGGCTCGCTGAAATGGGCGGTGGACGTGAAGCTTCCCGGCATGGTGCATGCGCGCAATGTCAAGCCGCCAGTTGCCGGCGCCACGCTCGTCAGCATCGACGAGTCTTCCGTTCGATCCCTTCCTGGCTTCGTGAAGGTCGTGAGCAAGGGCAACTATGTCGCGGTCGTGTGCGAACGTGAAGAGCAGGCGATTCGAGCGAGCCGCGAGCTGAAGGTCAACTGGCAGAAGCCGGCGAGCGCGCCGTTCCCGACTTCAGACAATCTGTTCACTTTCATTCGAGCCGCGACGCCGACGTCGAGCGGCAAGCCAACCATTGTCGGCAACGTCGATGCCGCGCTGACCGGCGCGGCGAAGGTCATCGAAGCCGACTACGAGGTCCCGTTTCAGGGCCATAACTCGCTTGGTCCGGCCCACGCCCTGGCCGATCCCTCGAACGATCAGCTGACGATCTACTCGAACGACATGAAATCGTACGGTCTGCGCAACGGTGTCGCGCGGTTTTTGGAGATACCCCGCGATCGTGTGCGAGTCGTATGGATGGACGGCTCGCAGGCCTACGGCCGAACCGCCGCCGACGACGCGGGCTTCGAGGCGGCGTTTCTGGCCAAGGAGATCGGTCGACCCGTTCGCGTGCAGTGGACGAGACAGGAAGAATCGGCCTGGGACACCAAGGGTCCTGCGTACGCGATCAAGATGCGTGGAGGCGTGGACGCTCGAGGGCAACTGGTCGCACTCGACTACGAGGCCAGGGCTGTTGACCACAACCACCTTGGCTACAACGAGCCTGACACGGTGCTCATCGCTCAGCTCACCGGAAAGCGACGCGCGACGCCCGCCGCCGGCGGCGCCTCCACGCCGTCAGAGATGTACGTGATTCCACATCGGCGCATGACGACTCACGTCGTCGGTTTGCCGCTGGTTTGGGAAACACCCGTCAGGACAGGAAACCTGCGCGATCCCAACGGCCCGCAAGTGACCTTTGCCTCCGAATCCTTCACCGATGAGCTCGCTGCCGCCGCCGGGGCCGATCCGGTCGAGTTCCGCCTGAAGCTTCTGACCGCGAGCACCGACGATGACAGTGGGTTCAAGCGAGCGCGTTCCATCGCGGTGATCAAGGCGGCGGCAGAGGCGTTCAATTGGGACGCTCGTCCATCGCCGAAGCGTGTCGACACAGGAGACATGTTGACCGGCCGCGGAATCGCGTACGCATACCGCAGTCAGACGGTGGTCGCCGAAATCGCGGAGGTCGAGGTGAACCGCAGAACCGGCCATGTGTGGGTGAAGCGGCTGGTCTGCGCCCACGACTGCGGCCTGGTGATCAATCCCGAGGCGCTGCGCCGCACGATCGAAGGCGGGATGCTCCACTCGCTCAGCCGCGCGCTCCATGAGGAAGTGCGGTTTGACGCCGAGAAAGTGACGAGCGTGGATTGGGCGTCGTATCCGACGCTGACGCACGCCGATACACCGGCCAGGATTGACGTCGTGTTGGTCAACGGGGATCCGAATCCGACGCGGCCCGATCTGCCGCACTACGGCGCCGGCGAGACGGTCTGCAAGCCGTTGATCGCCGCGGTGGCCAACGCGATCTTCGATGCCACGGGCGTGAGAATTCGCCGCATCCCGTTCCGCGATGCCCGCGTGCTCGCCGCTCTCAAGACGGCTCGCGTGTAAGTCGCTGGTGTCGTCTTGCCAGTCGAGTGGTCAGGCGCGCGCGACGACGCGCAGTTCGGATCTCGACCGCCGTGTCCGGCGATCGTCGCGCAGCGTAAGTGTCGCCGCGGCTGCGTCACTCTCGCGCGCCGAGGCGACCGCCGTCGCCAGATGTGGCGCGATCATCTCCAACATGCGGCTCCGATCCTCGGCAAACGGCTCGGGAGCATAGAGTGTGATCACCCCGACGACCGCACCCTCAGAGGCTAAAGGAACAGCGAGCGCAAATCGCAAACCCTCTTCTGTCGCGTGATCGACATCGAGTCGCGCATCGGAGTTCACGACTGCTCGAGCGTTGGCGGCGGCCCAACCGGTCAACCGCTGACCCACGTTGACGGAGGCGCCGGCCAACGCTGCGGCGGCGGGGCCCGCGGTGTACTGCGCGACCAACGCGGTCTGCGAGTTATCCATCGTGAAGAGCGCAAGGCTGGCGCCAGGAGCGATTTGACGGATGTGGCCCCACGCCAGCGCACCGATGTCGGTCACCGTGGGGGTTCGAGTCGCGACCCGTGCGAGGCTGACGAAGGCGAGCAGCTCTTCGGATTCCTTTGCCGGCTCGGCCGATGGCGTGGGCGGTGGATCGACGCGAACAGGAGTGGCCGCGTGAGCTTGCCGAATCCGCCCCATCACCTTTTGCAGCTGAGGCGCCGGCAAGGACGGCGGCGCGATCTCGCGATACACCTCGAGAAACGTATCGACCACATGTGGGTCGTACATCGTCCCGCGGCGCTCGACGATGATCGCCACCGCCGCTTCCTCGCTCATCGCCGGCCGATATGGCCGGTCCGAGGTCAACGCATCGAAGCAGTCGACGACCGAAAGAATGCGCGCACCAATTGGGATCTGTTCTCCACGTAAGCCGTCCGGGTAGCCCGTGCCGTTCCAGTTTTCGTGATGGCCGCGCACGATGGGTATGACGGGATACGGAAAGTCGATCGACGACAGGATCTCCGCCCCGACATCGACGTGCGCCTTCATCGTGTCGAACTCGCTGGCGGTGAGCTTCCCCGGCTTATTGAGAATGTGTTCGGGAATCGCCAGCTTCCCGGTGTCGTGCAGGAGAGCCGCCGCTTCGATGGCCTGCACGGTCTGCGGGTCGGTCAGCTTCAATGCCCGAGCAAGGCCCAGGGCGTACGCCCGTACGCGCTGGATGTGATCGCTGGTGACGCCATCCTTGGCTTCGATTGCCGTTGAAAGCGCTGAGACCGTGGAGAGATAGAGATCGTTGACCTTCTTCAGATGGCGTTGCGCATCTTCAACCCTGCCGAGCCACGATCGCATGGCGAGGTAGCAGACCAGGATCAAGGGCACGACGGCGGCGATAGCGGGGAGGCCCACCGACTGTGCCAAGACGATGAGAAAGAATGACGCGGAGGCGGCCGCGAGGTGATTGAGCGAGATCATCGCGAAGTGCTCGCGCCAGAGCTCGAAGGGATTGATGCCTTTCGAAAGACCCACGACTCCAGCCGTCAACCCTGAATTCAGCAGGAAATAAACCGCCGCGAGACATGTCAGCGGGATCATGATGCTGGCATCGGGCGCCGCGGTGGCGCCGTCGAGCGGTTGCAAATGTGACATCAGGTAGAACGTCTGCACACCGCACCAGAGCGCCGTTGCCGAGCTGGTGACGTTGAACAGTAACTGCCGAGCGGTGTTGCGCCGTCGCCACGAGACGATGAGACTGTCGAGTGCGATCGTCAACGTCGCCGGCGCCGGGCCGAAGAGGAGAGCCGAGGTGATGAAGAACGTGTCAGAGATCGAGAGGTAGACCGGAACCCCGGGCACTTTCAGCGCGAATGACGCCGCCACGATGGCGAGAACGCCTAAACCAATCCAGCCGGTGGGATTGGGCGCCTGCGGAAGCCTGTAGACCGAAAACCCGATGATCGCGAATCCGACCGCGATCACACAGCCGATCAGAATAGAGAGCGCCGAAGGCGTTCCCCTCGGCGCTGTGGGAGGTGCGGGAGTGGTCACGGTCAGGCTCGATTAGTGCGGGTCTTGGCCGACGAGCGAATCACCCCAAAGGATTTGTTGACCCTCGGGCGTGGAGTCGCCCCAGAGAATCTGGTCGCCCCACAGAATCTGGTCGCCCCAGAGGATCTGATCACCCCACAGGATTTGCTGGCCCTGCGACGTGAAGATCTGGTCGCCCCAAAGAATCTGATCACCCCATAGAATCTGCTGACCGGTGGCGCCGTAGATCTGATCGCCCCAGAGAATCTGATTGGCCGTCGCGGTCACGAACGGATTGTCGAGCCCCGCCATGTAAAGCAGATTGGACGTGACCGACCCCAGCAGCTGCTGCAGCGTACCGGTCAGTGCCAGGAGTCGCGAGCCAGTACCGTTGTAGAGGGCGGTCGTAAACGAGCCGGTGTCGACGTAGCCCAATCCTCCCGAGCGCGACACGACGCCGGCGATGGTGCTGGTCGGCAGTATCCCCGTCAGCGAATTGCCAAGCAAGCGTCGTGCTGACCAGAGATTGACGCTTCCGGTGCCGGCCGCCATCAACCCTTCCTCCATTGGCGTGGCGGTGAGCTGCAGCGCCAGTTTGGCGTGGACTGGCGTCAGCGCCGGAAACGCCTCGATCAACAAAGCGATGCCGCCGCTGACCATGCCTGCGGCCATGCTCGTGCCGCTCATCCGGTAGTAGGCATTGGTGCTCGAGCCCGCGACGTGGAGCATCGAATACCTGGTCGCGAGATAACTGCGTGGGGCTTCGAGCGAGACGATCTTGTTGCCAGGAGCCGCGATGTCGGGCTTTACCAACAGATCGAATGGTGCGGGGCCATGCGAGCTGTACGTCGTGATCGTGTCGTCGGACCGGTCCACCGTTCCCCAGGTGTTGATCGCGCCGACGGTGAGAGCAAACGGCGAGTTGCCGGGCGAGCTGACGGTGCCGAACACGGGAAGGGCGCTGCTGGACATGCCCCGATTGCCCGCCGATGCGACCACTACGATCCCGCTCTGCACGATGCGCGCGATCGACGAGCACAACGGATCGAAGACGCATGGGGCTGTCACGGGGTGGCCGAGCGATAGATTGACGACGCGGATGCCGTACTTCGTCCGGTTCGCGATGATCCAATCCAAGCCGGCGATGACGTTGCTCGTATAGCCACTGCCGAAGCCGTCGAGGACGCGAACGTTCACGAGATGTGCTCCGGGCGCGATGCCACCCGCGTACTCGCGCGTCACCTTGGCGGCCGGCGCGCCATTTCCCGCGATGATACCCGCGATGTGCGTCCCGTGACCGAACGCATCGTGCACGCTCGTGTCCCCAGGCACAAAGCTCGCGGCAGCGACCACCTTGTTCGCCAACGCCTTGTGGGATGGTGAAATGCCGGAGTCCACAACGGCGACCCCGACGCCTTTTCCGGTCACGCCGGGAAAACGCAGGCCCTGCAGCGAGGTCGAGCCGGCGCGTGTTTGATCGGCGCCCATCGCCTGGTCCGACACGACCATCAGCGGTTCGACGCGCAGATCTCCCGCGATCAGCTTGACCGCCGGCTCGAGCTGTAAGGCAGCGACGTGCGCTGCCGTGCCGGTCACGACGACAAACTGATCGAGCACGCGATTGACGACGAGCCCGCGCCGTTGGGCCGCGGCCGTGACGGCGGCGACGTCGCCTTGCAGGATGAGGCGAATCGCTTCGTTTGGCGAGCGAAGCAGCTTCGCCTGAACCTCGCCCGTGATGACGGCAAGAGGTGACTGAGCGGCTGTCGGACCGGTGGCAGCAGCGGTGAAGAGGTACGCAAGAACGGCGGCTCCTAAGGCTCGGCGCAGAAAGCTCACGGGCTTGGTCATGTGGTTGACCGTCGTGTCGGAGGTGGGGGGCCGGCGGACACTCGGGCGCGGCACTCCTTCGCAAGTGTGCTGCCGTCAATGACTCATGTGATGCGGCATGCCGCCGCGCGCCGAGCCACGCACGAGTCGCTGGACGAATCCGTAATCGTCGTCTTCTTTCAGTACAGGCTGGCGACAGAGTCGGTCGAACCTGGTTTTGCAAACGCCACGCGCAGAAGGGTTTGTCGGCCGAGCGTCACAGGACGTGACAGTTTTCTCCTACCGATCCGCGTTTTTGTGTCAGGCTGACGCACCGCACGCTCTCTCAGCGATTGCTCAAGCGCGCGAGTTCGCCGCGAATGCGCGTCTCTTCTTCGGCTTGAAATGCTTTTGACGCGCCGTGGAGTCGACGAAGAAGTTCGCCAGAAGACTCTCGCTAGTCGGGACGGTGCGCGAGCTGCGGGTCGAAGCCTTTGGCCATGATGAGCTCGAGCAGCATACGTGGCGCGCCTTCATCCGAGGCCATCTCCATCACCGACAAGCCTTGATCGCTGCGAAGGTTCGGATCGGCGCCATGTTCGAGGAGGACCGCGGCCGACTTGAACTGTTCGTGGTGAAGCGCGACGAAGAGTGGCGTCCAGCCTGACGAGCCACCAGGAATGCGAGGACGGCGATCGCGGAGGTTCGGATTCGCGCCGAGATCGAGGAGCGCCGCCATCACGGCCGGCCAGTTCTCGGCCTCGCCACGGCAGCGATGCGGTCCGAGCGCGTGGCCGCCTCGCGCCGCCCAGTAGAGCGCGGTGCCGCCAAGGCTATCGGGCGCGTTGATGTCGGCGCCCGCCTTCACCACCCGCCGAACCGCGTCGATGTCGCCTCTCCAGGCGGCTTCATGAAGGGGCGTTGACGGCACGTCGAAGAACATGACGCAGCCGGCTGCTGGCAAGGCGGGCAGGATCGCGCCGACGACAATCAAAGCACTCTTCACAATGAAGTTCATGGGAACCTTCCGCGTGAATCCGTCGAAACCTGACCTACGTGGCTTTTCGTGTGGCGCGAATAATCGCGTCCATGTGATCCAGATACTTCTCGAGAGCGCGCCGGCCCGCGGCCGTCAACTTGTAGTCGCTCCGAGGTGTGCGCCCGGCAAAGCTCTTCACGCACACGACATAGCCGGCGTCTTCGAGGCGGCGCGCGTGCACGCTGAGATTGCCGTCGGTCGCGCCGAGCGCCGCCTTGAGATCGACGAACGACAGCGTGTCGTTGACTGCGAGCGCGCTGACGATGCCGAGACGGACGTGATCGTGGATGAGTCGATCGAGCGACCCGGGTCCCGGTGTGCGTGAGTGTGCGGGCGCGGCCGATCGTGGCGTTGGACGTGCCGCAACGTGTGATGCTCGAGCCGTCTTAGCCACCGTGATGTCTCGCGATATAGAACCCGGATCCAATGTGGAAGAAGCCGAAGCCGACGCCCAACCACACGTTCCCCCACGCCGGCGGGGTGACGACCGACACCAGGCCGAGCGCCATGAAGAGCACGCCGATGACGCGCACCGGCGCGACGCTGAAGGCGCCGCCGGTGAGGACGCCGGCGCCGTACAGCAGCAACCACGCAGAGGGCATCACGCTGAACGCGCGCGTCGCCCACAGGGCGTAGGTCAGGGCCGCACCCGCCACGCACGGAGCGGCGAGCGCCACGGCAAATCGTCTGGCGTTGGCCCCGCTCAGTGTGAGCCCGGCCCGCCGCGCCTTCCGGGCCATCGTCGCCAACCCCACCGCCGCTGCGGCGACCGCTGCTGCCAGCCACGTGAGCAGCCATCGATTGCCGGTCGGTTGTCTGGACGCGACGCCCGAGGCCAGCAGGCCGATCGTCCCCATCACCACGCCGCCAACGCCGGGCACCGCGGTAAACGTGGCGCTGCGCTCCATGGCCTGACGGATGAAGCGCAGGTTGTCGGCGGCGTGCCCACCGATGGTCGGCGGGGCTGAGCGCTTTGAGGATGTCAGGGCCATGCTCGCCCGGAGCCTGTCTGTGTACTCTTGGTCATCTGTCGCCTAGGCTATCGCGACCGGCCGTGCGCTGTCAAAGGACTTTGTTCTGTGAAGTATGAGGCGCATCTTTGATCTATACTGTCTTCCGCAATGTTCACCTCGATGCGAAAGCGATTCGTACCCAAGCGGGCCAAGCGTGGCTCGGCGGGGTGGACTCGCTCTGAAAGGTTCTGAAGGGTTCAGAAAGGTTCGGAAGGTTCAGAGACAGTTGAGTGAGGTTCGGTGGTTCAGAGCAAAGCCTGAACGGTCCCGAACAGCCAACCCCGCCGCGTCAGTCGCAGGCGGGGTTTTTCTTTGTGGGAATAGCGAGGGTTATCACCGTGATTGAAGTTGGCGTGCTTGGCGCAACCGGTGTTGTCGGTCAACAGTTCGTCTCCCGGCTCGCATGCCACCCGTGGTTCAAGGCCACGTGGCTCGCGGCCAGCGAGCGATCTGAAGGAAACGCCTACAAGGCGGTTGCGCCCTGGCGACTCGCCACACCGATTCCCGAATCGCTGAGCGATACAGTGGTCGACGCGTGTGTCCCGGGGCGCGGACCGAAGGTGGTCTTTTCCGGACTCGACGCGTCGGTTGCCGGCGACATCGAAGCCGCCTTCGCCGCGGCGGGCCATATCGTGGTGAGCAATGCGCGCAACTACCGCATGGATCCGCTCGTGCCGCTGCTCATTCCCGAAATCAACGCGGATCACCTCTCCATTCTTTCCGAGCAGAGAACCGCCAAGCGGTGGCCAGGCGCGATCGTCACCAATCCGAATTGCTCGACGGTCGTGCTGGCGATGACGTTGGCGCCGCTTTGTCAATTCGGTGTTCGCGCTGTCATTGTTTCGACGATGCAGGCGGTTTCCGGCGCCGGCTACCCGGGCGTGCCCTCTCTCGACATCCTCGGCAACGTCGTCCCGTTCATCGGCGGCGAGGAAGAGAAAATACAGACCGAATCGCTGAAGATCCTCGGCGAGGACGGCGGGCGAGTGCCGCACTCGGCCACGATCAGCGCGCACACCACTCGAGTCGCTGTTCTGGACGGCCACACGATGACGGTGTCCGTGGACCTGACCGAGAAGCCGCACCTGGCCGACATCACGGCGGCGCTCCGCGATTTCCGGGGCCGTCCGCAAGAGCTGGATCTCCCGTCGGCGCCGCAACCGCCGATTGTCGTGATGTCGGAGCCCAACCGGCCGCAACCACGGCTCGATGCCGACCTTGGGGGCGGTATGGCGGTCGCCGTCGGCCGCCTCCGTGCGTGTCCAGTCCTCCACGCGAAGTTCGTGGCGATGGGACACAATACCGTGCGCGGCGCAGCGGGCGCGGCTATTCTGAACGCGGAGCTCATGAAGGCCGAAGGACTTCTGTAACCGGATGAAGAAAGACGACAGAAGAAAAAAGAAGGAAGGCGACGAGCGGACGTGAAAGTCATGAAATTCGGCGGCACGTCGGTCGCCGACCAACCCGCGATCGAACGACTGATTGCGCTCGTGCGCGCCGAGCGTCAGGCTGAGGCGCAGCGCGAGGGCGGCGACGCCCGTGGGCCCATCGTTGTCGTCTCGGCCCTTTCGGGCGTGACCGATCGTTTGCTCGGCGTCGCTGCCCAGGCTGGCGCGGGCGATATGGAGGGCTCACGTGCGAGCCTCGAAGATCTTCGTCAGCGGCACCTGAAGATCGCGCACGTGGTCAACGATCCCCCCCAGCGGCAAGCCGTCGCGGCCGCGATCGATCGAGAATTCGACGAGGTCGATCGCATCGTGCAAGCTCTCGGAGTCCTTCGAGAAGTCTCGCCGCGGTGGCTCGACACGCTTGCGGCCACGGGCGAGATTCTGAGCAGTCAAATCGTGGCGGCGGCTCTGTCGACGCATGGTCTGCCGGCGACGTGGGTCGACGCGCGCCGCGCGGTCGTCACCGACGGCGAGCATACCTCTGCTGCTCCGCTCTTCCAGGAAACGACGGCGGCGTTGATGACGCAGGCAGATCCTTCGCTCGCCGCCGGGCGTGTTCCAGTGATCGGCGGCTACGTCGGCGCGACAGCCGGCGGTGTCACCACCACGCTGGGTCGAGGCGGGTCCGACTTCTCGGCGGCAATCGTGGGCGCCTGTCTTGGCGCCAGCGAGATCCAGATTTGGACCGACGTCGACGGCATGTTGACCGCCGATCCGCGAATCGTGTCCGATCCGCAGGTCGTGCCGCACTTGTCGTTTGCCGAAGCGTCGGAACTGGCCTACTTCGGCGCGAAGGTCCTGCATCCGGCGACGATCCAGCCGGCGGTCGCGCGCAATATCCCCGTCCGGATTCTCAACTCGCATCGCGCTCAGGCCCTTGGCACCCTCATCACCAGCGAACGGCCGGCGACCGATCGTCCCCTCACCGCGGTTGCCTCAAAGCGCGGAGTGACGGTCGTGGACATCACGTCCACCCGTATGCTGATGGCGCACGGCTTCCTGCGTCGCCTGTTCGACGTGTTCGAGCGATTCAAAACGCCCGTGGATGTGGTGACGACGTCTGAGGTCAGCGTCTCGGTGACGGTCGATGACTCCAGACGCCTGCCGGCGATTGTGAGTGCGCTTCAGGAATTTGCCGAAGTGTCCTGCGACGACCACATGGCTATCGTCTGCGCCGTGGGTGAGGGATTGCAGCGTGACCCATCACTGGCCGCTCAGGTACTATCCTCAGTCGGCAACGTGCCGTTGCGGATGGTGTCGCAGGCGGCGTCGCGCCGAAACATCACGTTTGTGATTCGGGAATCGGACCTGCCGGTTGCGCTTGGGCGGGTGCACGCGAAGTTCCTCTCCGCGCTGGAGCTCGCATGACGCGTATCTTGCTCGTCGGTCACGGACGAATGGGCCGGTTGGTGGAGGCGCTGGCGCCTTCGTACGACGCGCAAATCATGGGCGTGATTGACGAGAAGTCGGGCCGGAATGCCATTCAGGGTGGCAACTACGGCGAAGTGGACGTCGCCATTGATTTCACCCTGCCCGATGCGGTCGCCCAGAATCTGCCTCAGCTCGCGGCACGCGGAATCAACGTCGTCATCGGCACAACGGGGTGGCAGGCGCACGAGCCCGCCATGAGAAAAGTCGCCGCGCGCGCCGGTATCGGCGTGCTCGTGGCGGCGAACTTTTCGATCGGCATGAACCTGTTCGAGTTACTGGTCGAAGACGCTGCCAAGCGCTTCCGCTTCCACTCCGATTTCGGATCGTGGATTCACGAGATGCACCACATCAAGAAGAAGGACGCGCCATCGGGTACGGCGCTGTCATTGAAGGCCGCGATGGAAAACGTCGGCTACGCCGGTTCAATCGACGTCTCCTCGACCCGTGTCGGATCGGTCCCAGGCACGCACACGGTTGGCTTCGACGGCGTGTCGGAAACGATCGTGCTCACGCACAC
>JBOGIV010000361.1:0-5336 GCA_050747925.1 Vicinamibacterales bacterium
GATCAACCACGAGGACGGATCAACCACGAGGACGGATCAACCACGAGACGAATCAACCACGAGACGAATCAACCACGAGACGAATCAACCACGAGGACGGATCAAAACACGAGAACGGATCAAAACACGAGAACGGATCAAAACACGAGAACGGATCAACCTTAGGATCTGCGGTTGCCGGACTCCCGACTCCCGACTCCCGCCCCCCGGCCTTTACAGCGGCAACACGTAGCGGATGTATTCGCCGGAGAAACCGCGGCGCTCGTAGAGGCCTCGAGCACGCGTGTTGGTGACGAGCGCGCTGAGGGTGAGACGATCGGAGCCGCGGGCGCGGGCCCATTCGACAGATCGATCGAGCAGGGCCGATCCCACCCCTCGCCCCTCAGCTGCCGCCGTGGCCGCCAGCACCGACAGATGCGCGCACGGGCGTAGGTTGAAGTAATCGATCTCCGTCAAGAGGAAGGCGCAGCCGGCGCGCTGGCCGTCAAGCTCGGCGACGAACATCGCCTGGTCTTCGAGCGGCTCGTCGAACCACGCCTCGAGGACACGCCGTTCGCCTTCAACGACTTCTTCTCGCGTCCGCCAGGAGGGAATCTCAAAGGATGCCAGCCGGCTTGCCAAGTCGAGAACGAAGGCACGATCGGCCGATGTCGCGTCGCGAATGTTCATCAGACCGAAGGCGGGTCTAACCAGCCTGCGCTAAAGCTCCGGCGGTCCGCCGAAGCGCGAGCGCGAAGGCGGAAGACCCGCCTCTACGACGCTGGTCGCCGGCGGGTCCAAAGCCCCGACTCTGCGGGCGTAGGTGTGATCGACGTAGTCGTTCAATAACTTCTGAAACGCGAGCGCCAGCTCGTCGTAGGTGCCGCGGAGTGTCGTCGCGTGCACGCCGTCGATGTAGACAGGGCAGTTCGGCGCTTCGCCGGTTCCCGGCAGCGAGATCCCGATGTTCGCGGCCTTGGATTCTCCCGGGCCGTTCACCACGCACCCCATCACCGCGAGGCGGAGGTCCTCGACGCCGACGTACTTGGTCTTCCACGTTGGCATCTGATCGCGGATGTAACCCTGCACCGCTTCCGCAAGCTCCTGGAACGTGGTGCTCGTCGTCCGGCCGCAGCCTGGGCACGCGGTCACGCTTGGCGCAAACGAACGCAGGCCCAGCGACTGCAGCAGCTCGCACGCCGCATACACTTCCTCGCGCCGATCGCCGCCCGGCCGTGGCGTCAACGAGACACGAATCGTGTCGCCGATGCCTTCGTTGAGCAGGATGCCCATCGCCGAGGCGGACCAGACCAGGCCCTTGGTGCCCATGCCGGCCTCGGTCAGACCCAGGTGGAGCGGTTGCGTGGTCTGACGCGCGAGCGCGCGGTACACGTCGATCAGATGGCGAGGCTGCGACACCTTGCACGAGATGATGATCTGGTCGGGTCGAAGGCCTGTTTCGGTGGCCAGCTCGGTTGACTGCAGAGCCGACAGCACCATGCATTCGTTGATGATGTCGTCGGAGTCCTTGCCCAGGCTGCGGTCGGTGTTCTCCTGCATCTTCGCCATGACCAGTTCCTGATTGAGGGAGCCGCCATTGACGCCAATTCGAACCGGCTTGCCATGGTCGATGGCCACCTGACAGATCGTCGCGAACTGTTCATCGCGCCGCTTGCCAGTGCCGACGTTGCCGGGATTGATCCGGTACTTGTCGAGCGCCCGCGCACACTCGGGAAAACGCGTGAGCAGCAGGTGGCCGTTGTAGTGAAAGTCGCCGATGAGCGGCGCATCGCAGCCGGCATCGAGCATCCGCTGCTTGATCTCGGGAACCGCGGCAGCTGCTTCCGGAACGTTGACGGTGACGCGGACCAGCTCGGATCCTGCCTCGCAGAGCTCGACACACTGTTGGGCCGTCGCCTTTGCGTCAGCCGTGTCGGTCATGGTCATTGACTGCACGGCGATTGGTGCATCACCACCAACCGTGATCTTGCCGACCTTCACTCCGACCGTCCGATGGCGCGAGTCCACCTGAATCACAATGACTGTCTCTTTTCTTCTTCTTTCTTCTTGCTTCTTTCTTCGTCCTCCGTCCACCCGTCTTCTACGAGCGATCGCCTGACTTCGTCCGCGCGGAAGAGGAGGATTTCCATCGTGTCGTAGTTCTCGACACGCTCCATTTCATCGCTCGCGAAGAACGCGACGGTGAACGGCGGCCCGCCCGGGAGGATCACCGCTCGCGCGTTCTCGCGCCCCGTGCGATGCATCCGCCAGAGAACTGTAGTCACCTCGCTCTCCACGTCCACAGAATAGTGCCAAAGTTCCAGGGTTCCAAAGTTACAAGGTTCTCGAAGTGTGAACTCTGGAACGCTGGAACTCTGGAACCATGGAACCTTAGACCGCGACCGCCCGCCCGTGGCGAGCCGAGCTGTACAGCGCGGCCAGCGTGGCTGCGGTTGTGCGGCTCTCCGCAAGGGAGACCACCTGAGGTGCGTGGTCGAGGACCGATGCGATGAAGTCCTCGATCTCGCGCTGAAAGAGTAACGGCGAGCCGGCGACATCGATCTGTTGAATGCCGGACGTTCGCTCGAGCTCGAGCGTTTCGATCAGCGCCGGCTTGAAGGGGTTGGGCACTCGCAGCGCGCCCTCCGTGCCAACGATCTCGAGCCAGGTGCGATAGGGCGCCCGAAACCCCGAGTAGATGTTCGCCGTGGCGCCGCCGGAGAATTCGATGATGCCGGCGAACTCTTCGTCGACTCCCGCGGGTGCCCACTGCGCGCGCGCGACAGCCTTCACCGGCGGCCGCGCAATCACGCGCTGCGCATAGGTCAGCGGGTAGCCACCGACATCCCAGAGCGATCCGCCGCCGAGGGTCGGATCGAGCCGCACGTCGCCTTCGCGATCCAAGACGAAGGTGAAGCCGGACACGACGGCTCGTACTGCCCCCACGGCACCGTTTGCAACCAACGACTGCACCCGCTCGGTGAGGGGCTCGTGGGCATACATGAAACCTTCTTCGACGACGACGCCTTGCGCGGTCGCGGCGTCGGCGATGCGATCGACATCGGCCGGGTCAAGCGCGAGGGGTTTTTCACAGAGCACGTGCTTTCCCGCCGCGACGGCCGCCAGCGTCCATCGCACGTGTTCGCTATTGGGAAGCGGAATGTAGACCGCCTCGACATCGTCGTCTTCGACAAGGGCGTGATAGCTTGCAAGGGCTTTAGGAATGGCCCAATCGCGCGCGTGCGCATTGGCGCGCGCCTGATCGCGGCTGGCGATCGCCACCAGCTCGCTGCGAGCCGCCGCGCGCATGGCGGGTATGAGTCTCCGGTTGATCCGCGCGGTTCCGAGGATGCCCCAGCGGACGCACGTCATGCCACGTCCACGCTCGAAGGCGGGTCTGACCAGCCTCCGCCAAGGCTACGGCGGTCCGCCGGAGCGCTTCGCGCGAAGGCGGAAGACCCGCCTCTACGTCCGACCTTGCAGCTTCGCAAGCATCCGCCGGTTGAATTCCTCGGACTGCCCGCGCGGAATCGACAAAGTCTTCCAGTTGGATCCGAGAAGGTGCTTTGCCAGAAAGAGGATCTGGTAGGTGTGCCCCGCATAGTGTGCAATCTGCCGGCTGATCGCTTGATAGACGGAATGCGGCTCGGCGCGAATGATCACGGTTCGCTGAAGGTCAGCGTCGGTCAACGGCCTCACGGCGTCGAACACGCACTGCCAGCCGTGCTCCCACTCGGCCACGAGTGCTTCGCGGGACGCGCGCACATCCTCGAACTCGCGATCGCGCAGACGATCCGGTTTCTCGCCATCGCTCGTGAGAAAGTCGATCCACCGCGAGCGCATGTTCCCGGCCATGTGGCGCATGATCACCGCCACGCTGTTGCTTTCGGGATCGATCGCGACGTGCAGCTGCTCGTCGCCGAGCTGGGCGATGGCTTTGTCGGCGAGCTTCTTGATCTTTTCGAGCTCGTCGACGACGACGGCCATGATGGGAGAGTCAGTGGACATGTTCCAGTACCAAGAGCGCGACCGAGACGGTTGCAAGCCCCCAGGCAGCGCCTGAGAGTTCGCGCGCGCGGCCCGTTACCGCATGCAAGACCGCGTGGAGCACCAATCCCCAGAGAATACCTTGCGTGATGGAGAAAGTCAGAGGAATGAGCACGATGGTGGTAAAGGCTGGAACTGCCAGATGCAATTCTCCGAATGGGATCCGCGTCACGGTCTGGAACATCGCGACGCCGACCAGAATCAGCACAGGCGCCGTGGCGTAGTTTGGTATGGCGGCTGCGGTCGGTGCGATGAAGAGGCATGGCAGGAAGCAGAACGCAGTGGCGACAGAGGTCAGTCCCGTGCGCCCGCCCATCCGAATGCCCGCGATGCTTTCGGCGTAGGCCGTTCCCGGAGAGCTCCCTACGAGCGCCGAGGCGACGATCGCAACCGCATCGACAATCAAGCCTCGACGTAAATTCTTCGGCTCCCCATTGGCTTCGAGCAGATTGGCCGCGTGTGCGACGCCGATGAACGTCGAGAGCGAGTCGAACAGACACGTCATCAGGACGGTCACCATCGCGGCCGCCAGCGACCATTGCAGTGCGCCCCAGACGTCGAGCTTCAGAAAGACCGACGAAAAATCCGGCGCGCTCACCCACGACGAGGGCGGATCCACCCAGCCGCCAATCCAAGCCGCGAGCGTCACCAGAGCGATGCTGGTCAGATACGCAAACGGATTGTTGTTGCGGCTCAGCCACACGCAGATGAACAAGCCGGCCAGCGCCAGCAGCGCGCGATGATCGATCGAGCCGACGCCCACCATGGTCGCAGGGTTCGCCGCCACGAATCCCGCGTTCTGCAGACCGATGAATGCGAGCAGCAAGCCGATGCCGGCGGCCGCCGCATCACGCAGCGTCCGTGGTATGGCCATGGCGATACGTTCCCGGAGCGGTGTCGCCGAGACGACGAGAAACAGCACGCCGGCCCAGAACACGATGCCGAGCGCCACCGGCCACGCGACCCGACCGTTGATGACGAGCGTGTAGGCGAAGAACGCATTCAGCCCCATGCCCGGCGCGACGCCAAAGGGCAGCTTCGCATAGAGGCCCATCAGGAGCGTCCCCAGGAAGCACACGAGGACGGTTGCCGTGAGCGCGCCGCTGAACGGCATGCCCGTGCCGGTGGTCGACAGGATCGCAGGATTGACGACGACGATGTAGGACATCGTCAAGAACGTCGTCGCGCCCGCGAGGATCTCCCGACCCATGCGCCGCCAATCATAGTCGCTCGTAGGGCACGACTTCAGTCGTGCGTCGAGGCAGGTCTGTCGAGGCAGGTCTGAAGACCTGCCCTACGTACGTCTATTT
>JBOGIV010000362.1:0-14674 GCA_050747925.1 Vicinamibacterales bacterium
GATCATGTCCATGTTCAGGTTGACCACAATTCGATCGAGCGGCACGACGGGAAACTCCGTGTACGCCCACGCACCCAGGAGTCCGCGCTCCTCTGAATTCCACGCTGCGAAGATGATCGAACGCTTCGGACGCTGGCCAGCTTGGGCGGCCAACACGTAGGCTTCAGCAATCTCGAGCAGTCCGACCGTGCCCGACCCGTCGTCATCGGCGCCGTTGAACACTCGCGGTCCATCGGCGCCATCGTGATCGAAATGCGCGCCGACGAGTACGTATTCGTTCTTGAGCAGCGGATCGGCGCCCTCCAGCGTCGCGACGATGCTGCGATCAGGAACCGTGTGACGCTCCACGCTGGTCTTGACACGAACCGATGTGTTCAGCGGAACGGGTGTGACGCCACCGCGCGCTTCGGCGGACCGGCCGAGATCGGCAAGCGAGCGTTTCGTGCCGGCGACGAGCATCTCGCCAACACTCGAAGACACTTGCACCAGGGGAATGTGGACCTGCTCCGCCCATTTCATGAGCGTGTAGCGTTCGACGCGCGGCGGCGTCTCGGGCCAATAGTTGGCGGCCTGACCGGCGAAATTCGACGGCGGACCCGTTTGATTGTGCGCGTCCTCGACCAGAATCAGCGCGACCGCACCCTTGGCCTGAGCGGCAAGCGCCTTCCGAATCGGTTGTCCGGCCTCGGCCGTCACGACTCCGTCGAAGACGCTCGCCGGATCGTTCACCCCGGGCTCCCGGTCGAGCGCAAGCGCAATCTTTCCTCGAAGCGCATCCTTGTAGTCATCGTGCCGCCGCTCGGAGGAGACGATGCCGAAGCCGGCGAAGACGACCTCAGCTTCTACTTCGCCAGTGGCGCTGAAGCGATGTGGGTAGAACTCCTGAAGCAGACGCAGATCGGTTCGCACACTTCCGGCGCCGCCGACAATCGACGCCGTATTGCCGTCGCCAATCGTGGCGGCCATCAGCTGGTACCGATGCTCGAAGGATCCGTTCTGACCGCCTGGCTTGAGGCCGAGACGTTCGAATCGCGAGAGCACCCAGTCGGCGGCGATGCCGTTGGTGGGCGTGTTCGTCAGACGCCCTTGCATCGCGTCGGAGGCAAGGAAGAAGAGATCGGCGCGCAGCTGATCCTGGCGAATCGAATCAATCTGCGGCGCCCGCGAAGCCTGGGCGGCCGCGATGGCCGGGAGTGCGAGCAGCCAGAGGAGAAGACGAGTGATCCGCATGGCGGACCATCATCCTACGATTCGCCTGTTGCCGACAGGCCAATAGCGCACCAAACCGGGCCAAGCGCCATCGCGAGAACAGGATGCTGACGCGGATAGCCGACTGCTGATCGTTATGCCGAGGGCTCGATGCGGTCCGAAGGCCGCTCTGAAGGCAGAGGCCGAGGGGGCGCAGGCATGACCGGGGGTTGGTGAGGCGTCATCCGTTTCGTGAGGCTGATCACGATGAACGCGAGGCCGACGATAACGATGGCGCCGCCGAGCCCAAACGCCGGTTCGGGCGACTGGCCGGCGACGCCGATGATGCTGATGAACCCGAGGCCGATCGCGACGATGACGATCCCGAGCGTCAGCGAACGTTGGGAGGAATGAACGTCGTGAAGAACCGGACCTAACGACACGTGCGGACCCCGTCCGGCGGCCCACGCGGCATGGCCGGGGTTCAGCTCCGGAGACGGGACCATCCCTTTTTCAATCATCGCCATGCGTTCACGGTGCGCCATTTCGAGCGTCTGCGCGCGGTGCTTGAGGCCTCGGACGATGATGAACACACCGGCAGCCACGGTCGCCATCAAGCCAATGAAGACGAGCCACTCACCCGCCATTTGCCCTCCATTCTTACGGCCTGGGAGATGAGACTGACGGCGCCAGAAGATTGTTTCACCGGAAACAAAAACCCGGCAAAACCGCTCTAATTGAGCGAACGGTGAGTAACGCCACTTCCGAGCACGAGCTGATCACGCGGTGCCGGCAGGGTGACGAGGCGGCGTTTTGTGAGCTTGTGGATCAATACAAGGGGATGGTGTTCGCATTGACGAGCCGCAGTGCCGCCACGCGTGAGCGAGCCGAGGACCTGGCTCAAGAGGTCTTCCTCAGAGTTTATCGGGGACTTCCGTACTTCCGGGGCGAGGCAAAACTCTCAACGTGGATCTACCGCATCGTCATCAACCTGCTGGTGCAGGAGCGACCTGGCCCGATGACCGAATCGCTGGATGAGATTCGAGTCGGAGACGACACTCCGAGGCTGCAACCGAGCCAGACCGATCGCGCGTTTGGCGACCTCGTGACCAGGGACCGGGTCGACAAGGCCATCCGGCGGCTTCCCGCGCAGTATCAAGTGCTGATCAACGGACACTACATGAAAGGCCTGCGCTACGAGGACCTTGCCGAAGCGCTGCACCTGCCGCTGGGCACGGTCAAGACCCATTTGCATCGGGCCAAGCGTCAACTCCGGCACCTGTTGGAACAGGAGTTTCGCTGACATGTCCTGGTGCGACGCGCTCGAGCCGATCGCGGAAGCGATTGCCGACGGCAGCCGGGAGCTCACACCAGAGCAGGAGGCTCACTTCAGCACATGCGAGGCCTGCCGCTCGAGGCTGGCCTGGGCTCGAGAGATTCACACCGTGCTGGCCGCGCGCGAGCTGCCCGACCCACCTGCATTGTTCACCGCCAACGTGCTCGCTCGCGTTCGTCGCGAGCGCTGGCAAGGCGAGCAAGCCGTCGATCTCGGGTTCAACCTGACGATCGCGGCTGGAGTGCTGCTGATCGTGGGCGGCCTGGTCGGTCTGGCCTGGTCGCTCGGACTGCTGACGTTTGAAGTGGATGCTCGCGGCCTGCTCGCGTCGTTGGCCAATCAATGGGTCGATCGCGTGTTTCAACAGCTGCAGACGATAGTCATGGCGACGGTCCTGCTCACGATGGCGCTGGGGCTGTGGTGGTGGGCCGAAGGAGACAGGTCGTACTGACACCCGCTGAAGACAGAAGAAAGAAGACAGAAGAAAGAAAGATTTAGAGATTGCGCGTCGCAAGAATCTCTTGCGCCGGCATTCGATTCCCCGTGCAACTGATTCGGCGCGGTGCATCGAGCAGGCGAACGTCGTAGCCGAGACTGCGGTACAGCGACCCGACACGCGATGTGAACTGGTTGACCAGAACCACAGGACCCCGGTGCCGCGTGAAGACGGTCGCGGTCCGCACTTGATCCTCCCAGGAAAAGCCCCCACGAGCGTAGGCCGTGAACTCCACGTCATAGGGCGGATCGGCGTACACAAAGTCGGTTGACTTGAGCGCCAGGTCTTCGAAGTCGCCGCTCACGAACTCATAACGGGCGAGCGCGTCCGGGAATTCTGAAAACGCCGATCGATAGGGAATGGTTCTGTGCTGTCCGAACGGGACGTTGAACTCGCCGCGGCGGTTGAATCGGCACAGTCCGTTGAAGGCCGTACGATTGAGGTAATAGAAGAGGCCGGCTGCCTCCTTCGAGTCGGCCTTGCCGGCGCGGACGAGCGCGTTGAAGCGCGCCCGATGGCGATAGAAAACCGCTTCGTCATTCTCCATCGCGATGGAGATCCGCAGGCCCAGCTTGAGCCAGCGATAGAAGTTGATGACGTGAGGATTGGCGTCGTTCAGCAGCGCGCTGTCAGGCCGCAGGCCGAGCGAGACCGCCAGCCCGCCGCAGAACGGCTCGACCAGCCGTCGATGCGCGTGCGGCGCCCACAAGGATCGCAAATACGGCACTTGCCAGCGCTTCCCTCCCGCCCATTTGAGCGGCGGTCGTGGCGCCTCGGGCGCCGAGGCGGCGGCAACGTGCATGGGCGAAAGTGTAGTCGCGTTTCCCATCATGTTTTGGCGACAAACGCCGACAAGTAGTAGGAGACTGACGGCGAGTTGGAGGGGCGTTCGGGCCCGTGTGGCTTCGGCGTGTTCTGACAATCATGCTAGGCTGGAGCAGTTCTTCCGCACGCGAAAGTGGCGGAACTGGCAGACGCGCCGGACTTAGGATCCGGTAGCCGCAAGGCTATGGGGGTTCGACTCCCCCCTTTCGCACCATTCGACTCTCCTATCGCCTGCCTTCGGCAAACGTGCTCGCTCATGGCAGGCGAGAGGCGAGTCGAATGGTGTCCTGAGCGAACGGGCGGCGCGGCAAAGCCGCGCTGCCAGTGAGTCGAAGGACTTCAAGACGCCGATTCCACTACATGAAAGCAGAATTGGTTGACGTCAGCGAGACGCGCCGCGACTTGATGGTCGAAGTCGACAGCACGGTGGTCGATGAGGCCATCGGCCAGGCCGCCGCCAAGCTGAGCCGCGCGGCTCGCATCCCAGGGTTCCGGCCAGGCAAGGTGCCGGCCACGGTCGTGCGCCAGCGATTCCGCGGGCAGATCATGCAGGACGTCGCCGAGGATCTCGTCTCCAAAGCGGTCGGCGAAGCGCTGGTCGAGCGCGGCGTCGAACCTCTCGCCACCCCCGATATTCACGACCTCGTGCTCGAAGAAGGCCGTCCCCTCACCTTCAAGGCCAGCTTCGAGGTCGTGCCGCCGTTTAATCCCGGAGATCTCAGCGGGATTCGTGCGACGCGCCCGCCGGTGACCGTTGAAGAGGAAGCGGTGAGTCAGGCGCTCGAGCGCCTGCGCGAGCGCGCCGCGCGTTTCGAGGCGGTCGAAAGCAGTGCCGTCGAGCCTGGCCATACCGCCGTCGTGAAGCTGGAGCGCCGGGGCACCGACAAGGCGGGCCTCCAGGGCCCCCTCGACACGCACGAAGAGGTCTCCATCGAGCTTGGGGCGTCCTCGAATCCCCCCGGCTTCGATGATGCGATGGTTGGGGTGACGGTCGGCGAGACCAAACAGTTCACGCTAACCTACTCGGATGACTTTTCCGTGGCCGATCTTGCCGGGGGTAAGGTGGACTACACGGTGACGCTGAAAGAGATCAAAAAGCGTGTGGTGCCGGCGCTGGACGATGAGCTGGCCAAGGATCTGGGCGACTTCGATACCCTCGACGCGCTTCGCGCCAGGGTCCGGTCCGACCTCGAGCACGAGGCCACGCACGCCGCGGATCATCAGGTGCGTCACGATGTGCTGAAGCAACTGGCCTCACGATTGCCCTTCGCGGCGCCGTCGTCGCTCGTCGATCGAGAGATCGATCGGCGGCTCGAAGACTTCGCCCGCCGCTTGATGGATCAGAAGATCGATCCCCGCAAGGCCAACATTGACTGGCAACGGTTCCGCGACGGACAGCGTGAGCCTGCGACCGAAGCCGTCGGATCGACGATCGTCCTCGATCAGATCGGGCGCCGCGAGGGACTCACGGTGACCGAGGCCGACCTCGACGCCGAGCTGCAGCGCTACGCCGGTCAGTCGGGCCAGAGCCTCGCCAGCATCAAAGCGCATCTGCAGAAAGACGGAGAGCTCGGCCGGCTGGCGGCGGGGCTGCGTCGCGAGAAGGCCATCAGTTTCGTGTTGTCGAAAGCGCAGATCACCAACTCATGAGACACCTTTCCCCACCCCAGAACCAGCTCATCCCCATGGTGGTCGAACAGACCAACCGCGGCGAGCGTGCGTATGACATTTTTTCGCGGCTGCTGAAGGACAACATCATCTTCATCGGCACGCCGATCGACGACACGGTCGCCAACCTCGCGATTGCACAAATGTTATTTCTGGAAGGCGAGGACCCGGACAAGGACATCACCTTGTATATCAACAGCCCGGGCGGCGTGATCACCGCGGGCCTGGCGATCTACGACACGATGCAGTTTATTCGCCCGGACGTGCAGACCTACTGCATCGGCCAGGCGGCCTCCATCGCGGCGGTGCTTCTGGCGGCCGGCGCCAAAGGCAAACGGTATTCGCTGCCAAACGCCCGCATTCTGATTCATCAGCCGTGGATGTCGGGACTCGGCGGGCAGGCGACCGACATTGCGCTGGCGGCAAAGGAAATCGTGCGCCAGCGCGAGCGGATCAACGAGATTCTGGTGGAGCACACCGGACAGTCGCTCAAGCGCATCCAAGACGACACCGAGCGCGACTACATCATGTCGGCGGACGAAGGTCGCGCGTACGGTATTCTTGACGACGTGATTCGGAAACGGGTGTAACCTAGGACTACCGATGGTCAAAAAGGGCGGGGACGGCGGCGAAGTTCTACGCTGCTCGTTCTGCAACAAGGACCAGAACGACGTTCGCAAGCTGATCGCCGGTCCCACGGTCTTTATCTGCGATGAGTGTGTCGAGGTCTGCAACGACATCATCGCCGACGACAACCGTTTCGACAATCGCGGCGTCCGCTCCTCGCGTCCGTCGCCTCCCGAGAACAAAAAGTTCCTCGACGAGTACGTCATCGGCCAGGAGCTCACGAAGAAGAAGCTCGCCGTCGCGGTCTACAACCATTACAAGCGGTTGGAAATCCAGAAGCAGCCGCGCAGCCGCAACGATGTCGAGCTCACGAAATCGAACATTCTCCTGATCGGCCCAACCGGCACGGGCAAGACATTGCTGGCGCAAACACTCGCCAAGCTCCTGTCGGTGCCGTTCACGATCGTCGACGCGACGACGCTCACCGAAGCGGGCTACGTCGGCGAGGACGTCGAGAACATCATCCTCAAGCTGCTGCAGGCCGCCGGCGGCGACATCGAGAAGTGTCAGCAAGGCATCGTCTACATCGACGAGATCGACAAGATCGGACGCAAGGACGAAAACCCTTCGATCACGCGCGACGTGTCGGGCGAAGGGGTGCAGCAGGCGCTGCTCAAGATCCTGGAAGGGACCGTGGCGAACGTCCCTCCGCAGGGCGGCCGCAAGCATCCGCACCAGGAGTTCTTTCAGATCGACACGACCAACATCCTCTTCATCTGCGGCGGCGCGTTCGTGGGCCTCGACAAGGTCATCGAGCGGCGCGTCGGCAAGAAGTCGATGGGCTTCAAGGCCGAGATCAAATCCAACAAGGGCCGTGATGTGGGCGCCGTGCTCGAGCAGGCTGAGCCCCAGGACCTCATCCGTTTTGGCTTGATCCCGGAGTTCGTGGGCCGTTTGCCCGTGATGGGCGCCCTGCACGAGCTCGACAAGCCGGCGCTGGTCCAGATTCTCACCCAGCCGCGCAATGCCATCACACGCCAATACCAGAAGCTCTTCGAATACGAAAACGTGAAGCTGCGCCTCACTGACGATGCGCTGGAAGCCATTGCAGAAATGGCATTGGCCCGGAAAATCGGGGCACGCGGCCTGCGCATGATCATCGAAGACCTGATGCTGGATCTGATGTATCAAATGCCCGGCCAGAAGAAGGCCCGGGAGTGCGTCATCACTCGCGAGATGGTGCTCAGCAAGAACACCGGTCTCGAAGTGGTCGAGAAGGCTGGCTAGTGCAGCCCCCGCGGCCGGCCTGGACCCCCGTCCATCGGACGGGGTACAACGCTGGTGTGCAATGGCCCGACTGCCGATAGCTAAGGCGAAGAGCTGAATCCCCTTATGGTTGACGTTTACGAGACCCTTCCAATCGTCCCCCTGCGCGACGTTGTCGTGTTCCCACACATGATGATGCCGTTTGTCATCGGACGGCCCTCTTCGATTCGCGCCCTCGAACACTCGCTCGGCAAGGACAAGCGGGTGTTCCTGGCGGCGCAGCACGATGCCTCCATCGACGACCCCAAGGCGGAAGACATCTTCACCATGGGGTGCGTGGCGAACGTCGTGCAAAGCCTGAAGCTGCCCGACAGCAACATCAAAGTGCTGGTCGAAGGCGTCGATCGGGCTCGCGTGATCGAGTGGAAGGAAGATAAGGGGTTCTACCGGGTTGTCGTCAAAGTGCTGCAGCGCCAGAAGGAAGCGAGCGGCGACGTCGAAGCGACGATGAGCAAGGTCGTCACCTTGTTCGAGCAATACGTGAAGCTGTCGAACAACCTGCACTACGACGCGATGATCGCAGCCGTGCGCGTGGACGATCCTGGCAAGCTGGCCGACACGATTGCCGCCCATCTGCTGGTGGGCATCGACGAAAAGCAGAATCTCCTCGAAATCGTCTCCCCCCTCGAACGCCTCAGTCGAATCGTCGGCATCCTCGAAGCCGAAGTCGATAAGCTCCAAGTCGACCGCCGCATCCAATCTCGCGTGAAGAAGCAGATGGAGAAGGCGCAGAAGGAGTACTACCTCAACGAGAAGATGAAGGCGATCCAGAAGGAATTGGGTCGCAAGGACGACAAGGGCAACGAGGTCGAGGACCTCAAGAAGAAGATCGAACAGTCGCGGATGCCCAAGGACGTGGAAGAGAAGGCGCTGCAGGAGCTCAAGCGCCTCGAGGCCATGCCGCCGATGTCCGCAGAGGCGACGGTCTCCCGCAACTACCTCGATTGGCTCATCGCCGTTCCCTGGCAGAAGAAGACGAAAGAAAGCCGCGACCTCAAGAAGGCCGAGATCATCCTCAACGAAGACCACTACGGGCTGGAAAAAATCAAGGACCGCATCCTCGAATTCCTCTCGGTCCGCGTCCTCGTCAAGAAGCCCAAGGCCACCATTCTCACCTTCGTCGGCCCCCCGGGGGTCGGCAAGACCTCACTCGCCAAGTCGATTGCGCGCGCCATGAACCGCAAGTTCGTCCGGCTGTCGCTGGGCGGTGTGCGTGACGAGGCGGAGATTCGGGGGCATCGCCGCACCTACATCGGCGCGTTCCCCGGCCAGATCATCCAGATGATGAAGAAGGCCACGACGCTCAACCCCGTGTTCCTCCTCGACGAAGTGGACAAGATGTCCATGGACTTCCGTGGCGACCCGTCGGCGGCGCTGCTCGAAGTTCTCGACCCCGAGCAGAACAATGCGTTCCTCGACCATTACCTGGACGTCGAGTACGACCTGTCCAACGTGATGTTCATCTGCACGGCCAACGTCCTGCACACTATTCCACAGGCCCTTCGCGATCGCATGGAAGTGCTGCAGCTGGCCGGATACACCGAGCAGGAGAAGATCGAGATCGCGCGTCGCTTCCTCGTCGGCAAAGCCGTCGAGGGGTCCGGGCTCACGGACAAGAACATCACCTTCACCGACGAATCGATCCAGGTCATCATCCAGCGCTACACCCGTGAAGCGGGTGTGCGCAATCTCGAGCGTGAGATCAACTCAATCTGCCGCAAAATCGCACGCAAGGTCGTCGTAGACGGTCCGTCGACGGGCGCGACGATCACGGCCGACAAGGTCACCGAATACCTCGGCGTTCCCCGCTATCGCCCCACGCTCGCCGAAGAGCAGAACGAGGTCGGCGTGGCCACCGGGTTGGCCTGGACCGAGGTTGGCGGCGAGATCCTCGTCACGGAAGCCACCCTCATGCCAGGCCGCGGGCGCCTGATGCTGACGGGCAAGCTCGGCGACGTGATGCAGGAGTCGGCGCAGGCGGCGATGAGCTACGTGCGATCGCGCGCAGAGGAGTTCGGCATCGCCAAGGACTTCAACCGGAAATTGGACGTCCACGTCCACATCCCCGAGGGGGCGATTCCCAAGGACGGCCCATCGGCGGGCATCACCCTGGCCACCGCGCTCATCTCGGGCCTCGCGCGCATTCCCGCTCGGCGCGACGTCGCCATGACCGGCGAGATCACCCTTCGAGGCAAGGTCCTTGCCATAGGTGGCGTGAAGGAGAAGATCCTGGCCGCGCACCGGGCAGGACTGAAGACCATCATCCTTCCCAAGGACAACGAGAAGGATTTGGCCGACATCCCCAAGAACGTGCTCGACGTGATGGAAATCCATCTGGTTAGCGGAATGGACGAAGTGCTGAAGACCGCGCTGGCGGGGCCGCTCACGCCGTTGACGCCCACTCCGGATGCGCCCGATCTCGCGGAGCCGACCGAGGACGCGATCACGCACTGAGGTTACCGCACATGACGCAGACGGCTGCGTCGCTGGTCTCACTCTTCGGAGCGACACAGGTGTCAGCTATTGCACGTCAGCAGTGAGTTCGTGACGAGCGCGGCAGGTGCCGCGGGGTTTCCAGCCGTTGGGTTGCTCGACATCGCGCTGGTTGGCCGATCAAACGTCGGCAAGTCTACGCTGATCAATGCGCTCGCTCGACGAAAGCTGGCGCGGACCAGCGCGGCGCCAGGCAAGACGCGTCTGGCCAATTTTTATCGCCTGGCCGCCGAAGGGCGGCCGGCGTTCCACCTCGTGGATCTCCCGGGCTACGGATATGCCCGAGGCGGCGAAGGCAGCCGGCAGGCCTTTGACGCGCTGGCGCGGGATTACTTCGAGGCGCGCGTCGAGACCTCGCTTGCTGGGGTGCTGTTGCTCGTGGACAGCCGCCACCCAGGTCTGGAGGCCGATATCGGTGCCAGCGCCTGGCTCGGGAACCTTGGTGTGGCGTATCACGTCGTGGCCACCAAGGTCGACAAATTGACACGCGCCGAACGGCAGCGTCATCTCTCGGAGTTGGAACGGCTGTACTCAAGTGCGGTCACGCCGATTTCGGCGGAGACCGGTGAAGGAATGGATGTTCTGTGGAAACTGATCGCCAGGCTGCTGACACCGCGGTAGCCACCAGCCCCGCCCCGCCCCCACCCACCGAATCGACCACGCTCGATCTGTCAACGCTCAAGGAGTTGGGCGTTACGGCTCTGACCAAGATTGCGCGCGATCTCGAGATCCCCGGCGCGACGGGGATGCGCAAACAGGAGCTCATCTTCGAAATCCTGCGCGCGCGAGCGCAGAAGGCGGGCTTGATCTTCTCGGAGGGCGTCCTCGAAGTCCTGCCCGACGGCTTTGGATTCCTTCGCGCACCCGACTACAACTACCTGGCCGGCCCCGACGACATCTACGTGTCGCCCTCGCAAATCCGAAAGTTCGACCTCCACACCGGCGACACCATTGCCGGCCAGATCCGCTCGCCGAAGGAAGGCGAGCGCTACTTCGCGCTCATCAAGGTGGAGGCGATCAATTTCGAGCCGCCGGCGCGCGGCCGCGAGCGCGTCTTCTTCGAGAACCTGACGCCGCTGTATCCGCAGGAGCACATCCGCCTCGAGGCCGACCCCGAGAACCTCTCGACCCGAGTCATGGATTTGATGACGCCGCTTGGCAAAGGCCAGCGCGGCCTCATCGTGGCGGCGCCGCGCACCGGGAAGACCATGCTGCTGCAGTCGATCGCCAACGCGATCACGACCAATCATCCTGAGGTCTACCTGATCGTGCTGCTCATCGACGAGCGGCCAGAGGAAGTCACCGACATGCAGCGATCGGTGAAGGGTGAGGTCATTTCGTCCACGTTCGACGAGCCGGCTCAGCGTCACGTGCAAGTCGCGGAGATGGTCATCGAGAAGGCGAAGCGCCTGGTGGAGCACAAGAAGGATGTCGTCATCCTGCTCGATTCCATCACCAGGCTCGCGCGCGCCTACAACACGATTGTGCCGACCTCGGGCAAAGTGCTCTCGGGTGGCGTGGACAGCAACGCCCTGCAACGACCGAAGCGATTCTTCGGCGCCGCGCGCAACATCGAGCAGGGCGGCTCCCTGACCATTGTGGCCTCCGCGCTGGTCGATACCGGCTCTCGCATGGACGAAGTGATCTTCGAGGAGTTCAAGGGCACTGGCAATATGGAGGTGCACCTCGATCGGAAGCTGGCCGACCGCCGCGTCTTCCCCACTATCGATATTCAAAAAAGCGGCACACGCAAGGAGGAGCTGCTCATCCCGAAGGAAGACCTCCAACGCGTCTACGTGCTCCGACGCGTGCTTACCCCGCTCTCCCCTGTAGAAGCCATGGAGCTCTTGCTCTCGAAGATGAGCAAGACGCGGACGAACGCGGAGTTCCTGGCGGCGATGCAGAACGGGAAGTAGGCACCCTAAAACAACAGGAGATTAGGAGATCAAGAGAAAATTATTCTCCTGATCTTCCGACCTCCTGTTTCGTCCAATCTTCTGAACTCGAAGAAACCAGCAGATCTGGAATTCGCAGCTACGGTTTGCGCGTCGCGCGCTCGGTTGACGGCGGCACCAGGCCCTTCAGGCGCATGTAGACGACGCCCGTGCCGTACATCTCATTGCTGTGCGACAGCAGTCCGGCGAGCACCGAGCCACGAGCGACTTCGTTCTGGCCTTGTTTGACCAGCTCAGCCGCATTGGCGTCGGTCAGCGCAGCCAACGCGTCATCGCAGAACGTGAACGAGTCCGACAGTGCCTTGACGAACTCCGCCTTGGTCGCCTTCTTCTCGTTGTCGTTGCCCTGATTCGGATTGGCGACGCCTTTGGCGGCCGCGCACTGGCCAAATTGTGCGTTGGCGACGTGGCCGAAGAGCTGGCCATAGGTCCGAACTTCTTTCGTCGGCTGGAAGTTGTAGTCGGCCTCCGGCATCTTGGCCGCCATCTCGGTCAGATTCAGCTTGATGTTGTTGTAGGACCGCTGCAATCCATGCGACAAGCTGATCTGCTGAGGTGGCTGAGCGCCGCCCTGTGCAAACGCGGCGGCTGCCGCGAGCACGCATCCAGACACGAAACACATCGAACGTTTCATCGGCAAACTCCTTGTGTGAAAGAAAAAGGGCGACGCCCGCCTTGGGACTCTAGCCGAGGTCCGAGGGCCAGCGCAATCGGCGCTGACAGCCATGCTATAAGGGAACGTTAGGCTGATGCCAAAATCGACGACCGTGAAGGTGGGCCTCACGCAGATGGCGTGCGGCGAAGATCCGGCCGAGAACCTGCGCAAGCAGGTAACACTGTCGGAGCGCGCCATGAAGGGCGGCGCCGGGATCGTCTGTACGCAGGAGCTGTTTCGATCGCAGTACTTCTGTCAGGCTGAAGAGCACCGATTTTTCGAGCTGGCCGAGAGCATTCCGGGACCATCGACCGACGCGCTGAGCAAACTCGCCAGGAAACACAAAGCCGTGGTCATCGCGTCGCTGTTCGAGAAGCGTGCCGCGGGTGTGTACCACAACACCGCCGCCATCATCGATGCCGACGGGTCCATCCTGGGCGTGTATCGCAAGATGCACATCCCAGACGACCCGCTGTACTACGAGAAGTTCTATTTCACGCCGGGCGACACCGGATTCAAGTCGTGGAAGACCAAGCACGGCACGATCGGCGTGCTGATCTGCTGGGATCAGTGGTTTCCAGAAGGGGCCCGCCTCACGGCCATGGCTGGCGCGGAGATCCTCTTCTACCCCACGGCCATCGGCTGGCATCCAGCCGAGAAGACGCAGTACGGCGCCGCGCAGCACGACGCGTGGGAAGTGATGCAGCGCAGCCACGCCGTCGCCAATGGCTGCTGGGTCTGCGTGCCGAATCGCATCGGCCTCGAGAAAATCCGAGCCACGTCCGGTACGCCCGTCAACAAAGACGGCATCGAGTTTTGGGGCCAGTCCTTCGTCGCGGCGCCAGACGGCCAGGTCGTCAAGCGCGCCCAATCTGATCGCGAGACCGTGATGGTCGTCGACTGCGATCTGTCGCGCGTCGAGTTCAGCCGCACGCACTGGCCGTTCCTGCGCGACCGCCGCGTTGACGCGTACGGCGATCTGTCGAAGCGCCTCCGCGACTAGGCACCCTGGCACTTTTGGCACCCTGGCACCCTTGGCACCTGTGAAGGGAACGCCCGCACAGAACGGCTTCTCTTTCCCACCAGAGTGGCACCGGCATTCGGCAACGTGGATCAGCTGGCCGGGGCCGGAGGGCATCTCGTTTCCTGGCCGCTATCAGGAGTGCATCGAGAACGTCGCGCAGGTGATCCGTGCGATCGTGCGTTACGAGCCGGTCCATCTCAACGTTGCCAACGACAATCATGAGCGCCTGGTCCGCGAGTTCCTGCACGCGCGCCAGGCGCCGCTCCCACGAGTGGTCTTTCATCACATTCCGACCAACGAATGCTGGACGCGGGACCACGGACCTGCGTTCGTCGTGCGGCAGCGGCGGGGGCGGACCGAGGGCGCAGTTGTCGACTGGGGTTACAACGCGTGGGGCGGCAAGTACCCGCCGTCTGACGCCGACGATGCGGTGCCGACACGGGTCGGCGAGGCGCTCGGCCTCCCGGTCTTCTCGCCGGGCATTGTGATGGAAGGGGGCGCGGTGGACTTCAGCGGCGAAGGCACTGTGCTCACGACCTCGTCGTGCCTCTTGAACCGAAATCGCAATCGCGGTCTCCCGAAACGAGAGGTCGAGCGCTACCTTCGCGAGTACTACGGCCAGCAACGCGTGATCTGGCTCGGCGAGGGCATCGCCGGAGACGACACCGACGGGCACATCGACGATCTCGCACGGTTCCTGGATCCCCGGACAATCACGATCGGGATCGAGCAGGATCCCTCAGACGCCAACTTCGATGTCCTTCGTGAGAATCGACATCGGCTCGCGCGCGCTCGCGATACCGCCGGCCGGCCGTTCGACATCGTCGAACTGCCCATGCCCAAGCCGGTCAGCTATCAGGGGCAGCGCCTGCCGGCGACCTACATGAATTTCTACTTCGTTAACCGGGCGCTTCTGGTTCCGGTCTTCGGCCAGCCCACGCGCGATCGCAAGGCGCTCTCGATACTTCAGGGGCGCCTGCCCAACCACGAAGTGGTGGGGGTGAACTGCCGAGCCCTGATTTGGGGCCTGGGTGCGATTCATTGTTTGACGCAGCAACAGCCACACTTCGGACGGCAGCAGGCATCCGGCAAACGGCAGACGAAAACGCTTTCATCCGACAGCCACGGAGCGGCGTAAGCG
>JBOGIV010000363.1:0-17541 GCA_050747925.1 Vicinamibacterales bacterium
CAGTCATCGGGAATCCGCCATGGGACGTCCTGCGCGCGGACACGGGATCGGCGACGCTCCGCGCTTCGGATCGGCCGCGCACGTCGGCTCTGCTGCGCTTCTTTCGTGAATCCAATGTGTACCGTCACCAAGGCCAGGGGCACCCAAACAGCTACCAGCTTTTCGTGGAGCGCACAACGCAGCTTGTGCGGTCTGGAGGACGCTTCGGGCTCATCGTGCCGTCGGGATTGGCGACCGATCATGGCAGCGCGGCGCTTCGACGACGACTGCTCGAGCGAGCGACGCTCGACACCTGGCTGGGCTTCACCAATCGAGCCGCCATCTTTCCGATTCATCGAAGCGTTCGCTTCATCCTGCTCACGGGCTCGAACGATGGGTCCACCGAGCGCCTGACCTTTCGCTGCGGCCTCTCCGATGCCTCGGCGCTGGAGAGGCGACCGAGCGCCTCGCGTGAAGAGTTGGACGGCGAGACGATCTCGATCGCCCGGTCGAGGCTCGAGGCGTGGGATCCGGAGCACCTGACGATTCCTGAGATCACGAGCCCTCAGATGCTGAGGATCCTGACGCATCTTTGCGCGGTCGCGCCGGCGCTCGGATCCTCTGATTCATGGAGTGCGAGGTTTGGCCGCGAGCTCAACGCCACGGACGACCGCAAACACTTTCAGCCCGCCACCAATCTCCCCGCGCCTTTGATACTTCCCATAGTCGAAGGCAAACATCTCTCGCCGTTTCAGGTGTCGACGAGCCATGTCGAACACGCGATTCCAGCCGATTGTGCGGCACGGCTCATCGACCCAGCGTTGAGCTTTGGGCGAACGCGACTCGCGTATCGCGATGTGGCGAGCGCGACGAATCGGTTGACGCTGATCGCCGCGCTGCTGCCTCGCCACACTCTCTCGACACACACCGTGTTCTGTCTGAAAACCCGGGTCTCGACGCGCGATCACTGGTGCCTGTTGGCGCTGCTGAACAGCCTGGTCGCGAACTACTTCATTCGATCGCGAGTGACGACGCACGTGACGGCGACGCTGATGGCGAGGCTGCCGGTGCCGCGGCCGCCGGCGAGCTCCGCGGCATACCGAGAGCTCGTCACCCTCGCGCGCTCGCTGGCGAAGACCGGAGTCGACGCCGCCCCCGAAACCTACGCGCGACTGAACGCCGTCGTGGCGGCGCTGTATCGACTGCCGGTTGAGGATTATGAACACATCGTCGGCACGTTCCCATTACTTCCAGCAGAGCTCAGATCACGCTGCGTCGACCAATACGTGCAGGCCACAGAGAAATACGTACGGGCCACAGAGACACAGAGACACAGAGGAAAGCTATGGAAGAGAAAGACCCTTTGACCGAGCGGATCATCGGCTGCGCGATTGCCGTTCATCGCGCACTGGGACCTGGCCTACTCGAAAGCCCTTACCAGGCAGCGATGTGCATCGAGCTCGATGCCGCGGGCATGAGATTCGAGAGGGAGCGCTTAGTGCCGCTCACATATCGCGGCCAGCGGATCGGTGAGTATCGGCCAGATTTGATCGTCGAATCGCAAGTAATCGTCGAAATCAAAAGCCTGCACCGACTTGATCCCGTCTTCTCGGCTCAAGTGCTCACCTACTTGCGCGTGACTGGCTTACGAACTGGTCTGTTGCTGAATTTCGGAAGACCCGTCTTGAAGGACGGCATTGAGCGTTTCGTCCTCTGAAAGAAAATCTTCTCTGTGCCTCTGTGTCTTTGTGGCCCGTACGTGTTCTTCTCTGCGTCCTCAATTGTCTCTGTGACCTCAGGCGCCTTATGAGGCCCGGCGGGGGTCCCCGCCTTCCCATGGTTTGAGCACCGCGTAGAGCGCCGAGATGATTGGCGTCGCCACGCCGCGGGCCTGGGCGCGCCGAATCGCTGCGCCTTGTAGCGCTTCGACCTCGATGCGCTTGCCTTGCTCGAGATCGATCAGCAGCGACGAGCGCGTCGCCGCCGGAATGTTGTCCATATACTCTTTGAGCGTGTCGAAGCGGTTGGCCGAAATCGTCACGCCCTCGGCCTTGGCGATGGCCGCCACCTCGCGCGAGGCTGCATAGAACATCTCCCGCGCTTGCGCCGACTTCCACAAGTGCCCGATCGGCAGCCGCGCGGCGCCTGTGAAGCCCGAGAAGGCGACGAGATACACGAACTTGTCCCAGATGGGCACGCGCCCGTCCGCCACCGGTGTCACCTGGATGTCGGCGGCAGCGAGAACGTCCGCCAGTCGCCGCACGCGCGGAGAGATGCGGCTGCGATCGGCGAACACTTCGCCAAGGATGATCGACCGGTGCACGCCGGTCTGCACGATCAGCCCGGGCGCCTCGAGCGCCGTCGCCACGTAGGTCGTGCCGCCAAGCACGTGCGATTCGCCAGCGATGGCGGCGACTTCCTCCACGCTGTCCACGCCATTCTGTAACGTCAAGACCGAGGTATTCGGGCCCACTAGCGGCGTCAGCATCGGCAGCGCCGTCCGGTTGTCGTAGGCCTTCACCGCGACCAGCACGACGTCAACGTGGCCAATGCGAGAGGTGTCGCTTTCGGCGGGCGCGTGCACCGTAAAGTCGCCAAGCGTGGCGCTCTTCACCTCCAGCCCTCGCGAGCGGATGGCTTCGAGGTGGGCGCCGCGAGCGATGAAGGTCACATCCTGCCCGAAGCGGGCCAGCTTCGCTCCAAAGTACCCGCCCACGGCGCCCGACCCGAGAATCGCAAATCGCATGCGGAATGCTGACACGGAAACACGGAAACACCGAAACACGGCTAGACTAGAACTTCCCTGTGGCGGCCCGCATCACGGCCTACGTCGTTGCCTTCATCGTCGGCACCACGCTCATCGCCGGTCTCATCGTGGGCGCCCAGCGTGAAGACGATGGTGCGGTCGACCTGATCGTGGTCAACGGGCACGTCTATCAGGCCGACGGTTCGGACGATCTCGCCGAGGCGGTCGCGGTTCGCGGCAACAAGATCATTCGAGTCGGCTCGAATCGGGAGATTCAGCGGCTGCGCCGCGCGCAGACGATGGTCATCGACGCCAAGGGCGGGGCCGTGTTGCCGGGCTTCAACGACGCGCACGCGCATCTTCTCGGTGGCGGGCTGGCGCTCGATCACGTCGATCTGAGCGAGGCCACGACGCTCGACGAGGTGAAGGACACGGTTCGGGCGTGGGCCGAGGCGCATCCCGAGCGCGAGTGGATCCTGGGTCGAGGGTGGTACTACCAGACGTTTGGCGGCGCGCTGCCGACGCGTCAGCTGCTCGACACGCTCGTTCCCGATCGACCGGCGTACCTCATCGCCTATGACGGTCACACCGGCTGGGCGAACTCGAAGGCGCTCGCGCTCGCCGGCATTACGTCCCGTACGCCGAATCCCGCCAGTGGCGTCATCCTCCGCGACCCGCGCAACGGCCAGGCCAGCGGCGCGCTGAAGGAAACGGCGATGAATCTGATGACGCGCGCCACGCCACAGCCGACGACCGAGGACAAGCTCGCGGCGATTCGAGCCGCGCTTGGACAGGCGCACCGGGTTGGCGTCACCAGCGTGCAGAACGCGTGGGGTGGACCGGACGATCTCGACCTCTACGGCGAGCTGCGGAAACGCGGCGAGCTGAGCGTTCGCATCTACCAGGCCCTTGGCGTCGGCGCGAGTCTGGACGAGGCGCAACTGAGTGGACTGGAGCAGGCCCGCGTGCACTTTGCCGACGACCCGTTGCTCAAGGGCGGCGCGATCAAGTTGGTGCTGGACGGGGTGATCGAATCGCACACCGCGGCGATGCTCGAACCCTACGCCAACCGGCCGGGAAAAGGCGACAGTCGCTTCACCGTCGAGCAGATCAATCGCATCGTGACGCTGCTCGACAAGCACGGCTGGCAGGTGCTCACGCATGCGATCGGCGATCGCGCCGTGCGAATGACCCTCGACGCCTACGCGCTGGCGGCCGCCACCAACGCCGTGCCGGCGCGAGGGCGCAGGCATCGGGTTGAACACATCGAGTCCATCGACTCAGCCGACATCGCGCGGTTTGGCAAGCTCGGGGTCATCGCGTCGATTCAGCCGTACCACGGTCTGCCCAGCGCGACTCCACCTGACGTGTGGGCGACCAATATTGGTCCCGAGCGCGCGGCCCGCGGCTGGGCGTCGGGGAGCATCGCGAAGGCGGGAGGCGTGCTCGCCTTTGGCAGCGACTGGCCCGTGGTCACGATGGATCCGATGAAGGGGCTTCACGTCGCGGTCAATCGGGCTACGCTCGACGGCTTGCCGGAGGGCGGGTGGAATTCCGCGGAGCGCCTGACGCTTCGTCGTGCCATAGACGCGTACACGCGGCATGCGGCGTGGGCGTCGTTCGACGAGCAGCGCAAGGGATCGCTCGCGCGCGACATGCTCGCTGACCTCGTGGTGCTGTCGGAAGACATCTTCGAAGAACCGGCCACACGCCTGACCACGGCAGAGGTTGTCGCGACGATCTTCGACGGCAAAGTGGTTTACAGGCGCGACGCCGTCGAAACGACCACGCAGTAACCCACGCTCATCGTCCGGCGACAATTGGACCTTGGCCGTATTCTGACGTACCGCCCGTGCTCGAACCGAAAACTCAGATCGAGATCCAGACGGATTCTGTCCCTTCAAGATGTCTACGTTGATCCACTGTCCTCGCAACGTATCAACGCGCTGATGTTGGGCACGATTTCGCGTGTTCGGAACGTGGCGAGCTTCTTGCTGTCCAACCGCCCATGCTAAAGCAGTCTCCGTTCGTCGCGTTCCTCCTGCTCGCCCTGGCGGGTTCCTCGGCGTGCTCCGCCTCACCGTCCGCTCTAACCGGTCCTTCTTCAACCGGTGGCTCGACCAACTTGACCGTTGCGCAAGTCGGCGGGACCTGGACTCTGACATCCATTCAGCCAGCTGAGCACGCGGAAGAGGCCGCGCCGGCGTCAACCGTCTACTCATTGACCCTCGACGGCAATCGCGTCTCGTCGCAAGTCGACTGCAACCGTTGTGCTGGTCTGCTCACTCTCGACGGCAACACGCTGACGCTTGGTCCGGCGCTCGCCTGCACGCGAGCCGCGTGCCGAACGATGGCCTTCGAGAGCGCGTATTTGAAGCTGCTGGGCGGAGAGAGCCAGGCGATTGTCGAGAGCAACACGCTGACGCTGTCTTCGTCGAGAGGCGTCTTGCGATTTCGTCGCTGAACATCGGTTCGGGCGCGTCGCGTGATGCGTCCCAGCTGCACAAGAACAGGAACCGTTGCCAGCACCGATTCGTCTGACACGTAAGCCACAGATGACGCAAGGCGGTTCTAGGTTGCATCGCGGACTCCTCCTCTCTCTCGTCAGCGCGGTCCTCGTCCAACTGCCAACGTTTGCTGAGCCTGGCCCGCCGAAGCTCTTGGGCGGCAGCTCGGTTCGGGAGCTGCCGCTTCAAACCGGAGGCGGCCAAAAGCCGCCAGGCGACGGCGGACCTGTCTCGCCGAAGCCGCCAGGCGAAGGCGGATCGGACCTCGACGCCTTCATGCAGCGGGTGTTGGCTCGGCGAGACGAGAGCTGGAAGAGGCTTCAGCAGTACGTCCTCGAAGAGAAAGAAAGCTTCGATCTCACCGGGCCCGGCGGGTTGCCGCTCTACGGGTTCCGCCGCGACTATTCCTGGTTCATCAAGGAGGGCTTCTTCGTTCGCAGCCCCGTGCGCGTCGATGGCGTCGCCCTCTCCGAGGCGGATCGCCGCAAGGCCGAGGCCGATTGGATTCGGAAGGAGAAAGGCCGGGAAGCGCGACGCAGGCGTCGCGAGATCCGGCTTGGGACGTCAGGTGTACAGGTCACCACCGCGGAGCCCGCGCCGACGACGACCGAGGCGACCTTCCCCGTCGAGGACGTCTTGAAGCAGGGCGTTGAGCCGCAGTTCGTGTCGGTCGCCTACTTCATGCGATTCCGCTTCGAAGAAGGTCACTACGCGCTGGTTGGACGGGAAAAGATCGACGACCGCCCCGTCCTGCGCATCGAGTACTACCCGCAGAACGAGCTCTTCAGGGAAGGGCGCTCGCGGCCAAATCGCCGAGCGCGTGACGAAGACGACCTGATCGAAGAGCGCATGAACAAGGTGTCGCTCATCACCATCTGGGTCGATCCCGAAACGCACCAGATTCTGCAGTACACGTTCGATGACATCGACATGGACTTCCTGCCCGGACGGTCGCTCGCGCGCGTCGACGATGTGAAGGCCAGCATGCGAATGTCGCAGGCCTTCCCCTCCATCTGGCTGCCGCACGCGATCAACATGCAGTTCCGCATGACCATCGCACTTGGCAGTTTCGACGCCTCGTATCGCGTCGACTACCACGATTACAAACAGGCGGACGTGACCGTCAAGATCAAATGAAACCCTTTCAAGGTGCCAAGGGTGCCAAAGGTGCCAAGGTGCCAAAGGTGCCAAAGGTGCCAGGGTGCCAAAGGTGCCAGGAGGGCTTGCCCGCCATAGCTCGCGAAAATTCGCCGAGCGGCGGCGGGTGCCGGGGGTGCTGACGGCCACAGCACATCTAGTATTCACAGTCCTTGCGACCGCGACACCGGCGCAGGCTCAAGCACCTGCGAGCGCGGGGATCGTCGGTGAAGTTCGCGTTCACGGGAATCACACGACACCGGACGCCGACGTGCTCGCGATCGTCGGCGATGTCGTTGGCAGGCCCGCCACCGACGCGCTCCTCGCCGACGTCGCATCGCGGCTCGAGAAGAGTGGGCGCTTTGACGGCGTGGACATTCGGAAGCGCTTTCGATCGATCGCGAACCCCGACGACATTCTCCTGATGATCGTGGTGGACGAGGTGCCGGGCATCTCGGATTCCGACCTCACCCCCGGTCCGTTCAAGCGCCTGAGATCCAGCGGGATGTTTCTGCCGGTCATCCGTTTTGACGATGGGTATGGCTTCACGTACGGGGCGCGCGTGAGCTTTGTGGATCGTCTGGGACCAAACAGCCGCATCTCGGCGCCGCTCACGTGGGGCGGCGAGCGCCAGGCGCGGATGCAGGTGGAGCGCAGCTTTACACGTGGGCCCTTGGCCCGGCTCG
Source organism: Vicinamibacterales bacterium (assembly GCA_050747925.1). Taxonomy (GTDB): domain Bacteria; phylum Acidobacteriota; class Vicinamibacteria; order Vicinamibacterales; family UBA2999; genus 12-FULL-67-14b. Next base: position 7,056 of record JBOGIV010000363.1, read on the forward strand.
CCGGGGATGCCGGCATTGGCCGGAGGGAAAACCCGCACTACGAGATCGGTGACCGCCGAACCGGCGCCCACGCGCGAGCCGAAAGCGTGATTCGGCGATGGCTTCGGCTCGGGGGCGGCGGCGGCGTTGAAGACGTGCGGTTTGGCGCCGCAAGCGACCGGTTGAAGCGCATCGGCGTCGACGCGGCGTTCGATACCCGAGTGGACCCGGCGTTCCCTCGCAACGCCATCCACACGACGTTTGGCTGGGAGCGACTCAGCTTCGACGCGGGTCATGCTCATCGAAAGACGACCGATCTGCGGGGCTACGTCGGACTGTTCGGCCAGACCGTGCTGGCCGTGCGCGGATTTCTGATCAGCTCGAGCGACTCCATTCCCTTGTACGAGCGGAGCCTGCTTGGCGGCGACGCGATGCTGCGCGGGTACCAGGCTGGCTACAAGGCGAACGACAACGTGTCCACAGGGTCGGTCGAGCTTCGCGTGCCGGTCACCTCACCCTTGTCGATTGGCCGTTTTGGCGTGAAGGCGTTTGTCGACGCGGGCACGGCCTTCGACTCGGGCGCCCGGCTCGAGAAGCAGCACTACGAAAGCGCGTACGGCGGCGGGGTTTACCTCCATCTGACCATCCTGAGCCTGTCGCTGGACATCGCGCGATCCGAAGCGGGAAAGACGCGGGCCCACTTCGGTTTCGGCGTCACCTTCAAGTAAACTCGCCGGTTGGGAGCCCACACCATGAGCAGACTTACCGCGCTCAGACTCGTCGTCGCCTCCAGCATCGTCCTCATCGCGGGCGCCGCGATGGTGGCGTCTCAGAGATCGGCCACCGCCATGGCCAACGCCGCCAACGCCTGGCTCACGAGCCTCTCGCCGGAGCAGCGGACGCAGGCGACCTTCGCCTTCGACAGCGAGGAACGGTTGCGCTGGCATTTCATCCCCACGTGGACGTTCGCGCGCAAGGGGCTGACGATCAAAGAGATGGCCCCCAAGCAGCGCGAGCTCGCCCAGGCGATGCTGAAGAGCGGCCTGAGTCAGAAAGGGTTGGTGACGGCGAACTCGATTATGGAGCTGGAAACGATCCTTCGCGCCGTCGAGAAGAACGACCGGCGGGATCCGGAAGGCTACTTCTTCAGCGTCTTCGGGACACCATCGGCCGCCGGCGCATGGGGCTGGCGCGTCGAGGGGCACCATATCTCGCTGCGGTTCACGGTCGTCAAAGGCATGGCGGTGGCCAGCGCGCCGGCTTTCCTGGGCACCAACCCGGCAGAAGTTCGCGATGGTGAAAAGAAGGGCCTTCGTGTTCTTGGTGCCAGCGAGGATACGGCTCGCGCGCTGCTCGAGTCCCTCAACCCGACCCAACGGACGGCGGCCATCATCAATGTCACAGCGCCCAGTGACATCCTGACGACGAACAAGAACGACATCACGCCGCTCGAAGCGACCGGTGTGTCATCGGCATCGCTCACACCGAAGCAGCGTGAGCTCCTGATGCAGGTGATCGACACCTACACGTCCATCATGGAGGCCGACATCGCCTCGGAGCGTCGCGCCGCGCTCGACAAGGCGGGCCTCGACAAGATCCTGTTTGCGTGGGCCGGAGAAACCGAGCGGGGCAAGAAGCACTACTACCGGATTCAGGGACCGACGTTTCTCGTCGAGTACGACAACACGCAGAACGACGGCAACCATGTGCATTCAGTGTGGCGGGACTTCAACGGAGACTTCGGGCGGGATCTCCTTCGCGAACACTTGAAGACCGTGGCGCACTGAGCCTATTTGATTCTCTTCAGGAAAGCCTCGTACGCGCTTTTGTTCTGGCCCTTGAAGTAGTCGGCGAACTGCAGCCCGACTGCCTCCAGATGCTTGAGGTAGTCGGGATCGTGATAGGCCTCGCGAATCGACGGCAGCGGCTCGCGCATGCGCTCGAACACGAGGAGCAGCTCGCGACCGCTCTGAAAGAAGAGCTCCTTGTTCAGCACGCCGGACGTGATGAACGAGCCGACCAAATCCCAGTACGTCACGACCATCCGAAATGACGCGTTCTCCTCGCTGCCACTCGGCGCGAGCTTCGTCAGCTCGTCGTAGCTCTTCACTTTGCATTTCGCCGAGAACCAGGAACGCGCCTGGCGCATGCGCTCGTCGCGGCGCATTTCATAGAGCTTCAGAATCAGATTGGCATCGTCGTAGGTGGGGCGATTGGTCATGGGACTCCAAACCTGCAGAACCTGCGGCCCGCCGTCGCTCGCAAATCATTCACCGCGAGCTTCCGCCCTCGCCAAGACTCCGGCGGACCGCCGTAGCTTAAGCGGAGGCTGGTTGGCGAGGTACGCCGTGGCGGCCGTTGGCCGCGCAGGCGGAAACCTGTGTACGATAGAGAGCTTATGAACCCGTGGGACCAGTTTACTGGGGCCAACGCGGGATATGTCTATGAGTTGTTCGAGCGCTATCAGCGCGACCCCTCGTCGGTGGACGAGGCGACGCGACGCGCGTTCGCGACCTGGACTCCCGAAGAACCAGCCGACTCACCGGCGGACCGTGGAGGCAACCCTTTAGGGTTGCCTTCGGCTGGCGCGGATCCCTCGGCATCTCCAGACTGGCGCGCGGCGATGGCCACTGTGTCGCTCGCGGGCTCCATTCGTCGCTTTGGCCACCTGGCGGCGCGGATCGATCCGATCGGGTTCCATGTGCCGATTGGCGATCCGTCCCTGAATCCTCAGTCACACGGGCTGACCACCCAGACGCTCGAGCGGCTTCCCGCGTCGATCGTCTCAGGTCCGGTGGCCGAGGGCGCGGCGAACGCGTTGGAGGCCATCAATCAGCTCCGCGACATCTATTGCTCGACGTCCGGCCACGACTACAACCACGTGTTCGTGCCCGACGAGCGAGTGTGGCTGCGCCACGCCGTCGAGTCGCGGCAGTTCCGGCCGCCCAAGGATCCGATTCACGGCGTCGAGCTGCTGCAGCGCATCACGAGCGTCGAGACGTTCGAAAGGTTTCTGCATCGCACGTTCCCGGGGAAGACACGCTTCTCACTCGAGGGGTTGGACCTGATGGTGCCAATCCTCGACGAAATCATCCACGACGCCGCCATCGGCGGCGTCAAGCATGTGATGATCGCCATGGCGCATCGCGGACGGCTCAACGTGCTCGTGCACATCCTGCAGAAGCCGACCAGCGAAGTGCTCGCCGAGTTCAAAGACCCGTTGTCCCCTCGCCAGTGGCGCATCGACCTTGGCTGGATGGGGGACGTGAAATACCACGCGGGCGCGCGCGTCGAAACCCGCGAGGGTCCCGCTTCGGTCGTGATCTCCATGCCGCCGAATCCGAGTCACCTCGAGGCCGTCGATCCGGTGCTGCACGGAATGGCGAGGGCGGCGGCCACGGCGGTGCACAAGCCGGGGGCGCCGAAGCTGGACAAGGGCAAAGTGCTCGCGATTCTCATACACGGCGACTCTGCGTTCCCGGGCCAGGGTGTCGTGGCCGAGACGCTGAACCTGTCGCGCCTCGACGCCTACGACGTCGGCGGCATCATCCACATCATTGCGAACAATCAGATCGGCTTCACCGCGGAGCCCGACGAATCGTTCAGCACCAGCTACGCCAGCGGTCTGGCTCGTGGATTCAAGATCCCGATCCTGCACGTGAACGCCGACGATCCCGTGGCGTGCATCGAAGCCGGCCGGCTCGCCTGGGTCTACCGCGATCGATTCAAGCTCGACTTCCTGATCGACCTCGTCGGCTACCGCCGCTACGGTCACAACGAAGGCGATGAGCCGGCCTTTACTCAACCGCTGCTCTATCAGAAGGTGACGCCGCACCCAACGGTGCGCGAGCAGTACGTGAAGTCGTTGATCGAGTCGGGCGAGATCACGCAAGCGCAGGCCGACCAGATGGTTCAGGCGAGGATGACGGCGCTGGAGCAGACCTATGCGGCGCTCAAACCGGAGCAGGACTACCATCCGCCGGTTCCTGAAATCCCGCCAGGCGGCGCAGCGAAGAGGACGAAGACCGCCGTCCCCCTGGCTCGACTCGAGGCGCTGAATGACAGCCTGCTCAAAGTCCCCGACGGCTTCTCGGTGCATCGCAAGCTCGAGCGCGGGCGCGAGCGTCGATCGACGATGTTCGCGAACCCCACGGAGCGGACCATCGACTGGTCCGCCGCCGAGGAGTTGGCGCTGGCGACCATTCTCGAAGACGGCATCTCAATTCGACTGACCGGAGAGGACGTCGAACGCGGCACCTTCAGCCATCGTCATGCCGTCTACCACGATGCGGTCACGGGAGCCGAGCACATCCCGCTCGAACGGGTGCCACAGTCGAAGGCAGCATTCGAGGTGCGCAACAGTCCGCTCTCGGAGAACGCGGCGCTGAGCTTCGAGTTCGGCTACAACATTCAGGAACGCGGGCGTCTCGTGATCTGGGAGGCGCAGTACGGCGACTTCATCAACGGCGCGCAGGTCGTCGTCGACGAGTTCATCACGTCGGGCCGCGCCAAGTGGGGGCTGGCGCCGTCGCTCGTCCTGCTCTTGCCACACGGTTACGAGGGTCAAGGCCCGAATCACTCGAGCGGCAGGCTGGAGCGCTTCCTCAACGCTGCCGCCGACACGAACATCCGGATCGCCAACTGCACGACGGCGGCGCAGTATTTCCATCTGCTGCGGCGGCAGGCGCTGCTGCTCGGCGCCGATCCGCTGCCCCTTGTCGTGATGACGCCCAAGAGCCTCTTGCGTCATCCCCTCACCGCATCGGCGCCTCGAGAGCTGGCCGAGGGGCGCTTCCAGACGGTGATTGACGATGAGAGCGCGGCGTCACAGGCGTCGAAGGTGGGTCGGCTTGTGTTGTGCAGTGGAAAGGTCGCCGTGGATCTGATCACGAGCGAGCCACGCAAGGACAATCAGAACGTCGCGATCGCCCGGGTCGAGCAGGTGTATCCGTTCCCAGCCGACGAGGTGCACGATCTGATCGAGCGATATCCGAAGCTGCGCGAGCTGTGTTGGGTTCAGGAAGAGCCCGAAAACATGGGCGCGTGGGATTTCGTCCGCCCGATCCTGGAAACGCTGCTCGCCGGCCGCGCGCCGCTCCGCTACATCGGCCGCGTCCGCAACTCGAGTCCGTCAGAGGGATCGGCGGCCTGGCACGCGGTCAACCAGCGGGCGATCGTTGAACAGGCGTTCGAAGCCAAGAGTGAGCAGAAAGAATTGGAGCGAGTGCTGTCGAAACAGGTGTAGAGGCGAGTCTTTGGACTCGCCCTGAAGCACGCAGATGTAGAGGCGAGTCTTTAGACTCGCCATAGAGCAGGCAGGTCTAAAGACCTGCCTCTACGCGAACAGCGAAGCGAAATGACAAACATCGTAGTTCCCGAACTCGGCGAATCGGTCGTTGAAGCTCGCGTGGTGAAGTGGCTCAAGAACGCGGGCGATCGTGTCTCAGCCGGCGACGCACTGGTGGAGCTCGAGACCGAGAAGATCGATCTCGAAGTGAGCGCCGATCGACCTGGAGTGCTTTCGGACATCAAGCACCAGGCTGGGGACGACGTGAAGGTCGGGGAAATACTGGCGGTGCTCGAGGAGGAACAAGGTGCCAAGGGTGCCAAGGCTGCCAATGGTGCCAGCGGTGCCACAAGTGCGGAGAGGCCTGCCTCGCCGAAGCTCACCTCTGATGCTGAGCAAGCGGAGGCGGGTGCCAAGAGTGCGAAGGCTGCAGATGTAAAGGTCACGCCGACCGCCAAGAACGTGGCACGCGAGCAGAAAGTCAACATCGAAACGGTTTCGGGATCTGGCGCGCGAGGACGAGTGACGAAAAGCGACATACTTCGCTCCGTGGGACCGGCCTCGGCTCGCGAAGCCGAGGACGTGAGCGTCAACGAAGCTGGCGCCGCACCGTCGTCACCCGCACCTTCAGCGGCACCCTTGGCACCCCTGGCACCTTTGGCACCCCTGGCACCCTTGGCACCCACCCCTTTGGCACCCTTGGCACCTTTGGCACCTTTGGCGCCTTTGGCATCGCGAGCGACCGAGCGCAGCGAGCGTCGCGAGCGGATGAGTAAACGTCGAGCGACCATCGCGCGCCGGCTCGTCGAAGCGCAGCGGACGGCGGCGATGCTCACCACCTTCAACGAGGTGGACATGAGCGCCGTCATGTCGCTCCGCGAGCGGCGCAAGGAGGCGTTTCAGAAAACGCACGGGGTCGGGATTGGCATCGCATCGTTCTTCGTCAAAGCCGCCGTCGGGGCGCTCAAGGCGTTCCCGCAGCTCAATGCTGAGATCCAAGGCGATGAGATTGTCTTCAAGCACTACTACGACATCGGCATGGCGGTCGGCGCGGAAGGTGGGCTCGTCGTACCCGTCCTGCGCGATGCCGATCTCATGAGCTTTGTGAGGGTCGAACAGACCATCCGCGAACTGGCGCAGAAGGCCGCAGATGGAACGCTGACGCTCGATGATTTGAAGGGCGGCACGTTCACCATCACCAACGGCGGCGTCTTCGGCTCGCTGATGAGTACGCCGATCCTCAACCCACCGCAAGTCGGGATCCTTGGCCTGCACAAGATCGCGGACCGCGCCGTGGCAATCGGCGGTCAGGTTGTCATCCGACCGATGATGTACGTCGCGCTGAGCTACGACCACCGCCTCGTGGACGGCCGTGAGGCCGTACAGTTCCTCGTGAAGATCAAAGACTTCATCGAAGATCCGGCGTGGATGCTGTTGGAGGGATGACGCAGACGAGTGATCCGCCGATTGCCCGCAGATGCTGCCTGACACCCCATGGATTAACGTGAATTCTGAAATTGGAAAGTTCGGGACCGGAGGCGGCAGTTGCCGCCTGCCCATGAGGCGCTGACGATCTCTTACCCACCGAGACGCGCGCTGACATTCAGGGGCAACGACTATTGCCCCGCGGGCGCGACACGCCGGAGCTCGTCGAAGAAGTTGAAGATGAACACCAGCTCGTCTAGCTTCACGGCGCTCTCAGTATCGGGAGCGGCGGCCAGGACGACGCGCTCGCCGTCGGAGTGCAGAGTGAAGCTGCGGAGTCGCGGTCTCGGCATGAATCGGCGCTCGGACCAGAGCCGCGGCTTGCCGGCGTTGAACGCGCCTCCCTCGACCCTGTACGACGCGACCATCAGCCGGTTGTCCCGACTCGCGTAGACGATCTCGGGGCGTGTGCGCGACCAGGTAGCAAGCTGGCCGCCGTCGGTCGAGATTTGGGACTTGACACCCGGTCCCGGAAACGGCCGCACGTACACCTCAAAGCGGCCCGACTCGGACGAGTGGTAGGCGATCCACCGCCCGTCGGGGGAAAACATCGGTTCGAACTCGGAGGCCTGCGTACTTAGGAACACGGTCGGCTCGCCGGGCCTCCATCCCGACGCCTCGCTGCCCTCCATGGGCAGGATCATGAGGTCGTTGGAGCCCGTTGTCGGCCGCATCTCGTAGAACGCCAGGAACTTCCCGCCGGGGTGAAAGGACGCAGGCGTTTGTGGATTTGGACTTTCGGTCAGCCGCTGCACCTCGCCAGTGCCGTCGGCCCGTTGCCAATACAGATTGAGACTCTGGCCGCGGCTGGACCGAAAGACGATGCGCTGGCCGTCGGGTGTCCACACGGGCTTTTGGTCCGCAGCGGCGTCAACGGTGACGCGCGTCAGCGCATCGCGCGCCCACTCGTACACCCACACATCAGTCTGCCCGGGGGCCATGTCAAAGGCTAGGCGCCCCCCATCTGGCGCCACGCTCGGGCTACTCCAATTCGCCGGCGCGGCGCGCAGCGGCCATACGCGTCCCGCCCGGTCCATCCACTGGATGGGCCTCGTTGCCAGCGCTTGATCCGGCAACGTAAACAGCCGTGCCGCCCTCGGTCCAGGCGACCAGGGCCGAGCCGGAGCTGCCGCCGCTGCCGCCGGGATAAGCAGAAACACCTTCGACCACGGGCACGGAAGGGCCGGTATGTTCGAGCCGAGCGAGATCGAACGGTTCAGCGAACAGCGTCCCCTCATGGACGTAGGCCAAATGTCCGCTGCGCAAATAGCGGCCGTAGTACCCGCCGCGACGCACGACCTTCGGCACACCGGCGGGTAAGGGCTGGACGACGAGCGTCGCATTGTCAAAGTCGGTCGCGGTGGTATGAGCCGTGTAGAGGACCGCTTTACCGCCAGGCAACACCTGGGGCCACCGGTGTGAGGCTTCGCCCGCGTCAAGTGTGGTCAGCGGCGCGGGCGCGCCGCCGTTTGACGAGACGCGCGAGAGTCCTGACCCCACCGACGCCGGCTGAAACACAATCGAGCCGTCCTCGGCCCAGGCGCCGCCGCGGTCGACCGGGGCCGCGCACAGCGTGACCGCGGCGCCACCAGTCACAGCCACCTTCCTCAGTTGGCCACCCGAGAAAAACGCCACCCACCGACCGTCGGGCGAGAAGAACGGGTTGCTGGCGCCGGCGGTGCCGGCGAGCGGAACGGCGCGCAGCTCATCGAAGCGACGGACGTAGAGCTGTGTTGTGCCCTGGCTATTCCGGGCGACGAAGGCGAGCACTGACCCGTCCGGCGACACGGCGAGCGACGCAGACCTCGTGATGAGAGATGCATCGGCACCAATTCCCACCTCGAGCCGCACCGCTGCGGCCGGAGACGCGGCACGCCACGGCACCCACAGGACGAGCACGAGAGCCAAGGCGACAAGGACCACGCTTGCCAGACCCCACGGCAGCGCCCGCCGCCACAGCGGACCCGCCGCCGCAATCGCCGACGCCGCCTCCTCCTCGAGAGCACTACCAAACAGACGTTCCAGTTCCAAGCGCGCATCGCCGATGTCGCGAAGCCGTCGTCTCGGGTCTTTTTGCAAGCACCGCGACAGCAGTCGACGAACACCTACGGGCGTGGCGGACGGAAGCGCGCTCCAGTCCGGCTCTTTTGTGAGGATGGACGCCAGTGTTTCGGAGATCTCGTCGCCGCCGAAGGCGCGGCGTCCGGTGAGCATCTCGTAGACCACACACGCGAAGGCCCAGATGTCGGTGCACCGATCGACCACCCGCCCTTTCGCCTGCTCGGGACTCATGTAGGGCGCCGTCCCGAGCAGGACGCCGACTCCAGTCACGCCGAAAGGTCTCGTCAACGTCGGCGAGTTCGACAGGCTGCTCGGTGCGACACTGCCGCCGTCAGTGAGCGCCTTCGCGAGCCCGAAGTCCAGCACCTTCACCGTGCCGTCGTCGCGGACCTTGACGTTGGCGGGCTTGACATCGCGATGGATGACGCCGTGCTCGTGGGCCGCCTCGAGCGCCTCGGCGATCTGCATCGCGATAGGACTAGCCTCATTGAGCGGAATCGGTCCCAGCGCGATGCGCTCGGCCAGTGTCGGCCCTTCGACTAGTTCCAGCACGAGGGCCTTGATGCCGTCGGCCTCCTCGAAGCCATGGATGATCGCGATGTTGGGGTGATTCAGCGACGCAAGCGTTTTGGCCTCGCGCTCGAAGCGGGCCCGCCGCTCGGGATCGTGCGCGAAGGACTCGGGGAGGATCTTGATCGCGACAAGCCGATCGAGCTTCGTGTCGCGCGCGCGGAAGACCTCGCCCATGCCGCCGGCTCCGATTGCGGAGAGGATTTCGTATGGCCCGAGGCGCGTGCCGATGGAGAGAGGCATGGCGCGACACTGATTCTACCGACGGAACCTCCGACGGTGAAGGGGAAAGGGCCCAAGCGAGCGCGTCGCCGCTAGCGCGACTGGATCACCAGCGCGCGGAAGATGACCAGGTGGCCGGCCCAGGCGGCGAGGACCATGATCGACGGGAGCAGCACGTAGGGCGGATAGGTGACGAAAGTGTTGACCCGATCCGGCCCGAAGAATTGAACGAGCGGCAGTGACAGGATCGCGACGCCAACGATGTTGACGAGCAGCGCCAGACCCATCACGTTCCACACCCACACAATCGATTTCGGCACGGTCCACATCAGCATCGCCACGCCCAGCACGAGCGCCGTCACGCCAGTGATGATGTCGAAGTTGCGGCCGGAGTAGCTCATCTGCACCGGCATCACACCCTCGGTGTAGGCCCGGTGCATCACCAGCTCAAGGGGAAGCCGGAACGATTGAAAGAGCACGAGATACGCCAGCGGCAGCCGATCTCCAAAAGTCGACCGAGCGATGAAGACGCCATACGCCGCCATGAACGCGGCGAGGATCGGGAACAGCGGCGGTCGCCAGTCCCACTCCCGCAGCACGCCCTTGACGGCGGCGACAATCACAACCAGGACCCACGCCGCCGCCATGAGGTCGAAGCGCCTGGCCAGCGCGGCGGCAACACCGGGCCCGTCTCCACACGCCAGCGACGCCCGCTTCACGCCAACGTGCGCAATCCCGATCAGCGCGATCGCCAGGATGAAAAACGCCCGCTGCAGGAGATCGGATCCCGGTGTGGTCATTCGCTTTCTTCAATCGCGAATTCTAGCGAGGCTCCGCCTCAGACCCCCAAGCATGTGCGGTATGGCTCCGCCTCGCTAGGGC
>JBOGIV010000364.1:0-5406 GCA_050747925.1 Vicinamibacterales bacterium
CAACCTATCCGCTGATCCTTTGATCGGACCGCGCTGATTCCGGCGCGCCGTCGCCGTTAGCGGTCCGACCCCCACGCGAAGCTGCGCAGGGCCGACGCTTCGTCCTCGAATGTTTCGAACACCGACACGAGCTTCATCGTCGCCAGCGTGCGATGGCTGCGGCCGGTGAGATGGACCAGCTTCAAGGCGCCCCCCTTGTTCCGGACGATCCTCACCTGCGCGGCCAGCATGCCAACGCCGGAGCTATCGATATAGGTGACCCCCCCGAGATCGACCAGGATTCTGAGGCGTCCCGCCTTCAGCAGACTGTCGACCTTCTTTCCGAACTGCAGATCTCCATCGTCGAGTGTGATCTGGCCGGTGAGGGAAAGAATCGTGATGTCTTCGACGTGCCGCTCCTCAATCTGAAGCTTCGATTCCTGCGGCCCCATGGTGACCTCCGCTCCTGCGAGTGTACGCGTTCGCCGAAGACATTTGAAGACAGCGCCCGGCTAAACTTATTCGTTCCTCATGAGGCTTTCTACTTTTTCCGTATGTGTGCTCTTCACGATCACGTCGATGCCTGCGGCGGCATCGGATCAAGCCAGCCGGGAACGGCCGGCGGTTCAGGCGACGCAGGCCAACGAAGCGCCCAAGATCGACGGCGTGCTCGATGACGCCGTCTGGAAGACGGCGACGCCCATCGAGAAGTTTACGCAGCAAGAGCCGCGCGAGGGTCAGCCCGCAACCGACCGCACTGAAGTGCGCGTGGTGTACGACGCCAGGCACATCTATATCGCTGTCTATGCCCACGCGAGCGAGCCGGTGGTCGCCACCGAAATGCGTCGCGACGCGGACCGGCTGTTCGACGAAGACAACTTTCAAGTCGTCATCGACACGTTCCACGACTCGCGGAACGGCTACATGTTTCTCACCACACCGCTTGGCGCCAAGCTCGAGCAGCAGATCTTCGATGAGGGTGAAGGCGGCGGCCGCGGCACGACATCCAATGTGAACCGCAACTGGGATGGCGTGTGGGACACTGCCGCGCGAATTGTGGACGACGGATGGACGGCGGAGATCTCGATTCCAGTCAACACCGTTCGTTTCACGCCAAACGAAGAGCAAACCTGGGGCATCAACTTCGAGCGTCAGATCAGGGCGAGGAACGAAGCGGTCTTCTGGTCGCCTATCCCCAAGGCTTACAGCTTGACGCGCGTGAGCATGGCCGGAGAGCTGAGAGGACTGCGTGGTCTGAACCTTGGCCTCGACCTCAAGCTCAAGCCGTTCCTGCTTGGCGGCGTTCGCGATCAGCGGATCAGTCGGACGGTCGGTTCGACCTCGGCGCTGCGCGATGTGGGCCTCGATGCCCGTTACGGCGTCACCACCGGCTTGAACCTTGATGTCACGCTCAACACCGACTTCGCGCAAGTCGAGGTTGACGAGCAGCAGGTGAACCTCACGCGGTTTGGCCTGTTCTTCCCGGAAAAGCGCGACTTCTTCCTCGAAAACTCCAACCTGTTCACGATGGGCACGGGGAGCTCCTTTACCTCGACCGCCGTGCAGACCGATCTGTTTTTCAGCCGCCGGATCGGGTTGTCGGACACGGGGCAGCCGATTCCCATCCTCGGCGGCGCGCGTCTGGCGGGGAAGGCCGGCCGCAACAACCTTGCGATACTCGACATCCAGACCGACGAAGCGTTCGGGAAGCCCGGCGACAATTTCTTCGTCGGACGGTACAGCCGCGACGTGTTCCGCCGCTCACGTGTCGGCGCGCTCTTCATCAACAAGGAGTCGGTCGGCGGCATCGACCACTACAACCGGACGATGGGCGTGGACGCCAATCTGGCGTTGTCACGAAACCTGCAGATCAACTCGTACCTCGCCAAGACGGCGACGCCAGGCAAAGACGGGAAAGACATGGCGTTCTACGGCCGCATCGCCTATCGCGATCCGAGCTGGAACCTCTGGTTGAACTATCTCGACGTGCAGGACAATTTCAATGCCGAAGCGGGCTTCGTGCAACGCACGGGCATCCGGACGACCAAAGCATATTTCAGCCCGACGCCGCGCCCGAAGCGCGGCAACATCAAGATGATGGAGCCGATGTACGTGCTGACGTACACCACCGATCAGGACAATCGGCTCATCGGACGCCTGCATCACCTGATGCACGGCACGACGCTTCGCGACGATTCGTTCATCAACGTGATCTATCAACGAAACCTGGACGTGCTCGACGTCCCGTTCAGGATTCGGCCGGAAGTCACGATACCGATCGGTGCGTACAACATGGACGAGTGGGTGTTCAGCTACAACACCAGTCCGGGACGGCGCATGTATTCGCGCCTTTCGTTCTCGCCGAACGAATTCTATGGCGGCACGCGGCGCCAGACGACCGCCAGCGCGGGCGTCCGCGCGACGAGCCAGCTCTCGGCCGAGCTGCAATACAACCGCAACGACGTGAAGATGCCGTGGGGGAACTTCCTGGTCAATCTGACGATGCTGCGCGTGGACTATACGTTCTCACCGCGAATGACCATCCGCAGCCTCACGCAGTACAACTCCTCGACGCATGAGGTCTCCAACAACATCCGCTTCAACCTCATCCATCGCCCAGGCAGCGACCTCTACATCGTCTACAACGAGCTGCGACAGACGGGTCTGCCGGCCGACATCTTCGCGCAGAAAGATCGGCAGCTGGTGGTGAAGATGAACTACCTGATTCAGCGATAGCGACGAAGACAGAAGCAAGAAGCAAGAAGCAAGAAAGTGAATGGCGTGTAGACTCCCGACGGCATGACGCTCGCGGCGGGTTCGCCGCGTTCGGAGGTTTCTTTGAGGCGCGGTGAGCAATGAGGTTCATTGGTGCCTAACGACTTGGTGTTCAGCGGCGGGCGCCCTCATGGGGCCGCGGGCCGCGTCATTCGGCCACCAACATTGGGGCGCGGCCGCGACTTGGCAACTCGGAACCGCCGGCGCCCCGTCCGCTGCGACACGCGTGGTTAGGCAGACGCTGAACACAACGTTGCGTCGTACCCATCTCCGCGCTCGAGGAACGGACCGAGCCTCAGCCAGCCTTGACGTAAATCATCTTGCGGCATTTCTCACAGGGAAATTCGTACAGATCGATCGTTCCCCTTCCAGATCTACGTCTCGCGGGTTCTCGAACCAACTTGTTACAGTGGGGGCACGTGATCTGATCGCCCGTGTTACCAGACGAGCCCTTCCGAGTCACGGCTATGACTGCCACGACTACAGCGAGGACGGCCAGTGCGCCGATTATCCATCACATGTCTCATCCTCCTTCTCGACGGACTCGTGTCGTTGATCACAATGAACGATGCCGTATTGGTCTATCGCTCACTCCCTCACCAGGCTCATACGCGTTCCACAGAAGTGACACGAGTCGGGGGAGTCGCCTGAGACGCAGAAGGGACACCAGGCCGCCCGGCAGGTCACACAAATCAATCCGACGCCCTTATCCTTTAGCTCATCGAGAACAAGTAGTTCCTTGACGCCTGGCACTGCAGGGGCTGCTGGCAAGACCGGATAACCGCACTTGGAGCAATGGCTGGTTGACTTGGTCAATGCCGGAAGGGGCTCTCGAGTCCCGAACTCCAACCCCTCAGATGTTCGCTCGTCGAAAACCATGATCATGTCTTTTCCGACGCTACCATCTGGCGTTTCCACGATCAGGTAGTGCCTTTCTTCCTTGACAGGCGTCGACCTTAGAAAAGACATCGCGTCTGCACGGGTAACGGCAGTGTACACGAGGTACTCGTTGCCATCCGTTACCTCCCGTTCCTTGAACTTCACGCTTTCCGTATGCGGCGGCGTCCTCCGAAACGAACCCATGGTGGCCTCCGATCTCTGTCTGCCTAGACATAATGGCTGTCACGGCAATCGCAGTGCACAGTCGACGGCCGCGACGGAGGCAGCTGATGTCGGCGATCGAACTGAGATCGCGCCAGGAAAGCATAGACCTACCGTCCTCGGAGATCGTGGATGATGTGTCGCGTCTCACGGCGTCACACCGGCCACACACGAGGAGGTCGGTCATGGGGAACCGTGGCATGTTCGGAGGTCTGGATGTCCACAAGGAGACGATCGACGTCTCCATCGCGGAGGGCGACCGCCACGGTGAGGTCCGCCACGACGGCGTGATCGCGAGCGACGTCGAGCCGCTCGACAAGGTGGTGCGCGCGCTGCGCGCGCCAGACCGACGTTGCATTTTGTGAATGAGGCCGGTCCGTGCGGGGTCGGGATTGATCGCCACTTGACTGCTCAGGGAGAGCACTGCGTGGTCGTGAGTCCGTCGATGATCCCGAAGCGCAGCGGGACCGGATCAAAACGGATCGGCGCGATCGCCTGGCGCTGGCGCGCCTGCACCGCGCCGGCGAACTCCGCGCGATTGATGTCCCCGATGCCACGGACGAGGCGATGCGCGACCTCGTGCGCGGACGCGACGATGCGGTCGTCGTCGGAACGCAAGCGAAGTATCGACTAAAGGCGTTTCTCCTGCACCAGGGGCGCCGCTATCCGGGCCGAGCGGGGTGGACGATTCCGTCTCGCCGGTGGCTGGCCGATCTCAGTTTCCCGACGGCCGCCCAGCACGTGGCGCTGCAAGCGTATCGAGACACGATTGATGAAACCGAACGACGCATCGATCGGCTCACAGCGCAACTGCGCCAGCTCGCGCCGACCTGGCGGTGGGCCCCCGTCGTCGACGCGTTTCAAGCCCTGCGGGGGGGTGTCGTTCATCACCGCCGTCGGCTTGGTCGCGGAACTCGGCGACCTCACGCGCTTCCGGCATCCGCGCGAACTCATGGCGTATCTCGGGCTCGTGCCGTCGGAATCCTCCAGCGGGCCGAGTGTGCGACGCGGTGGGATCACGAAGGCCGGCAATCCGCACGTCCGGCGCCTGCTCGCCGAATCGGCGTGGGCGTATCAAGGGATTCCGCGGTCGGTCGGCAGCAGCGGTATCGCCAAGAAGGACTCCCAAAGGTCGTGTGCGAGATCGCGTGGGCCGGCGCCACTCCGCCTGACCGGGCGTTGTCGGCGACTCGTCGCGCGCGGCAAGGCGAAGCCGACGGTGGCGACGGCGATCGCGCACGAGCTCACGGGGTTCATCTGGGCGATTGCGCAGGAGGTGGCGCCGGCGCCGCGGTGACACTCGGCGCAGGGACATGACGTGTTGGTTCCTCGATCGTTTCGGCGGCACGGTGGCCAGGTGGAGAATCCTCGAGGACGTGAAGGGCGTCAGCTTCGGCTGAGATGTCCGTGCCTAGAGTGAGGCAGCTCCGCGACGCACAGAAGTCTGGCGGTACCCAATCCGCGAATATCAGCAGCGTCACCGTCGCTAGAACATCGTGCCGCCGGAACGATCGATGACTGAAGACTGAGAAACGGGAGGACGATCATTCA